>JAGBDL010000127.1 GCA_017937505.1 Clostridia bacterium | reverse complement strand
GTTGATGCCGTCGCCGACAAACGCCGCACCGCCCTCCCGGCAGATCTCCTCCAGCTTGGCCAGCTTGTCCTCCGGCAGCAGCTGCGCGTGCGCCTCGTCAACGCCCAGCTCCCTGGCCACGGCCTGCGCCGGAGCCTCGCGGTCGCCGGTGAGCATGACCGTGCGCGCGATGCCCTGCTCGCGCAGCTGCGCCAGCGCCTCCTTCGCGCCGGGCTTGATCACGTCCTCCAGACAGATGAAGCCGACAGCCCTACCGCCCCGGGCGGCGTAGATGCGCGCGCTGTCCCTGTCACAGACGAGGCCTCCCAGCGCCACGCCGTTTTCCTGCATCATGGCCGCGTTGCCGGCGAGCACGATCTCGCCGCTCTCCGTGCGGCCCTGCACGCCGCGCCCGGCGATCTCGCGCTCCAGCGTCACCGCCTGCGCCGCGATACCGCGCGCTGTCGCTTCCCGAATGGCCGCCTGGGCCAGCGGATGGCCGCTGTCGCGCTCCGCGCCGGCAATCAGCGCAAGCACGTCCTCCTCCGTGAAGCCCTTCGCCGGGTGCGCATGGCAGACGCTGAAGTCGCCCGTGGTCAGCGTGCCGGTCTTGTCCAGCACGAACGATTTCACGCGGCACAGCGCGTCCAGGCTGTCGCCGCCCTTGATCAGGATGCCGCGGCGCGCCGCCGAGCCGATGCCCGCAAAATAGCACAGCGGCACGGAGATGACCAGCGCGCACGGGCAGGAGGCGACCAGGAACGTGAGCGCCCGGTACACCCAGACGCGCCAGCCGCCCAGAATCACGGACGGCACGACCGCCAGCACCGCCGCCAGACCGACGACGATCGGCGTATACACGCGGGCAAACACGGTGATGAAGCGCTCGACGGGCGCCTTGCGCTCCTGCGCCTCCTCCACCATCGTCAGGATCCGGCTGACGGAGGACTCCGCCAGCGGCTTGGTGACGCGCGCGGTGATCACGCCGCTGCGCGAGACAAAGCCCGCGAGCACCGTGTCGCCCGGCTCCGCGTTGCGCGCGACGCTCTCGCCCGTCAGCGCGGAGGTATCCATCTCGCTCATGCCGGTGAGCACCACCGCGTCCAGCGGCACGCGCTCGCCGGGACGGACGCGGATTTCCTCGCCGACCTGCACCTGCGCCGGATCGACCGCCGCATATTCGCCGTCCCGCAGGACGAACGCCTCCTCCGGCTTGATCGCCAGCAGCGCCTTCACCTGCTTGCGCGAGCGGCCCACGGCATAGTCCTGGAAGCACTCGCCCACCTGGTAAAACAGCATGACGGCGCAGCCCTCGGCGACCTCGCCAATCGCGATCGCCGCCAGGGACGCGACGGCCATCAGGAAGTTCTCGTCCAGCATGCGGCCCCTGCACAGGGAGCGCACCGCGGCGCGCAGCACGCCGAAGCCGGAGACGAGATAGCAGGCCAGCAGCAGGAGCAGCCTGGCAAGCGGCGAAACCGGCAGCAGCATGCCCGCCGCAAAGAGGCCCAGCGCCAGAAGCAGGCGCGGCAGCTCCTCCTTCGCCTCCTCGTCGTCGCCGTGGTCGTGGCCGCAGCCGCAACCGCAGCCGTCGTGGTCATGATCGTGGCCGCAGCCGCAGGCATCCCTTTGACGATCGAAACGCTGGAAATGCTCGTAATACTCAAAATGCTCGAAGCGCTCGCGCTGATCCTGATCATCATGATGCTCGCGGCCGCAGCAGCAGTCATGCTCGCCATGATGCTCGTGGCCGCAGGCATGTTCGTGCTCATGGTGATGCTCGTGGTGATGCTCGTGGTGATGCTCGTGGCCGCAGGTACAGTCCTGCTCGTCATGATGCTCGTGGCCGCAGGTGCAGTCATGCTCGTCATGATGCTCGTGGCCGCAGGTGCAGTCATGCTCGTCATGATGCTCGTGGCCGCAGGTGCAGTCATGCTCGTCATGATACTCGTGGCCGCAGGTGCAGTCATGCTCGTCATGATGCTCGTGGCCGCAGGTGCAGTCATGCTCATGCTCGTCGTGATCGTGCATATGCTCGCTCATCTGTCTTCCTCCTTTGAGAAACACCATTCAACATTTCATTGAATGATGAAATGATAGCACGAAATGAGCGTCCTGTCAAGCAGGACGTTCATCTTTTTTTACTGCTGCTCCGCCATCCGTCCGGCGATCTCATGCAGCTTTTCGCGGATCGGAATCTGCTGCGGGCAGACGGTTTCGCATTTGCCGCAGCTGCGGCACTGGCCGGCGCGCTCGGCCTCCTCCATGTCTTTCCATTCGCTGCGCAGGCGGTCTTCATTGGAATACCGGGCGAAGTTGTTCATCATCCTGAAATTCTGCGGGATATCCACGCCGAACGGGCAGGGCATGCAGTACCGGCAGTTCGTGCAGCCGACGAACGTGCGGGCCTCGATCATGGCGCGCACCTCGTTAACCACCTGCATCTCCTCCTGCGTGAGCCCGCCCGGCTGGGCGAAGGTCGCCAGATTGTCCGCCACCTGCGCCTCGTCGGACATGCCGGAGAGGATGATCTTGCAATTGTCCAGGCTCTTGACCCAGCGCATCGCCCAGGACGCGACGGACCAGTCCGGGCGCGCCTGCCTGAACCGCCGGCAGATGTCCTCGCTCAGCGTCGCCAGGCTGCCGCCCTTGACCGGCTCCATGACGATCACCGGAATGCCGCGCTGCCGGGCCAACTCATAGCCCTTCATGCCGGCCTGAATGCCGGTATCCATGTAGTTGAGCTGAATCTGGCAGAAATCCCAGTCCCGATAGCTGAGCACCTCCTCAAACAGCTCGTAGCTGTCGTGGAAGGAGAAGCCAAGATGGCGGATGCGGCCCTGCTTCTGCTGCTCGAGCAGGAAGTCGATCAGGCCGTTGTCAAGCGTGGTCTGCCAGTTCTTCTGGTTGATGCAGTGCAGCAGGTAGAAGTCGAAGTACTCCACCTGCATCGCCTTGAACTGGCCCTCGAAGATTTCCTTCGCCTCCTCAAGGGAATGGATGAGCGACAGCGGCAGCTTCGTGGCCAGATAGAAGCGCTCGCGCGGATACCGCTTGAGCGCGCGGCCCACGAATTCCTCGCTGGTCCTGTTGTGGTAGAAATAGGCGGTGTCAAAGTAATTCACGCCGGCCCTGTACGCCGTATCGAGCATCGCCATCGCGCGCGGCTCGTCGATTGTTCCCTCCGGCGTGGTCGGGAAACGCATGCAGCCAAATCCCAGACGGGACGGCTTCACGCCGAGCTTCTCCAGATTGACATATTCCATCGGGTCTTCCTCCTGCGATCTTGCTTTTGGCCCTATCATAGCACGCGCCCATATCGCTGTCAACCGCCGGCCGCACGACGGGGCTGCACCGCGCCTGACCATCCGCCGAAGAAAAAAACGGCCTGCCGGAGCAGACCGTTTTGTTTCCGCTTAGTAGTTCTCGCCGCGAACCTCGAAGTAGCTCTGCGGATGCGCGCAGACCGGGCAGACCTCCGGTGCCTTGGTGCCCATGACGAGGTGACCGCAGTTGCGGCACTCCCACATGGTCATCTCGCCCTTCTCGAAGACCTTCTGCATCTCCACGTTGGACAGCAGCGCGCGATAGCGCTCCTCGTGCGCCTTTTCGATGGCCGCCACGCCGCGGAACTGCTCCGCCAGCTTGTCAAAGCCCTCCTCCTCCGCTTCCTTGGCGAAGGTGGCGTACATGTCGGTCCACTCGTAGTTCTCGCCCTCGGCGGCGTGCGCAAGGTTCTGGGCGGTATTGCCCAGCTCGCCCAGCGCCTTGAACCACATCTTGGCGTGCTCCTTCTCGTTGTCCGCCGTCTTCAGGAAGATCGCGGCGATCTGCTCGTAGCCTTCCTTCTTGGCGACGGAAGCGAAATACGTATACTTGTTGCGGGCCTGAGATTCGCCGGCAAAGGCGGTCATCAGGTTCTTCTCAGTCTTGCTGCCCTTGAGTTCCATAAATGATTCCTCCAATTCTCTTCCGGCCGCATGCACGGCCGGTCGCTCTGGCTGCATTTTACCACAAATTTTTCCGCCCGGCAATCATCAATTTGGGAATTGCTTCCGGGTCAGGGCGCCGCATGCCTTCGCCGGGAAACCGGTCATATGCGCGAGGGTGCAAATCCGCGCGGAATGTGCTATACTGTTTCTGATCATCTGCACGGAGGAAAACGCCATGACTTCACCGATCATTCTGTCCGTTCGCCCCGGCAGCGGGGCGCTGCAGGCCGCGCTCGACCGCCTGCCGCAGGACGGTACGCCCGCCGTCATCCGCCTCGAGCCGGGCGTATACCGCGAAAAGGCCGTGCTTGCGCGCAGCCATACGACGATCGAGGGCACGTCCGCCGGGAGCACGCGCATCGTCTGGGGCGACGGCGCGCGCGAAATTCTGGACGACGGCATGAAGCGCGGCACCTTCCGCACAGCCACGCTGCGCACGGACGGCGCGCACATCACCCTGCGTCGCCTGACCATCGAAAACGACGCGGCGCCCCGCGAGAAAGCCGGTCAGGCCATCGCGCTCTACGCCGACGGCGATCACCTGCTGGTGGAGGACTGCGTGCTCAGGAGCTTCCAGGACACGCTGTTCACCGCGCCGCTGCCACCCAAAGAGATCGAAAAGAACGGCTTCATCGGCCCCAAGCAGCATGCGCCGCGCGTGCCGCAGCGCCACACCTACCGCCGCTGCCGCATCGAGGGCGACGTGGACTTCATCTTCGGCGGCGCCGCCGCGTGGTTTGAGGACTGCGACATCGTGGCCGTCGACGGGCGCGGGGACCGCTCTCAGCCGTTTGCCGCGTTCTGCACGGCGGCCTCTACGCCTGAAAACCAGGCCTACGGCTATGTGTTCAAGGCCTGCCGCTTCCTGAACGGGGGCTGTCCCGCGGGCAGCGTGTACCTCGGCCGCCCGTGGCGCGAATGGGCGAAGGCCGTGCTGCTTGACTGCGAGCTGGGCGAACACATCGCTTCCTCCGGCTTTGACGACTGGGGCAAGACGCACGCGCACGGCACGGTGCTCTTTGCGGAATACGGCTCGCGCGGGCCGGGCGCAGCGGGCAAGCGGGCTTCGTTTGTCAAGACGCTGACCGCCCGGGAGGCATCCAGCATCACCTATGCGGATTTTCTCTCGTCGATGCCCGAATAGGCTCTGGCGCATGATATTATTCCTGCAATAATTTCAAAAACCGCTTGTCATTCATCTGCTCATTGGTGACATAGCCGCCATCCAGAAACAAGGCGTATGTTGTGATGGGCGTCGGCGCGTTCTGCGCCGCTTCCCTGCTCTGCAGATGAATGGCTTTGAACTGTATGGATTTTTCTTTTGCGATCTCCTCAATGACCGGAACATATTTCGCATTAAACGGGCATTGGCTGGTGTAATACAGAACGTATCCCTTTTCTTCAATATGCGGATGCTTTGCGCATGCCTTCAGCTTTGGCGGCTCCGCATTTTCCTCAAAAGGCAAATACCATAGCTGTATGCCATTATCGGCTTCATCGCAAACCCGAAAGCCCTTGTACTTCAAAAATTTCGGGTCCGCCAGGAACGGCCTTTTCTTTGCCGCCGCCAGAATGCACAATCCCTTTTTTTCCTTGCTTTTGCTGTCCTCCATACAGGCATTCAATAAATCGGTTGAATAGCCGTGACCCTTGAGCGAACCGGCCACCCACAAACAATCGATGTACATGTAGCCGTCTGCCGAAATCGGATTCCATGCATGTTCAGCGGGGATATACTCAATAAAGCATTTTCCTCTCTCCGTGCTTTTCAGGAAAACCAGACCGTCCTCAAATCTTTCCGACAGCCACGCCTTTTTGGAAGCCACCTGAATATCCTTGTTATTGGAAATGGCGCAGCATATATGCTCATTTTTGATGTTTTCGCTCGTAACCCTCAGGTATTCCATGATATTCCCCTCCGATACGTCCCGATTGATCTGTCTGGTTTGACGCTTTTCTCCTTCCATCGTGTTCTCGTCCTCACAGCGCATTCCGGCTGCGCTTCCCGTTTGCCTTCGATCCCCGGCGTGCGTCACGTCTCCAGGAAATCCCGCCGGTACTGGGACGGCGTGACGCCCTCCGCCTTCTTGAACACCTTGGTAAACACCCGGTAATCCCCGTAGCCGGACTGCTCCGCCACCTCCGCGATGGACAGGGAGGTGGAAAGCAGCAGCTTTTTCGCCTTCTCCATGCGGACGTTGGTGAGGTACGCCAGGAAATTCACGCCGATCTCGCTTTTGAACAGCTGGCTGATGTACTGCGGGTTCAGGTGGAACTGCTCGGCCAGCACGGACAGGCTGATTTCCTCCGTCAGATGCTCCTGCAAATACCGTGTCAGGCCTGTGATGGTGCGCTCCTCCTGCTTCTCCGGCTCCGCCGCAGCCGACACCCGCCGCTCAAACAGCGAGATTTTCAGGTTGTCGATGCAGCCGCCAAATTCCTCGTAGTTCACGGGCTTGAGAATGTAGTCGGTGATCTGCAGCCGCAGCGCCTCCCGGCAGTAGGAAAAATCGTCATAGCCGGATACGATCACAAAAGCAGTGGCCGGATGCTTGATGCGGCTGAGCTGGATGACCTTCAGGCCGTTCATGATGGGGATGTTGATGTCCATGATGACGATGTCCGGACGCAGGGCGTCGATTTTCGTCAGCGCCTCCATGCCGTCGCCAGCCTCGCCCACCACCTCGCAGTCGTGGGCCTCCCAGTCAAAGAGCCGCTTGAAGCCCTCGCGGATCATGATCTCGTCGTCCACCAGCAGTACGCTCAGTTTCTTCATGTCATTTCCTCCCTGAGCGGCAGCAGGATGTGCGCCGTCACGCCGCCCTCGTCGTTTTCCGTGTAGGACAGGCCGTATTCCCGCCCGCAGAGCAGCTTGATCCGCTTCTGCACGTTCAGGATGCCGATGCTGTTGCCGCTGAGCTTCGGCGGCTGCTTGGCATAGCTTCGCAGCACCTCGTCAACGGCGGCCTTCCTGCCCTCCGCAAAGCCGCTGCCCGTGTCCCGGACGCTGATTTCCAGCCTGTCCTCGCCGTCCCGCCTTGCGCAGATGCGCACCTCGCCGCGGTAGCCCCTGTTTTTGAGGCCATGGAGCAGGCTGTTTTCCACAATGGGCTGCAAAATGAAGTTCGGCACCAGCGCGCCGCCCAGCTCGGGGTCGATGTCCACCTCGCACTGCAGCTCCGGATAGCGGCAGCACATCAGCTCCATGTACGCCTCCAGCAGCTCCATCTCGTCGTCCAGCGTGACCATGGGCCTATCCACCTTGACGCTGAGCCGGAAGAAATCCACCAGCCGCATCAGCAGAGCGGCCACCTTTTTGTCGCCGTTCAGCTGCGCCTGGATGCGGATGGTATCGAGCGTGTTGTACAGAAAGTGCGGGTTGACCTGGCTTTTCAGGTACAGCATGGACATCTTCTGCTCCGTCAGCTCGGCGCGGAGGATGTCGGGGTTTTCCAGCGTCAGGTAGAAAGACAGCGTCATCAGCGTGATGCCCATGCCGCTGATGAGCCAGGTGTGGCGCAGTCCCTGCAGGACGCAGACCGTCACCTCGATGAGCAGCGCCGAGCCGATGGCGCGCTTCCTTTTGGTGTCAATCTGCCGCCAGTTGACCGTAAGCAGCCCGGCGCACAGCAGCAGATAGAAGGCGACGCCGAAGTAGGGCACCAGCATGTACGGCCCGGAGGAGTAGTTGCCCTCCGGGGTCACCGTGTAGGAGATGGGCAGCAGGAAATTTCCCAGCTCCGCCGCCGCCAGAAAGGCCTTCGCAGGCCCGTCCAGCCGCCGGGGCTTGCCCGTCTCCTCCTCAACCAGAATGGCAATGTACTGATAGAACAGGTAAATCACCAGCACCATGCTGCCCAGAAACAGCCGGTGAACGGCGTCGTTGAGCAGCCGCGGCACAACGTCCAGATGATGTACCGTCCAGACGGTGACGCCGTCCATCAAAAGATTCGTCAGCGCGGCAAGAAGCAGCACGCCAAAGGTTTTGTGCAGCGCCGTCCGCTCCTTGTCAGCCCCAAAGTACATGCAGGCCACAAAGGCCAGCACCAGAAACAGCGCAATCTCCATCCGCAGCATGGCCGTCCCCCCTTTATGCCTATTGTAATGCCTCCGGCCCGTTCTGAATAGGCTCATATTCAAAGGAAATGTGTCTATTTTATAGGTGACCGGCGTCGGAATCATAAACGGCCGGAAAGCGCCGCATCCGCATCCAAAACGGAAAAAGGCTTTGCCGGGTTGGGGCAAAGCCTTTTCACAAACAGAATGCGCTATTTCCGCAAGCCTTCGCTTTTTTCTATTCCTCTCTCGCCATCGCTGTTCTTCCGTCTCCGACAGCCGCTCCTTTCAGAATACGGTTCATGCACCCTGCTCCCTGTACCATTGCAGGACGGCGGCGAGGTTTTCCGGGCGGACATAGCTGGCGTCTTTGCCCAGCAGCTCCAACATCCGCTCATCCTGCGCGGAGCGCTGCTTCTGGGCAGCGAGCGCCCTGGTCAGCATGGCCATCATCAGCTTGTCCACGCCCTTCAGCCTGCTGCGGTCCATGCCGCCCTGGAGGGTGAACAGCGGCACACTTTCCGGAATGGACGTCGCCTTCCGGACTTCGGCGGTCAGCGCTCCGGTATCGCACAGCCCGACGCCGCAGACGGCACAGAGGACGAAGCGCCTTGCCGCCGCGCGATAGCCCTTGACATGATTGGCGTGAAGCCAGCCCAGATACAGCACCGGACTGCCGTCGGAGAGCTTTGCGCAGGCCTCATCCAGCGCATACACGGAAAGCCCCAGCTGCTCCCCCAGCAGCAGGGCATATTGCCAGGTATGACCGGTTTGGGACGTATAGACGATTGCGGTTGGTTTCATGACAGCTTCTCTCCTTTGCGCCGCCCCAGATAGCGGAGGACGCGACGCCGGTAGTTCAGATACTCCGCGCCAAACGCGGCGGTCAGATGGCGTTCCTCCTGCAGAATCTGCCGGTGCAGCATGACGATGGCAAACACGGTGAACATCCCCGTCAGCAGATTGCAAAACATGAGCAGCACGCCGATATACTGCAGATCAAAGCCCAGGAACGCCGGGTTGCGGCTGAAGGCGTAGATGCCGTCCGTCACCAGCTCCGTTTTGTCCTGATCGGGGATACCGGCCCGCCAGCTGTCCTTCATGCAGAGGACGGAGATCAAAAAGATTCCGTCGCCGAGCAGCCCGACGCAGAATCCGGTAAAGCGGGCCCCTGCGGGCAGATGGCTCCACCCAAATCCGATGGACAGCAGCTGCGCGGGGATGATGCCCACGGTCGCAATGCCCATCAGCGTTTCCACTGTGCGGGTCTGCGCATCCTTCCGGCTTCCGATCTGCATGGTCCGGATGCCCCGTCGCTTCTGCCGCCACTGCTTCGTCAGGTATATGCCATAAAAAAGGGCCAATACCAGCAGCGCCAGCAGGCGGTAGGGCAGGGATTCTTCCAATGGAACGTTCATATATTGATCCTCCTTTTCCCCCGGCGGAACCACGCTTCAATCGTTGAGGCTCAGCGCTTTGTTTCTTCCTTCTCCTGTATTGTACAGAAAGTCCTTTTCTGCATATAGAGGACTTTTGCATCGGATTGTGTCCGTTTTATAGGGATTCGCGCATGGGAAAGCAGTATTCGAACAAAGTCAGAAAAAGAAGCCATGGCTTCCAGACGGATGACTGCCGGAAGCCACGGCTTTTTCTTCACGGTTTGCGTCGGGGCTGCCGATCCGGAAAACGTGCGCCTTCGCGCGCTTCAAAGCCGTTCGGGAGCGGGATCGGCCCCGCTTTCTCCCCGGATGGCCCGCTGGAACCGGAGATTGCCCAGGCGCCGTCGCTTTGCTGCATTCTTTCAATAAAGCTGAACATCACACGCGATGGTGTGCATGGGGATCTGCCCGGGATGCTGCGTCAGCTCCGGCAGCCGCGCGTTCCGGTAGACAAACGCCCGGCTGCAATCGTAAGCCGTCATGCAGGCTTCCTCCTCGTTTTTCATCTGAGCATCGGATTAGCGCGCCATCCCGAAGAACCGCGTCAGCTCCTCGTGCACCAGGCCATTGGAGGCGAGCAGCGGCCTGCTCCTGCCCGAGAGCACCGGCCTGCCTCCATCCAGCAGCGCGAGATGGCCGCCGGCCTCCGAAATGAGCAGCCAGCCCGCCGCGAAATCCCAGGGATACAGGTAATGAAACGCCACAGCGGTCAGCCTTCCGGCTGCCACATAGGAAAGGTCGATGGCAGCCGAGCCCGTGAGCCGCACGCCGCGGCATTGGCCGTACAATTCGCCGATCTTCTGCAGGAAGGGACCCTGCTGCGCCAGGGTCGCCGGGCCGGCCTCCATGCCGATGAGCGCATCGCGGATCGTCCGATCCCCGTTCACATGGATAGGCTGCCCGTTCAGGAAAGCGCCCTTCCCCTTCTCCGCCGTGAACATCTCGTCGGTGAAGGGATTGTAGACGACACCCAGGAGAACCTCGCCGTCCTCCGCATACGCGCACGAGATCGCGCTCAGCCCTAGGCGATACATCAGGTTCGTCGTGCCGTCGATGGGATCAACGATGAACAGCTTTCCCTCCAGGGAATCCGCGCGGGTGTCCTCCTCGCTCAGCACATGGCTGCCGGGCGCCAGGCGCACCAGCGCGTCCATCAGGAAGCGGCTGACCGCCAGGTCCGCGTCGGTGACGAAATCGCTCGTTCCCTTGACGTGAACCTGGGCGCTGAGCGTCTTCGACCGGGCCAGCTCACCCGCCTCGCGGATCAATGCTTCAAGCGCTTTGATCATGCTGCACCTCACACGGTTTCCACCACGGAGAAGCCCAGCGCGCGCATCTGCTCGATGTAATCTCCGTCAAAATGCATGCAGTAGACGCCCGACCGCTTCTCCGGCGGGAACGCCTTTTCCAGCCGCTTGTACCAGCAGTGGCCCTCGGAGTCATGGCTTGCGGTGTCGTGGTAGATGCGCGCGATGCGTCCGCCGAGATATCCCTGCACAACGCTTGCCGGGACATCCGCCGCGTCGCCGCTGAAATACACCGTCTCCTCGCCGTCGTCAAGCTCATAGCCGAAGCACTTCATGTCCCGCGCATGGCGCACCTCGACGGGCCTGGCCTGCACGGGGCAGTCGGCAGGCAGCCGCTCGGCGTAGGTATAGAAGTCTCTGGAGATACCCTCGAGCGTCAGCAGCTGCACGACGGTATCGACAGGATGCACGACCGTCACCCGGATGTGGAGCACGCAGGCCGTATAGGAGATGAGCGACGCCAGCGAGCCGACGTGATCCGCATGCAGATGCGTGATGAGCACGTAGACATGCCGGTAGGACGCCAGATCCAGCAGGCGGACGGCCTTCTCAAAGGCGCTCTCGCCAAAGTCCAGGAGGAACAGGTCGCCGCCCTGCTCAAAGAACGCGTTGGTGTTGCCAAAGGCAGGATAGAATGCCGCTCCCTTTCCCAGGAATCTGAGGTTCATCATGGTCGTCACTCCTTTACGCCCGCGCTGACAAAGCTGTCCATGAACTGCCGCTGCAGGATGAAGAACGCCAGCAGAAGCGGCGCAATGATGATCAGCGTCGCCGCGCAGACATTGGACCACTGCATATTGGCTTCCTTCGATTTGGCAAAGATGGCCAGGCCCACCGTCAGCGTACGGTTGGTCGGGGACTTCGTCACGATCAGCGGCCAGAGGTAGTTGTTCCAGTGATAGCTGACGGAAATCACCGCGAAGGACATGTACGCCGGCTTGGCGCAGGGCATGTACACGCGCCAGATCGTCTGCCACAGGTTCGCGCCGTCGATCATCGCGGCCTCGCCCAGCGCCTTGGGCACCGTCTTGAAGTGCTGGCGCAACAGGAAGATGGCCATCGCGCTGCCCAGGAACGGGAGCATGACGCCCAGCTTGGTGTCGTACAGGCCCAGCTCCGAGAGGGTCATGAAGTTCGGGATGATCAGCACGTCGTTGGGAATGATGATCTGCATGAAGATGACGATAAAGACGAGCGCCTGCCCCTTGAACTTGTAGAAGGCCAGGGAATACGCCGCCAGCGTGGAGGTCACGAACTGGATGCAGAACGTGCCCACGACGAGGATGATCGTATTGAGATAGTACTGGCCGAACGGCACGGCGTTCCAGACGTACTTGATGTTGTCCAGCGTGAACGGCGTGGTCGGAAGGAACGTCATATGGAACGAGGTCTCGGTCAGCGCGGTACCGACCAGCCAGATCAGCGGCGTCAGCCAGACGACGCCCAGCACAATGGAAAGCAGCGTGATGAGGACGCCAACGGCTTTCTTGCGGTTCATTTTCATATGCACTCTCCTCCCTTACGCGTAATGGATCTTCCGGTCCTGGCTGAAGAAGCGCGGAACCGATACGATCAGCAGGATGACGAGCATGATGACCGTCAGCGCGGAGGAAACGCCGTAATTCATATTGGTAAAGCCCTGCTGATAGATGTAATACAGCAGCAGCGTGCTTGCATTGTTGGGTGCGCCTTCCGTCATGATGATGACATGGTCGGCCAGCTTGAAGCAGTTGGTGAACGCGATGGTGGAAATAAACAGCGTCGTCGGCGCCAGAAGCGGAAGCGTGATGTGGCGGAAGGTCTTCCAGCCGGTCGCGCCGTCGATGGCCGCCGCCTCCAGCACATCGCTGTTGATGCTCTGCAGGCCCGAGAGGAAGAACACCATCAGATAGCCCGATTCGCGCCAGACGTACATCACCGCCATGGCCGGCAGGACGGTCGCCTTGTTGGAGAGCACATCCATCGGCGCCAGCCCCAGCGACATCAGCATCTGGTCCAGCAGGCCGTTCTTGGCCATATAGATGAACATCCAGACGCTGGCAATGGCGATCATCGGCATCACGGACGGGTAAAAATACGCCGTGCGGATAAAGCCGATGTGCCTGCCCTTGCGGTTGACCAGCATGGCCAGCACGAGGCCGATCACCATGCTGGGGATCACCGTCATCAGCGCAAAGCTGACGGTATTGCGCATGACCTTCCAGAACGTGCTGCTGCCGAACAGCCGTGTGAAATTGGCAAAGCCGATGAATTCCGGCGCGTCCATGCCCATCTTGTACTTCATCAGGCTGAGCACAATGCTGCGGACAACAGGATATACTGTGAAGACGCACATGAAGAGCAGGGCCGGCAGCAGCAGCGCCCATCCGATTGCGGTTTCGCGCCTTGCGCGCTTCGTCATTTTCTGTTTCATGAATTGACCCTCTTGCTCTGTAAATCCTTCTGCCTGACTCTGGCCTCGGCCGCAAAGCAGTGGGATGTACAGCATTTCGTCGGTGATGCAGCCGGCATCATGCCGGTTAGACAGAATGAGCGGGGCCACAGGGTTGGCCCATGGCCCCGCCGTCAGATCCTCTGCGGCTTACTGATAATCGGCGAGCAGCTCTTCGCCCTGCTCCTGCGCGGCCTCGAGCGCTTCCTCGGCCGTCATTTCGCCGGTGACCGCGGCCTGAATGTTGTCATTCAGGATGCGCCACATCTCGGCGGCGGAGTAGGTCGTCAGCTCCGGCTGAGCGTACTGGAGCTGCTCGTAGGCGACCAGCGCCTGCGGGAAGCTGGCATAGTAGTTCTTGAGCAGCTCGGTCTCGTAGCAGGACTCGCGCGTCGCCACATAACCGGTGTCGATGGACCACTGCGCAGCGCGCTCGGTGGAGCAGCAGAACTTGATGAACTTCCAGGCAGCCTGCTGACGCTCCTCGGAGATGCCGTTGGTGATGTAGAAGTTGCCGCCGCCGGTCGGCGCGCCCCACTGCCTGCCGGCCGGGAGGAAGCACACGCCGAAGTCAAACGTGGCGTTGTTCTTGATGTTGGTCAGGTTGCCGGTGGTGTGATAGATCATCGCGACCTCGCCCGCCAGGAACTGGGTCGGCAGATCGGTCCACTGCACGATGCCCTTGTTCATGATCTCGTACTTGTTCTGCAGGTCGAGCCAGAACTGGAGCGCCTCGACGTTCTCCGGCGTGTTGAAGTAGATCTGCTTGCCGTCAGCGCTCATCAGGCCGACGCCGTTGGTGCAGTTCTGCAGGGAGAAGCCGGTGAAGGCCCACTGGGCGGAGCCGGAGTTGAGCGCCAGGCCAACGCCCTTGCGGTTTTCGTTGGTCAGCTTGAGGCCGTACTCCACCAGCTCGTCCCAGGTCGTCGGCGGGGCGTCCGGATCGAGGCCCACCTCGCGGAAGGCGTCCTTGTTGTAGTACATGACCATCGTCGAGCGCTGGAACGGGATGGAATAGATGCTGCCATCGACGTAGGAGTCCAGCATGAAGCCGTCGATAAAGTCATCGATGAACGTCTGTCCCTCCGGATCGGCGGCGATCAGGTCGTCCAGCGGCATGGCCATCTTCGTGTCCGCCATGGTGAAGCGCTGCGTCGCCAGGCTCACGAACAGGTCGGGCGCGTTGCCGCCCTGAATGGCGCTCTGAATCGCCGTGACGGTATCGTCATAGTTGCCCGTGTACACGGCGTCCACATGGATGTCCGGGTTCTCCGCGTTGAAGTCCTGCGTCATCGCGTCGATCAGAGCAGCCGCACTGCCGCCGACGTTGACCGGGAAGTACATGGTCAGCTGAAGCGGTTCCGCGACCGCAGTCATCAGACTGAGCACCATGACCAGGGCCAAGAGAGTTCCTACCAGTTTTTTCATGTTCAGGTCTCCTTTTCTTTTATTGCAATATTCAGGCCTCCAACCGGGTCTGATTACCACCGCCGGAATGGGAAGGAAAGCGCCTTTTCAAAATTGAATCGTTTCATTTTCCTTCTGGCTAAAATTATACCAGCCCTTTCGTGCGATGTCAACCAAAATTCATGTCAATTTTTGATGAAATTCCGGCCAAGTTTCCCGCCGCCGTCCCGGCCTGCCGTCCGTCCGCCCGCTTCTTTTCATTTTTCTATGGTGTTTGCGGCGCTTTATTGATATAATAAGGTATCAAACAGCATGCAAAGGAACGTGAACCACATGGCCACCATCAAGGACATTGCAAAAATTGCAGGCGTAGCACAGGGCACGGTATCCAACGTGCTCAACGGCCGCGGCAACGTCAGCAGCGATAAAATCCGCCGTGTCCTTGACGCCTGCGAGCAGCTCGGCTATGTGCCCAATGAGCAGGCCAAGCAGCTTCGCCAGACGCGCTCCCGGCTCATCGGCGTGATCCTGCCGAACCTGCGGGACAAGCGCCCGATCGACTTCTACATCAGCTTCAAAACCTACGCTGAGAATCACGGATACCGCGTTCGCCAGTATCTCTCCTCCGAGCTGGACGGTCAGCAGTCTGAGGAGGCCGTTCAGCAGGAGGTGCTCAAGGACGGCATCGACGCCATGGCCGTCTTCGCGGGCAGCCAGCACATGATGTCCGTCCCCTTCGGCAAGAGCATCCCCGTCATCTACGTGGAGCACCGCCCCTCCTTTGTCGCCGATTTCATCGGCTTTGACTACCGCCAGGCGGGCTCCAGCATCGCCGGACAGGTCAGGAAGGACCGCTGCGGCCGCGTCGTTCTCCTGACGGGAAGCCTCTGGGCATCCAGCACGGCCGAGTTCTGCGAGGGCTTTCACACCGCCATGCAGGGCTCCTCAGCCCGGATCACCCATATCCAGACGGACAAGCAGAGCGAGCAGCTCAGCATTCTGGAAAGTCAGGAGCTCAGCTGCGCCGACGCCGTCGTCTGCTCCCGCATGGAGCTGGCCCAGGTGGCGCGCAATCTGCTCAAGAGCTTCAGCAGCCCCGACCTGCCCAGGATTTACACGCTTTCGCCGCTCTTCACGCTGCCCGAGAGCGATTTTTGCAAGTACGAGCTGAATTATCGCCTGCTGGGCGACGCCACCGCCAAGAAGCTGATCCATCAGATCGAGTCGCAGACGCCCGCCGGCGAGCAAATTTTGCCGAACAACGGCTTCCGCTCGTTCACCCCGCCGCCAGTCTTCCCCACAGAGGGGCAGGCGCTGAACGTCATCACGCTGGACAGCCCCGAGGCCTACACGCTCCAGCACATTGCCAAGCTCTACACCAACCAGACGGGCGTGCCGGTCAACATCTCGATTTTCTCCTACGATGAGATTTTCGATATTTTTGCCAGCGGCATGCGCGGGCATGAATGCTATGACGTGCTGCGCATCGACGTGACCATGCTCTCCTTCTTCGCCCGCAAGCTGCTCATGCCCCTGACCGACATCGATCCCTCGATGACCGAATTTCTTTCCACGTTCCTCAAGGGCACCGTTGCGCCCTATTCCTACGTCAACAACACGCTCTATTCCGTGCCCTTCTCGCCCAGCACGCAGATGCTGTACTACCGCAGGGATCTCTTCTCCAACTCCATGATCCGCCGGATGTTTGTCGAGCGATTCGGCCGCGAGCTGACCGTCCCCAAAACCTTTGACGAATACAACGAGACCGCGTCCTTCTTCACGCGGAGCCTGAATCCGGATTCCCCCGTGAAGTACGGCACGACGCTGACCGTGGGCTCCATTGCCGTCGCGTCCAGCGAGTATCTCCAGCGCCTGTTCGCCCTGCAGGAAAACCTGTACGACGAGACAGGGAAGGTGGACATGCGCGCGCCCAATTTTGTCCGCGCCCTCGAGCAGCTGCTCGCCGCGCGCCCCTACGCCGATCCCAACTATTCGACCTGGTGGCGCAATACGGTGTCCGCCTTTGCCAGCGGCGACATCGCGATGGCGCTAATTTACAACAACTTCGCCTCTCCTCTGGTCAGCTATCAGTCGAGGGTCCGCGATTCCATCGGGTATGCGCTGATTCCCGGCGGAAGGCCCGTCATCGGCGGCGGCTGCCTGGGCATTTCCAGGCTCTCCAGGCATCCCGAGCTGGCGCTGAGCTTCATTCGCTGGCTTTGCAGCGAGCCGATCTCCTCCGCCTCCGCTTTTCTGGGCGGCGTCTCCCCCTGCACGGAATCCTACAACAACTACGAGATCATCAACACCTATCCCTGGCTGAAAAATGTGAACAGGAGCTTTGCCGCCGCGCGCGGCAGACGGGTTCCTCCCCACGTCGAAACGCCGTTCGACGAGAGAGCCTTCCTGAACATCATCGGCAACAGCGTCCTTAAGGCCTGCAGCGGCGCGCTCTCGCCCGAGCAGGCGATGGCGCTCGCCCACAAGCGCTTTAGCGAGGCTTTCGGGATGATCTATACGAATGGCTGATATGCGTTTATTTTGCGTCCTGCTGCGAACAGGACGTTTTTTATGGAATCTGGCAATGTCCTGCTCTCCCGGGCGTTCCCAGCCGCGCTGCATCCCCACTGGGCGCCGCCATGGCCTCACCTAACCAAGTACGATGTATGCACATTGGCCGGAAACCACTCGGGCAGCCAGATCTTGTTCAGAGGCCAAAAAGAAATCAACCCCACATCTGTGGGGCTGATTTCTTTTTGGGATCCGGCAACGTCCTACTCTCCCGGGCCGTCTCCAGCCAAGTACCATCGGCGCTGAAAGGCTTAACTTCTGTGTTCGGTATGGGAACAGGTGGGACCCTTTCGCCATTGTCACCGGAAT
>JAGBDL010000126.1 GCA_017937505.1 Clostridia bacterium | reverse complement strand
CGGCGACGCCGCAGCCGAGCGCGTTGACGATCTGGTCATGCGAGCCGATGACGACCTTGACGCTCTGCGGCAGCCCCAGCTGCGAGGCGACCTCGGGCAGCAGCGTCCCGGCGCACGAGCCGGTCGGCAGGACGGTGGGGAGCGTGGCCGGGTCGATGCCGCAGGCGGCGGTCAGCTCGTCGGACCAGCAGAGCTTCCGCACGTCGAAGAGGATGCTGCGGCAGGCAAGGGAGTAGTCCGCCACGCTCTCGCCGGAGAGGCAGAAGCAGATGTAGCTCGCGATGAACAGGAACTTCCACACGGGCCGCGGCGCGGCCTTGAGCGAGTAGAGCATCTTGGCCAGCGAGTACGACGCGTCGGGCAGGACGCAGGTGATGCGCATGAACTTCTCTGCGCCGATGGTGTTGACGAGGTCGGTGAACGCGCCGCTTTCGGTGTTGGCAAAGTAGAGGATGATGTCGGTCAGCGGCTGGCCGTCCTTGTCGACGGGGACGAAGGACTCGCCGAAGGAGGAGACCGTGATGGCCGCGACGTCCTTCGGGTCCTCCAGCTTGCGGACGCAGTCGGAGATGACGAAGAAGACGCTCTCGCGCAGCGCCAGCGCGTCCAGGTTGACCTCGCCGGGCTTCGTGGGATATTCGCGGTAGGAGAGGGCGACCTGCTCGCCGTTATCGCGGAAGGCGACGCATTTGCAGCCGGTGCCGCCGATATCGATACCAAGACTGATCATAGCGCGGGACCTCACTTTCTGACGCCGAAGCGGTAGATCGTTGTTTCATGCAGCTGCTCGCCGCGGCGCAGGACCGGCGAGGGGAACGCGGGCTGGTTGATCGCGTCGGGATAGTGCTGCGTCTCGAGGCAGAAGCCGCCGAAGGGGCCGTAGTGCGCGCCGCCCTTGCCGGTGCGGTCTGACAGGAAGTTGGCGGTGTAGAGCTGCACGCCCTCGAGCGTCGTCTCGACATCCATCACGATGCCGGACTTGTCGCCTGCGGCCTCGGCGACCTTGCGCAGGCCGCTGCCGTCCAGGCAGAAGTTGTTGTCGTAACCGCCGAAGGGCTTCAGCAGCGGATCATGGATGCCGCTGCCGATCGTCTTCGGGGCGCGGAAATCCATGCAGGTGCCGTCCACGGGCGTGATCTCGCCGGTCGGCATGGTGTGCTCGTCCGCGGGGGTGAAGGCGGAGGCCTGCAGCTGCAGGGTATGGCCGAGAATGTCGCCGCAGCCGTGGCCGTTGAGGTTAAAGTAGGCGTGGTTCGTGAAGTTGGCGACGGTATCGCGGTCTGACACGGCGCGGTAGTCGATGTGCAGGCCGTTTTCGTCGTCGAGCGTAAAGGTGATGGCGACCTCCATCCGGCCGGGGAAGCCCTCTTCGCCGTCGGCGAGCACGGTGGTGAATTCCACGCTGTCCTCGCGGCAGGTATAGCTCCAGATCTTCTTGTCGAAGCCGCACAGACCGCCGTGGAGCTGATTTTTGCCCTCGTTGGCGGTGAGTGTATAGCGGCGGCCGTTCAGGCAGAAGGTGGCCCCGGCGATACGGTTGCCGTTGCGGCCGATGCAGGCGCCGAGATATCCGCTGTTGACCTCGTAGTCGGCGGCCCGGTCATAGCCGAGCAGCACGTCGGTCATCCGGCCGTCCTTGTCCGGGATGAGGATTGACTGGATCGTCGCGCCGTAGGACAGCAGCGTGACACGCATGCCGTTGGCGTTTT
>JAGBDL010000125.1 GCA_017937505.1 Clostridia bacterium | reverse complement strand
GGGGAAATCGAAATCCCCCCTCATCCCTCTGGGCCCAGCGCAGCGCGCTTCCCCTGAAGATGGCAATCTTCAAAGCTTCTTAGTTAGCATAAGCTCCCAAAAGCAAAATACGGAGCAGCTTCCCGCTGCTCCGCAGAAGATCACAACGCCCTTCGCAGGTATTGCGCCGTGATGGTTTCGCCCGTCTGCACCATCTGCGCCGGCGTTCCGGCAAAGACGATCTCTCCGCCAGCGGTGCCGCCGTCCGGCCCCACATCGATGATCCAGTCCGCCTGCTTCATCACGTCCAGGTTGTGCTCGATCACGATGACGGTATTGCCCCGCTCCACCAGGCTGTCCAGCAGCTCCATCACCTTCTGCACATCCGAGGCGTGCAATCCGGTGGTCGGCTCGTCCAGCACGTAGATATTGCCCTTCCTGTCCAGGTATTTCGCCAGCTTGACCCGCTGGCGCTCGCCGCCGGAGAGCGTGGAGAGCGGCTGCCCGAGGGACAGATACGGCAGACCCACCTCCAGCATGGCCCCCAGGGCCTTGCGCAGCTTCCGGTTGTCCCCGAAGAACGCGTACGCGTCCTCCGCGGACATGTTCAGGATGTCCACGATGCTCTTGCCGCGGTAGAGGCAGGACAGGGCCTCCGCGCTGTAGCGCCTGCCCTCGCAGGCCTCGCAGACCGTCGTCACCGGATCCATGAACACCAGCTCCGTGACGATCTGCCCCCGCCCGCCGCAGACCGGGCAGGCGCCCTTGCTGTTGAAGGAGAAGAGCGACGCGTCCGCGCCGGTTTCCGCCGCCATCACACGGCGAATCTCGTCGAAGAAGCCCAGGAAGGTGGCGGGCGTAGAGCGGCCGGTGGCCGTCACCGGGGACTGATCCACCAGCACGACCCGGTCGGCGTACTGTTTGGCGAACACATCCCGGATGAGCGAGCTCTTGCCCGAGCCCGCCACGCCGGTGACCACCGTCAGCACGTCCAGCGGGATGTCCGCCGACACGCTTTTGAGGTTGTGAACGCAGGCATTGCGCACCGGCAGGAACGCCTGCGGCGTCCGGGGCGCGGCCTTGACCGGCGTCGTCTGCCGCAGGGCGTTGCCGGTGCGGGTACCGGAGCGCAGCAGGGCGTCATAGCTGCCCTGGAACAGGATCTCGCCGCCGTTTTTGCCCGCCAGCGGGCCGACGTCGATGACCTCGTCGGCGATGGAGATGACATCCTTGTCATGCTCCACCACCAGCACCGTGTTGCCCTTGTCCCGCAGACTCCTCAGCAGCCGCGTCATGCGGTGCACGTCGCGGGGATGCATGCCGGTGCTGGGCTCGTCGAAGATGTAGGTCATGCCCGTGAGGCTGCTGCCCATGTAGCGCACCAGCTTGAGGCGCTGGGCCTCGCCGCCGGAAAGCGTGGAGGATTCCCGGTTCATGGACAGGTACGGCAGACCGATGTCGATCATCCGGGTCAGGGAGGCCGCCAGCGCGTCCACGATGGTTTGGGCTCTGGGATCGTCGATGGTGCGCAGCACCTGCACAAGCTCCGTAAACTCCATGGCGCACATCTCGTCGATGCTGTATCCCGCCACCTTGCAGGAAAGGCTTTTGGCATTGAGCCGCCGCCCCCGGCAGACCGGACAGGGCCTCTCCTCCACCAGCTCCATCAGCCGCTTGACGGAGGCCTCCTTGATCTGGGAGGTATCCCGATTGAGAAGCATCCGGTGCAGATACCGGGAGACGCCCTCCACCTTCTTGGAAAGGCGCGGCCCGTCCGGGGTATCCGCGCCGAAGAGCAGATGATTGCGCTCCGTCTCGGTAAAGTCCCTCCACTTCTTGTCAAGCGGGAACAGGCCGGACTCTGCATACTGCTTCCAGTACCAGTTGTCCACGTGGAAGGCCGGCAGATCGGCCATGCCCTCGTTCCAGGTCTTCTCCGGGTCGATGCGGCCCTCGATGTCCACCGTCATGACCTTGCCGATGCCGGAGCACTCGGGACACATGCCGTTGGGGTCGTTGAAGGAAAAGTAGGACGCCGTGCCCGCATAGGGTGTGCCGATGCGGGCGTAGAGCAGCCGCAGCGCGGCGTACATGTCGCTGATGGTGCCCACGGTGGAGCGGGCGTTGCCGCCCAGCCGGGACTGATCCACGATCACCGAGGCGGAGAGGTTGTCGATGCGCTCCACCCTGGGCTTTTCATACTTGGGCAGCCGTCCCCGCATGAACGCGGTATAGGTCTCGTTCATCTGCCGCTGGCTCTCAGCGGCGATGGTGTCAAACACGATGCTGGATTTGCCGGAGCCGGAGACCCCGGTAAATACCACGATCTTTCCCTTGGGAATGTCCAGAGAGACGTTTTTCAGATTGTTCTGCCGAAGTCCCCGGATCACGATTTTGTCTTCTCCGATCATTCTGTTCGCCTCGCTTTCTTCCCCATCACAGCGCATCGGGCGCGCCTGTTCCCGTCTTCCCCTTCAGCGCCGTTCCCTTCAGCCGCCGCCATTCCGCCCTTGAAATGCCGAACACGAAGGTGATGCCATTCTGGGCGTCGGGGTATTGCTTGATCTTCTTCATGCCCGCCGCCATCGCCGTCGAATAGGACGGGACATTGGTGTATTTCATGTAGGAATACAGGCAGTCATACGCCGTGTGATCAAACGCCCAGTCCCGCACGGCCCTGGCGGCCTCGCTCGCATAGCCCCGACGCTGGCAGTCCCTGCGGATGTGATAGCCGATTTCCGGGAGCGTCTCCCCGTCGATCCTTTGCAGCGTGAGGCCGCAGTCGCCGATCATCTCGCCGCTTTCCTTCAGGATCACCGCCCAGAGGCCAAACCCGTCCTTCCGGTAGCGCTCCATGTTCCGCTCAATCCAGCCGCGCACGCGGTCCTCGTCGAAGGTATACGGATAGTGCTGCATGATGTCCGCATCGGCCAGCACCGCAAACAGCGCGTCAAAGTCGTCCGGCGTCATCTCCCGCAGCATCAGCCGCCCGGTTTCAAGAATCCTCTTCATCCCCATCGCCTCGCTTTCCTCCCCATCATAGCACATCGGTCGCGCCGCTTCTCGACTTTTCTTGCCGAAAAGAAAGGAACACGCCGCATCTGCGCGATGTGTTCCATCTGCATCCCCATTCATTCCTCAAACCGCATCGGCGTATAGCGCAGCCCGTCGGTCACCTGCTCCCCCTGCGTGGGCACGAAGCCCAGCCGCCGGTAAAACCCCACCGCATACGGCAAGGAATGGACGGTAAAGACCTGCCGGTCGTAGTCCTGGCGCATGGCCTTAAACAGCCCTTTGCCAATGCCCCGGCGGTGATAGGCCGCGTCCACAAAGAACCCCGCGATGTGCTGCGGCGCGCGCATGCAAAGCACGCCCACCAGCCTCTTCCCCTCAAACGCGCCGTAAAACGCCAGCCGCCGGATGCGCTCCCTGTCCTCCAGGCTGGCGCGGAACGTGGCGATCCCTTCCGCGGAGTACTCCGGCGCTTCAAACTGCAGAAACACGTTCCAGATCAGCGCCAGCGCGTCCGGAATCTCCTCGGGACGGAGCCTGCGGACGGGATACGTCCGCCTGCGCCCGGGCAGGCAGTCCCGAAGCGTATCGAGCACGGATTCCCGCTCGCAGTACACCGGCCGTCTGCGCTCCGCGTGATGGCTCCGGCAGGCCGCGCAATCGCCGTGCCGGGGACAGCCCTTCTTCCTGCACGGGCAGTTTTCGTTCATCATGCCGTTCTCTCCTCCCATGGCGCGCCGCTTTGACTCCCCATTTCCGTCCTCACTCAGGGCGCCTCATACGCCTCCGGGGCGCGGGGAATGATCACAGACGCGATGATATAGGCCGCAATGCCGCTGCCGCCCATGGTGCACAGCAGCGCCCAGACCAACCGCACCAGCGTGGGATCGATGCCGAAATACTCTGCGATGCCGCCGCACACGCCGTCCACCATCTTGTTGTCGTTCGATTTATAGATTCTCTTCTTCATGACGAATCCCTTCCTTTCACACTCCCATTGTACATCAGGCGGCCTTCGCCCGATAGGCGCTTTTTGCAGGAGAATGTGTCGGATTTGCAGGTTTCGCGGTGATCCCCGCTCATCAAAACAGGCACCCGTCTCCGGATGCCTGCGCATGATTTCCATTTATGTTGTTTTCAAATCAAGCTGGTCTTTCGAAAATCCACCGTCAGGTAACGCTTCGCTCCCTGACTGCTTTTCTTCTGATCGTTTCGCGATGGGAGAACGTTGGGGGATTTCATCCCCCAAGCCCCTAGCCTGGGGACATTGTCCCCCGACCCCTTCTTCGCTTCGCGCATTCTCCGCCGCCTCGTCCTCCTGCCGGATGCGCTCCAGCACCGCATCGACCACCTTTTTCTGGTGGCGGGTGAACTTTCTCCCGGCAAGGAACTTCTGCGCCATCTCGGGTCTGCGGCGCAGGGTGATATACAGCGACTCGGAGAGCTGCCAGTCCTGGATGTGCGCGTGGTTGCCGTTCAGCAGCGGCTCCGGCACCGTCATGCCCTCGAACTCGCGCGGGCGGGTATACTGCGGATGCTCCAGCAATCCGGAGGAAAAGCTCTCCGTCTGCGCGCTCTCCTCGCAGCCCAGCACGCCCGGCACCAGCCGCGCCACGCTGTCCACCAGCACCATCGCGCCCAGCTCGCCGCCGGTGAGGATGTAATCGCCGATGGAGATTTCCTCGTCGATGCACAGGTCGAGCGCCCGCTGATCCACGCCCTCGTAGTGGCCGCACAGCAGGATCAGCTCCTCCTCGCGGGCGAGCTCCTCCACCTTCTGCTGCGTCAGCGTCTGGCCGCGCGGGGAGAGATAGATGCGCCTGCCCGCAAAATGCTCGCCCTGCACGTCGCGCATCGCGTCCACGATCGGCTGGGCGAGCATCACCATGCCTGCGCCGCCGCCGTAGGGCGCGTCGTCGGTGTTGTGGTGCTTGTTTTTGGCATAGCTGCGGATGTCCACCTCGCGGATGTCAAGCAGCCCGGCCTTCTCGGCGCGGCCCAGCATGCTCAGGTGCAGCGGCGCGAACATCTCCGGGAATATCGTCAGAATCGTGATCTTCATGCTCAGTCGTCCTGCTTGTCCTCGGGCTGCACCAGCGTCATGCGCTGCGCCTCCATGGTCTCCAGAATGCCGTACATCTTCTCCTCCTGCGTGTCGATCTCCAGGATCTCGATCTCGCGCAGGGTGATCGTCTCTTCCTCCGCCTCGCGGCCGAAGAAGTCAAGCAGCCGGATCTTGACGCGCAGGCCGTTGGCCTCCAGCACGCGGCCGGTGATCATCTCGTTGCCGATGATGATGCTGATGATCTCGCGCCGCGCCTTGCACTCCAGCAGCACGCTCAGCAGCAGGTCCGTGTCCTCCGCCGGGTAATCGGTGAAAAAACACCGGTGGCGCTCCTTGTGATGCGCCATGAGCATCGCCAGGCGCTGCTCGTATTCCTCGCCGGAGAGCACCTGGATCACGTCGCTGTTGCGGCGCACGCGCCAGCCGTCGATCTGGCCCCACGGCGTCAGATCGCACATGAGCACATGCTTGGCGTCCACCGCCTCCACAAAGCCCGCGCAGAAGCCGTCCGGATCGTTCGGATCGGTATAGATCGAGGCGAGCGCACCCTGCGCCGCCAGGATGCGCAGCAGATACACCATATATCCATTGGTTGCCATGTCAATATCTCCTCTTGGGCAGGTAGAAACGCCGGCTGCCCCAAATATCCACAATCATGATGCACGGCTCGCCCGCGCACACGGGCATCTCCATCGTCGTCTGAAGCCGCGGCGTCGTCGCGGTGCGCACGCTCTCCGCACAGGAGCGGTACACGTCCCCCTGCACAAAGCCCGCCGACCAGTGATCGACCGCGTCGAGCCCCTTGACGCCGGCCTCGCGCGCCTGCACGCTGTCAAAGCTCATCAGGTGCACGGTGTAGGAGGTGATCGCCGGGAAGACCTCGGCCTCCACGAAGCAGTCGTCCTCGCCGCACGGCGCCTCCACGTCGTAGCACACGCCCATCGGCCTGTCCAGCGTCGCCTGGCTGAGGCGCTTGCCCGCCACGGCAATCGCCAGCGGGCTCTGATCCACGCACAGGAAGCGTCGGTTCAGGTTGGCCGCAGCCATGGCCGTCGTGCCGCTGCCCGCAAACAGATCGCACACCAGGTCGTCCTCCTGCGTCGAGCAGCGGATGATGCGCTCCAGCAGGCGGACGGGCTTCTGCGTATCGTAGCCGGTGCGCTGCGGATCCTTCTGCTGCAGGTGGCTCACGTCATCCCACACGTCGCCCGGATACACCGGCTCGTCGTCGTAATAGCGGTACTCCTTGCCGGCGGACATGATCGAGCGATATGCGCGGCCGTCCTCGTCGACGCTGCGCTTCATGTGGTTGCTGCGGGCCTCGCTGCGGGCGATGGGCACCGCCCTGAGGTTGAAGTAATACGAGCGCGACTTCGCGTAGAACAGGATCACGTCATGCTTTCTGGGGAAGTACGTCCGTGCCCGTCCGCCGGACTGATAGGACCAGATGATCTCGTTGAGGAAGTTGCTTTCGCCGAAGACCTCGTCCATCAGCAGGCGCATGTGCGCGTGCATGCGGCAGTCGATGTGCAAAAAGATGGTGCCTTCCTTCTTCATCAGGTCGCGCGCGAGCGTAAGCGTGTCGCGCATCATGGAAAGATACGCCTCGCGGCTGGGCCAGCGGTCGTCGTACGCGGGCAGGGTAAGCGAGGGCGAGCCGGTCTTGTAGCCCTTTTCGCCGATGCGCACCTTCATGTCAAACCGCTTGCCCGTGTTGAACGGCGGATCCAGGTACACCGTCTGCACGGCGCCGGCATAGCGCGCAAGCAGCTCCTCCCTGCACGCGGGCAGCGTGGCCTGCATCAGCACGCCCATGCTCTCCCTGCCCAGATGGCGCTCGGCGCCGCAGCGGATATAGGTTGCACACATCGTCTTTTCCTCCCACCTGATCCGATCAGACGGATGCCGTCCGATACTCACCCTTAGTATATATTATACTGTTTTTGGCGCGCATTGACAAGGGATACGCAAGCTGTTATGATGGAAGTCGGAAACCCATACCAAGGAGGAACCGCTCATGTCCGAACAAAACGCCGTACTCGCCGCGCGCGAATTGCTTAACGACCTCACGCCGCTCAAGACCGACTGCGGCCGCCTGTGTCAGGGCGCTTGCTGCCGGGGCGACGAGGCCACCGGCATGCTCCTGTTCCCCGGCGAGGAAGCGCTGTATGCCGACTGCGCCTTTGCGCGCGTCGTCCCGACGGACTTTTCGCTCGACGGCACGCCCGCGCAGCTTCTGGTCTGCGACGGCCGCTGCGACAGAAAAAACAGGCCGCTTGCCTGCCGCCTGTTTCCGCTGTTTCTGAAATTCAGGGAGGATCAGACCCCCGTGCTGCGCATGGACGCCCGCGCGCGCGCCGTCTGCCCGCTGACGGACTACGGCATGAAGGCGCTCGACCCGGCGTTCAGGCAGGCCGCGCGCAAGGCCTACGATCTGCTGCTCGCGGACGAGGTCTGCGCGAAATACCTGAAAGCGCTTGACGAGGCGTTCACGCTATAACGTTACCTGCTGCGCGATGCCCTTCCCGTCGCCGACATAGAGCACGCCGTTTGCCGCGGACATCGTCTCATACGCGCCGTAGAGGATCGTCGTCGCGTTCTCTCCGTTCACGTCGCAGGTCATCACGCCCTTGCCGGTCAGCTGGATCACCTTCTGGCCGTACACGCCCATGAGCGTAGCGCCGTCGCGCCGGATCGTCGCCGTCTGCCCGTCCGTCACGCGCAGGATGCTGCCGCCGCTGCGCACCAGCAGGATATCCGCGCACAGGGCCGCCTGATCCGCGCTGCCCGCGTACAGCGTCGTCCTTTTGCCCGTGTCGATGCCGAAGGACACCACGCCCTCTTGCGTCACGCACAGCAGCGCGTTGCCCTGCACATCCAGGCAGAAATCCGCCACGCCCTCCATCAGCTCGCTCTCCTCGCCGGAGAGCGTTCTTTCTTTCAGCGCGCCGTTCGCGTCCAGCAGATACATCACGCCGTCATGCAGCGCGAAGCGCAGAATGACGCCCGCGCGATCGAGCACCTCGCGGCTGGTTCCGTCCGCGTTCATGCGGATGACGCAGTCCTCGCCGCCCGAGCTGGCGACGTAATACAGGCGGCCGTTGGTCAGATGCAGAAAGCGCGGCGTCTCGTAGGCGAGCACCGTCGCCGCCGAGCCGTCGTACGGCCGCCTGACCAGCGCGCCGCCCTGGGATGCGTCCGCGCAGTAGAGCGCGCTGCGGTCGCTCACCGCGATGCCGCCGCCGCCGATGGACAGCTGGTACGCGCCGTTGACGCGGTATTCCTGCGTCTGCCGGCTCGTGTTGTCGCCCGCCATGCGCGCCGCCTGCGCCGTCACCGCGCCGGAGGCATAGAGCCTGGACTGCGTGGCGCTGCCCGCCGCGCCGTCCGCGCTCAGGCCGTTGGC
>JAGBDL010000124.1 GCA_017937505.1 Clostridia bacterium | reverse complement strand
GTAGAGCGCCTCGCGGCGCTTTTCCGTCAGCTTCTTGCTGTCATCGACGTACAGCAGCAGCGGCTCGCTGGGCATGACCACGCAGGCCGCCGCCACCGGGCCGCACAGCGGGCCGCGGCCCGCCTCGTCGATGCCCGCAAACGCGCGGCCCGTCGCCCAGATGTCGCGGTCGGTCTGGCTGATTTCCAACAGCCGCGCGTTCCAGTCCTTCTTCATGATTCTGTCTCCTGCATCAGTCGTCAAACCGCGTCCGTCACGGCTTTCGCCGTGTCAATTTTCCATAGGGAAGGCTGCGGAACGACTCACTCAGCCTTCCCCTCTGGAGAAGGTGCCCGAAGGGCGGATGAAGTCTCCGCCTTCTTGGCCGGCGCGCTCTGCAGCGTCAGGCGGCCCAGCTTGCCGCCGCGGAACTCATCCAGAATCACCGCCGCGCCGCGGTCGGTATCCGGCACGCCGCCGGGCATCAGCCAGCCGCGGCCGCGGCAGACCTCCTCCAGCAGCGCCACGCCGCGCAGCGTCGCATCCCTGAGCTTAAAGCGCTGCACGACCGCCTCCGGCCGGATGGAGAGCAGCGTCTCCAGCAGCCAGATCGCCAGCATCTGCTGATCCATGACCTGGTCGTTGATCGTGCCCACAAACGCCAGCGCCCGTGCGTCGTCCTGGTCGTCAAGCCGGGGCCAGAGCAGGCCCGGCGTGTCCAGCAGCTCCAGATACGGCGTGATGCGCACCCACTGGTTGCTGCGGGTCACGCCCGGGCGGTCGCCGGTTTTGGCGATGGATGCGCCGTTCACCTTGTTGGTGAAGGTGGACTTGCCCACGTTCGGCACGCCGACGATCATCACGCGCACCGTCTTCTTCACGCCCCTGGCCGCCATTTTCTCCACGGCCTCGCTGGCCGCCTGCTCGATGCGGCGGATGACGTCCTTGGCACGCCCCTTCGCGCTGTCAAAGCTCATGCAGTCCAGCCCCTGCGCGCGGTAATAGCCCAGCCACGCGCGCGTCTGGGCCTCGTCCGCCAGATCCGCCTTGTTGAGGATCAGCAAACGCTTCTTGTTTTTGACCAGCTCGTTTAAATCCGGGTTGCGGCTGGCGCGCGGGATGCGCGCGTCGCACAGCTCCACCACCACGTCCACGCGCGAGAGCAGCTCGATCAGCTTCTTCTTCGCGCGCGCCATGTGGCCCGGATACCAGTTGATCTTCTTGTCCTGCGCGCGGACGATAAAATCGTTGTCCATGATTGCCTCTTTCTCTATTCAAAAGCCGGGGGAAAGGATACGCCGGGCTGCCGTCCGGACCCGCCCGAGGGACAATGTCCCTCGGATTCCCTTCTTCGCTTCGCGGCGGCGTAAAGTTGCCGCGCAGAAATGACGTTCACCCCCGCCGGATGCGTAAACAAAAAGACCGCCGGAAAACCGGCGGCCGGTAGCACAATTACTTTTCCTTAATCTTGGCGGCTTTGCCGGACAGATTACGCAGGTAGTACAGCTTCGCACGACGGACCTTGCCGCGGCGCAGCACCGTAATCTTATCAAGACGCGGGGAATGCAGCGGGAAGGTACGCTCCACGCCGATGCCGTAGGAAACACGGCGCAGGGTGAAGGTCTCACGGATGCTGCCATTGCGCTTGGCGATGCAGATGCCCTCGAACGCCTGAAGACGCTCGCGCTCGCCCTCGACGACCTTCACCATCACACGCAGGGTGTCGCCCACGTTGAACTTCGGAAGATCCTTCTTGAGCTGCTCGCTTTCGATCGCACGGATGATCTCGCTCATTGTCGATTTCTCCTTTCATCATAGACGCTCATTCTGGACACGACTTCGCCCACAGCGGAACGTCCGTCTCATACGGAGGCTATTATATCATCTCCCTCCCCCGTTTGGCAAGAGAAATTTCTCCGTTTTTGCCCCTTTTCCCGCGGTTTTTGCCGCTTTTTTCGCCTTCAGCGGCTCATTTGAGCGCATCCATCGCCGCCTGAACCCGCTCAAGCGCCTCCGACGCCTCCGCCTCGCCGCCGATCACCTGGCGCATCGCCTCGCAGAACAGGCTGCGCAGCGTCGCGCCGCGGCTGCCCACGTCCAGGCTGGGCAGCCACACGGCGTTGTCCTGCCAGATCGCCCGGCTGCCCAGCAGCGCCTGCGCCTGCGCGTTCTCGTTCAAAAATGCCGCCGCTTTGACCGCCAGTGCGTCCGTTCCCGCGTCGCCGCTTGCGAACGCGCATACGCCCGTCAGCGTAAAGGCGCGCACCGGCAGCCCGAGCGACGAGGGATAGGGCATCGTCTGCACCTGCACGCCGTTTTCCGCGAGCGCATCCTTCTCTCGCGCGGCCTCCTGCGCGGTCCAGTCGGCAAAGATCGCCGTCTCGCCCGATACAAACCGCTCAAGCGCCGCCTCCCGGCTCTGCGCTAGGCCGATCAGCCCGCAGGCCACCGTCTCGCCCAGCCACCGCAGGCCCGCGCGGATCTCCGGCGAGCCCGCCTGACAGAGCGCCGCGTCCTCGGAGAGCAGCGAGCCGCCGTAAATCGCCTGCACCATCGCCTCAAGCGCTGCGCTCGTCTGCGGCTGCGCCGGCCACACGTCCATGGCCGTCTCGTCATCGAGCAGGAACTCCTCCAGAATCTGATAAAACTCCGTCGGATACCACACCGGATGCGTCAGCTCGTCGAGCATGTAGTCAAGCCGCTGCTCCTCAAAGCGCCGGACATTCACCGCCATCTGCCTGTGCCGCGCCAGCAGCGGCGCCATGAACAGGTTTTCCTCCAGCACGCAGCAGTCCAGCACCTGCATCTGCATCCGTCCCTGCCCGGCAATCGCCGATTGCAGGGGCAGCAGCATGCCCTCCTGCGCCCACGGCAGCGCCTCGCCCGGCGCGCAGATCGCCAGCGCCGGCGCGCGGTCAGAAAGCACGAGCGTGCGCAGGCTTTCGCCCGTCTCCTCCTCCAGCTGCGTTTCCCACTGCGCCTGCGGAGCCGCCCGGCCGATCATCTCCACCAGCTGCCGCGCCGTCTGCGCGTCCAGCGCGTCCCGGCCGATATACACCCGCATCGTCTCCTGCGCCATGGCGCCTGCCGCAAGCAGCATCAGCGCAAAGAGCGCCGCCGCCGCCCTGATATAGAACCTGCTCATGATCCATTCCCCCTGCATCTGCTTATGCTCCATGTATATACGGCGGGGGCGAAAACCATGACGGCGCATGCCTTTTCCTGCAAAAGGATTTCCATAGAAAAACGCACCGCCCGGCAAGGGACGATGCGTTTGATTTCACAGCATGCTGCGCAAAAAGCTCCTGAGCCGCTCGTGCCTGGGATTGCCCAGCACCTCCGCGGGCGCGCCCTCCTCGGCGATCACGCCCTGATCCATGAAGACGACCTTGTCGGCCACCGCGCGGGCAAAGCCCATCTCGTGCGTGACAACCAGCATCGTCAGGCCCTCCTGCGCCAGGTTCTGCATGACGGAGAGCACCTCGCCGACCATCTCCGGATCGAGCGCGGAGGTCGGCTCGTCAAAGAGGATGACCTCCGGATCCATTGCCAGCGAGCGGGCGATGGCCACGCGCTGCTTCTGGCCGCCGGAGAGCTGGCGCGGCTTCGCGCTGACATACGCCTCCATGCCAACCTTGCGCAGGTACTTCATGGCGTTCTCCATGCTCTCCTCGCGGGTGCGCTTCAGAACCTTCATCTGGCCGGTCATGCAGTTTTCCAGCACGGTCATGTTGCCAAAGAGGTTGAACTGCTGAAACACCATGCCCACCTTCGCGTGGTACTTGGGCATGTTGATCGTCCCGTCGGTGAGGATGTCCCTGCCATGGTAGAGGATCGCGCCCCCGTCCGGCGTTTCCAGCAGGTTGATGCAGCGCAGCAGCGTGCTCTTGCCCGAGCCGGAGGAGCCGATGATGCAGACCACCTCGCCCTTGCTGGCGGCAAAGTCGATGCCCTTGAGCACCTCATGGCTGCCGAACGCCTTATGCAGCCCTCTGACCTCAATCACTGGTTCCATCGCTTTTCCACCTCCTCGGCATTCTCGCGCGAGACGACGATCTCCGCGCGGCTGTCGCTCTGCGAGCCGTGAATGACGTAGTTGTCCGGGCCGTCCATCTTCTGCTCGATGAAGCGCAGGATGCGGCTGACCGTCAGCGTCAGAATCAGATAGATCACCGCGATGATGAAGTAGACCTCAAAGTAGCGGTAGTATGCGCCCGCCGCGCTCTTGGCCTGGAAGAACAGCTCCGAAACCGAGATCACGTTGAGCACGGAGGAGTCCTTGATGTTGACGATCAGCTCGTTGCCCACGCTCGGCAGGATGTTGCGGATGGCCTGCGGGAGCACGACGGTGGTCATCGTCTGCCAATGGGTCATGCCGATGGCGTGCGCCGCCTCGAACTGGCCCTTGTCCACGGAGAAGATGCCGCCGCGGATGATCTCCGCCATGTATGCGCCGGTGTTGATGGAGATGATGAAAATCGCGGCAAAGGTCGTATCCATGTACATGCCGGCGTACTGCGCGCCGTAGTAGATGACCACCGCCTGCACGATCATCGGCGTGCCGCGGAAGACCTGGATGTAGGCGGCCAGCAGCAGCTGAACGGCCCTGAGCAGCGCGCCGCGCACGGCGGCTGCGGCGGACCTGCGGCCCAGCGTGGGCATGGGCGACGTCGCGCGCACGATGGCCACCAGCAGGCCGATGAGAAAGCCGAAGGCTGTGCCCGTCAGCGCGACGAGCAGCGTCATTCCCGTGCCGCGCAGGAAGAGCATTCCGTACTTCTGCAGCAGGAAAGCAACCCATCCGAAGAAGGATGTGGAAGCCGTTGGCATGTCAATTCTCCTCTCTTATACTGTTTTGCTTCTGAATTCTCACTTTGCGAATCAAACCCGTCTCAATCGCAGGCTGCTGCGCAGCCAGCTCTGAGACTGCATTTTTCCTGGAATTTTGGGCTGCCGCCCAAACCTGCTCAGGGGCGCCGCCCCTGAACCCCGCAAGGGGCAGTGCCCCTTGACCCCGCTTCGCTTCGCGCTGCATGAAGCATTTCAGATGCAAAACAGTATCAAACACGCAGAAAGGGCTGCCGGGAAGACCCCGGCAGTCCGCTTCATGTCTTTCGTCCTTACTCGCTGAGCGGCTGAGCGGCGACGGCGGCGTCCATGATGGCGTTGCGCTCGTCGTCGCTGATCGCGACGAGAATCGCGTTGATCTTCTCCTTGAGCTCGCTGCCCTGGCGGATGCCCACGGCGATCTCCGCGTCCTCCGGTGCGATCTCAAAGCCCTTGCCCGCCTCGAAGGTGACGAACGTGAGATCGGGGTTGGAGGCCGTCGCGGAGACGGCGCCCGGGCGGTCGGCGATGTAGCCGTCAATCGCGCCGGAGCTGACGGCGACGATCATCGTCGGGAAGGTATCCTGCGCGGGCATCTTGACCACGCCGGGGATCTGGTCGATCTCGTCGTAGTGGAAGGTGCTCATCTGGCCGGTGATCTTCGCGCCGGCAAAGTCGGCAAGGCTCTGCGCCGACGCAAACTTGCTGTCCTTGCGCACCACGACGCACAGCTCGGTGACGTAGTAGGCGTCGGTGAAATCAATGGTCAGCTTGCGCTCCTCGGTCGGGCTCATGCCGGCGATGATCACATCGATGTTGCCGGAGAGCAGCGCCGGGGTGAGGCCGTCCCACTCGGTCTTGACGATTTCCAGATCCATACCCAGCTCCTGCGCGATGCGCTTGGCAATGCGCACGTCATAGCCGTCGGCATAGCCGCCCGCCGCAATGGCCACGGCCTCGTCGCTCGGCTCGCTCTGCGTCCAGTTGTAGGGCGCGTAGTTGCACTCCATGCCGACCCGGAGCGTGTCGGCCAGACCCGTCACACAGACACACGCCAGCACAAGCGCCAGCGCCAGAATTGCAAATCTCTTCATCGTTCTGTCCTCCCATGTTCGCGGCCTGTGCCGCGTTGATTGTGAACACGGGAGTATCTTACCGCTTCATCCCGCAAAAGTCAACAAAATTACAAGTCAGGATACGAAAATTTGTATTTTATACAATTCAATTTCCATTTTTTCCCGTTTTGCCGCTGACGCTTGGCCGTTACACAAGCGTCACGCGCACCTCCCACGGCCTCAGCAGGGCTTTGTCGCCCGGCTCGTCGTAGTTGGCGGCCAGCATTTCGCCCCTGGTTTCCGCGAGCTCGTCCAGCGCCGCATCCTCACAGGAGAAATTGCACGCGACCAGCAGCGTTTTGCCCTCATACTGCCTGGTGTAGGCGAAGACCTGCCTGTCCTCGGGCATCAGCAGCGTGAAGTCGCCGTGCACGATCACCGGATGCGTCTTGCGCAGGCGAATCAGCTTCTGATAGAAGCTGAACACGGAGTCAGGATCGCCAACCTGGCTCTCGGCGTTGATGGCGGTGTGGTTCGGGTTGACGCACATCCACGGTGTGCCGGTGGTGAAGCCCGCGTTCTCGCCCGCGGTCCACTGCATCGGCGTGCGCGCGTTGTCGCGGCCCTTGTAGCGGATGCAGGCCATCATGTACTCGGGCGTAAATTTCTTCTGCTCCACGACCAGCTCGTTCCACGCGTTGATCGCCTCCACGTCCCGGGACTGGCTGATGTCCGTGAAGGGATAGTTGGTCATGCCCAGCTCCTCGCCCTGGTAGATGTAGGGCGTGCCCTCCATCATGTGCAGGCACGCGGCGATCATCTTGGCGCTGCGCACGCGGTATTCCTCCCTGTCGCAGCCAAAGTGCGACACCGCGCGCGGCTGATCGTGGTTGTCCCAGTACAGGCTGTTCCACGCCCTGCCGTGCAGGCCGTTCTGCCAGCGCTCAAAGATGTGCTTGAGCTTCACCAGATCCATCGGGCCGGTGCTCCACTTGGTGTCCTTGCCCGCGTCGTGCTCCACATGCTCGAACTGGAACATCATGTTCAGCTCGCTGCCATCGAGATTCGCATACTCGAGCGCCTGCGTCACCGACACGCTGCCGGACTCGCCGACGGTGAAGGCGTCGTAGTGGGAGAGCACCTCGCGGTTCATCTCCCGCAGGAACTCGTGCTCGCGCGGGCCGTGGGCGCTGGAGCGGTGCGGACCGCCGTCGGCACGCAGCACGGCGGCCGGCTTGCTGATCATGTCGATCACGTCCATGCGGAAGCCGTCGATGCCCTTGTCAAACCACCAGCGCATCATCTTGTAGACCTCCCGGCGGACGGCCTCGTTCTCCCAGTTCAGGTCGGCCTGCTCTTTGGCGAACATGTGCAGGTAGTATTCGCCGGTCGCCTCGTCCTTTTCCCAGGCCGGGCCGGAGAAGATGCTGCGCTCCTGGTTCGGCTCCTTCCCCTCAAACGGCGGCCGCCAGACGTAGAAGCCGCGCTTGGGGTTGTCCTTGCTCTTTCTGGATTCCACAAACCACGCGTGCTCGGTGGAGGTGTGGTTGACCACCAGATCCATCACGATGCGGATGCCGCGGCTATGCGCCTGGGCAAGCAGCTCGTCAAAGTCCTCCATCGTGCCCAGCTCCGGCGCGATGGCCTGATAGTCGCTGATGTCGTAGCCGCCGTCCACGCCCGAGTTCTTGTAGCACGGGTTGAGCCAGATCACGTCAATGCCCAGCTCCTTGAGGTAGTCGAGCCTGCTGATGACGCCCTGCAGGTCGCCCATGCCGTCGCCGTTCGCATCCATGAAGCTCTTGGGGTAGATCTGATAGACGACCGCATCCTTGAATCCCTTATTCATCGAGTACCCTCACATTCTCACGTCCAAACGTGCCAAATACCTTGTTCAGGTTCTTTTCCGCCTGTTGCTTTGCTTCCTGCTGCGCCGCCAGGATTGCCTTGTCCGACTCGGCCACCGTGCCCTCCAGCGCCGCGCGGAACGTGCACGGATAGCCCGCCGCCGCGCTCAGCGCCTCGGCCACGGCGGCATTCTTGTCCGGCGCGGAGAGCAGCTTGACGTGGATCGCGCCGCTGCCCTTGTCAAAGACCTCCGTGAACAGGCCGTTCTCGCCGCCGATGAGCCTGCCCTTGTTCACCGAGTTGAATATGAACGGATTCTGCTTGAGCCTTCGCACC
>JAGBDL010000123.1 GCA_017937505.1 Clostridia bacterium | reverse complement strand
CGATTACTACAACAACCGCAGGATCAAGCTAAAACTGAAGGGCCTGACACCTGCTCAACACAGATATCAGACCCTTCAGGCCGCTTAATTCAAAAAATGTCTAACTTTTGGGGTTCACTTCACGGAAAATATGCCTGTAAAAAGCGCATGCAAAACGCCCCTGCGGATTGCTCCGCAGGGGCATGGCGCCTTATGCGTTTTTGTCAATACATCTTCGCGCCGGCCGGGATGTGATCGTCCAGCATCAGCAGGTGGAGCTTTTCCTCGCCCTCCTCCTTGTGAAGGGCGGAGATCAGCATGCCGCAGGAATTGATGCCCATCATGGGGCGCGGCGGCAGATTGGTGATGGCCAGCAGCGTCTTGCCGACCAGCACCTCCGGCTCATAGTACGCGTGAATGCCCGAGAGGATGATGCGGTCGGTGCCGGTGCCGTCGTCCAGCGTGAACTGGAGTAGCTTCTTGCTCTTCTTGACCGCCTCGCAGGCCTTGACCTTCACCGCGCGGAAATCGCTCCTGGAGAAGGTTTCAAAGTCCACCGTGTCCTTGAACAGCGGCTCGATCTCAACCTTGGAGAAGTCGATTTCGGGCGTCTCGGTCTTCTGGGCAGCCGCCGGCGCGGCAGCTTCGGCGGCGGGCGCTTCCTCCTGCATCTGGGGCTTTGCGGCGCCCAGCGGCTTCATCGTCGGGAACAGCAACACGTCGCGGATGGACGCGGAGTCCGTCAGCAGCATGACCAGACGGTCCACGCCAAAGCCGAGACCGCCCGTCGGCGGCATGCCGTACTCCAGCGCGTTGACATAGTCGTAGTCTACCTGGGCCTTGCAGCTCGGGTCAATCTTCCTGCGCTCAGCCACCTGGCGCTCAAAGCGGCCCTTCTGATCGATCGGGTCGTTGAGCTCGGAGAACGCGTTGCCGAACTCCGTCGCATTGATGAAGTACTCAAAGCGCTCCGTGAACGCCGGGTTCTCCGGCTTGCGCTTGGCCAGCGGGCTGATCTCCACGGGATAATCGTAGATGAAGGTCGGCTGGATGAGGTGCTCCTCGACGAACGCGTCGAAGAACTCCGCCAGGATCGCGCCCTTGGTCGGCACCTCCGGCAGCTCGACGTGATGCGCCTTCGCGGCGGCAACCGCCTCCTCGTCGGAGGCAATCGCGTCAAAGTCCACGCCGGAGTACTTCTTCACCGCTTCCACCATGGTCATGCGCTCCCAGTGGCTCAGATCGATGTCCCTGCCCTGATACGGAATTTGCAGCGTGCCGCAGACGTTCATGGCGACGGTCTTCATCATGTCCTCCACCAGATCCATCATGCCCTGATAGTCGGTGTAGGCCTGATACAGCTCGATGGAGGTGAACTCCGGATTGTGCTTGGTGTCCATGCCCTCGTTGCGGAAGATGCGGCCCACCTCGTACACGCGGTCCATGCCGCCGACGATCAGGCGCTTGAGGTACAGCTCCGTCTCGATGCGCAGCACCATGTCCATGTCCAGCGTGTTGTGATGGGTCAGGAACGGACGGGCGGACGCGCCGATCTCAAACGGCGTGAGGATCGGGGTGTCGACCTCCAGGAAGCCGCGGCCATCCAGGAAAGCGCGCAGCTCGCGCATGATCTGGCTGCGCCTCACAAAGGTGTCCTTCACCTCCGGGTTGACGATCATGTCGAGGTAGCGCTGGCGATAGCGCACGTCGGTGTCCGTCAGGCCGTGGAACTTCTCCGGCAGCGGCTTGAGGCACTTGGCCAGCAGTGTCAGCTCATGCACATGGATGGAGATTTCGCCGGTCTTGGTCACGAACGGCACGCCCTTCACGCCGATCACGTCGCCCAGATCGTACTTCTTGAACGCGGCGTAGACATCCTCGCCGAGGTCGTCGCGCTTGAAATACAGCTGGATCTTGCCCGCGCCGTCGGCCAGTCGGGCGAAGGAGGCCTTGCCCATGATATGGCGGGCCATCATGCGGCCCGCAACGGCGACGGTGGTCTCCTTCAGCTCCTCGTAGTGCTCAATCACGTCGCGGCTCAGATGCGTGACGTCATACTTCATGATCTCATACGGATTCTTGCCGCTTTCAATGAGACCCTGCAGCTTTTCACGGCGAATCTGCTCCTGCTCGCTCAGCTCGGATAAGGGAAGCGTCTTTTCTTCAGCCATGGTGGTTCCTCTTTCTGTTCTGATTGTCTTACAGCGCGATGTTGACCACGCGCAGGCGGCGGGCGCCGCCGGGCGTCACCGCGGAGACGATCTCGCCCACATGCGCGCCGATCAGCGCCGCGCCGACCGGGGACTCATTGGAAAGCTTTCCGTTCGCCGGATCGGACTCGGAGGTGCCCACGATGGTGTAGACCTCCTCCTCGGCGTCCTCGTCATCCAGGTCGATGATGGTCACGCGGGTGCCGAAGTTCACGGCGTCGGTGTTGATCTTGCTCTCGTCCACGACGACCGCGTTCTCGATCATCGCCTTGAGCTCGTTGATGCGCTGCTCGAGCGACGCCTGATCGTTCTTCGCCGCGTCATACTCGGCGTTCTCGCTCAGGTCGCCGTAGGAAATGGCCACCTTCAGCTGCTCAGCGATGCGCATTTTCTCTGTGGTCTCTTTGTATTCCAGCTCCTCCTTCATCTTCTGAAGGCCTTCGCGGGTCACGACAAGTCGCTTGGTATCTGCCATAAGAATCTCTCTCCTTTTCAGCCTCTGCGTTTCACACGCAGAAAAGCCGGCTGGCCGAAGCCATCACCGGACAGAATGTGCCATATTGGTTGATTATACTCCCAACGCTTCCTTTTGTCAATTCATTGCAGTCTTTTTAGGTTCTTCCATTCCTCCTTACGATCCTGTGGAGGTGTAGTGCGCCACGCCCACGCGCCACAGCCCATAGCACGCCGTCAGGAACAGCAGCGCGCCCAGCGGGTACAGCCCGTACAGCCAGCAGCCGCTGCGGCCGAGCAGGTATTGCAGCGGATAGTACTGCACCAGCGCGTAGGGAATGACAAACGTGGCAAACTGCTGCATGCGCCTGCCGTAGACGTCAACGGGATACTTGCCATACTCCCTGCCGCCGTCGGTGAAGACGTTCATGAACTCCAGCCCATCGATGGTGAAAAAGCACAGCGCCGCATAGACCAGGAACAGGCCTGAAAAGAGCGCGGTGCCGCCCAGCAGCATCGCCAGCACAGTCAGCACGCGCCCCGCCGTCCACTCCACCGCCGTCGCTGTCATCCCATAGATGAAGATGATCGCCGCCTGAATCAGCCGGCCGATGCGCGTCAGCTCAAACCGGCTGCCCAGCACCTGCAGCACATCGCTGCGCGGCCGCACCAGCACCCGGTCGAATTCGCCGCGCCTGACCATGCCGGAGAAGGCGTCGAAGCCCCGCGCGAACATCTCTGCCAGGGAAAACTGCATCAGCACGATGGAAAAGCACAGCAGCACGTCGCTGTAGGTGTAGCCCTTCACCCTGTGAAAGCGCTGAAACATGAAGAACAGGCCCAGAAACGTCGTGATCGACGTCATCAGCTGTCCTGCGATCTGCAGGAAAAAGGAGGCCTTGTGCTGCATGGCGCTGCGGATGTTGAGCGACATGTAGCGGCCATACAGGCGCAGCACGTCTTTGATCTGATCGATTCTTCTCATGGTCTCAGCCTCCCTGCAGCGTCACGCGCCGCTCAGCCTTCCTGCACATTGCCCGCCCGAGAATCACCAGCACCGCCAGCCAGAACACCTGCAGCGCGATTGCGCTTCTCATCTGCGCATCCGTCACGCTGCCGCTGTATACGCGCAGCGGCACATTCTGCATCGAGGCAAAGGGGAGCAGCTCGAGCACGCGCCTCACCGGATCGGGAAAGAACGGGAGCGGAATGCCGCCGCCGGAGAAGAATTCCACCACAGAGGCCACCATCATCCGCAGGCCCATCGGCGAAATCGTGTAAAAGGTCAGCACATAGATCCACATATAAAACGCCACGGACACCAGAAAGCTCAGCGCCAGCGTGATCAGAAAGAGGGCAAAATGCCTGAGGCTCGGCGGCAGGCAGATGCCGTACGGCCTGGGCAGGAGCAGCGCGACAGCGATAATCGGAAAGCACCGTAGCGCTACCTTGGAAAGCCGGCTCGCCATGCTGCGCGCAAACCACATGTCGTAGATCCGGACCGGCCTGCACAGCTCATACGCCACATTGCCGCTCACGATGCAGTCAAAGATTTCCGGCTCAAGCAGCCAAGCTGCAAAGATGGCCAGGAACGCCTGCTGCAGCCAGATGTAGCTGGCCGTGGCCTCAAAACTCATGGGAAACACCGCGGGATCGGCTGCGTAAAAGGCGCGGAACACCAGGATCTCCATGAAGCCCCAGGCAAACTGCGTCGTCATTCCCGCTATCGCAGCCGTCCTGTATTGCAGGCCCATGGAAAAGCGCAGTCTGAAAAACGAAAGATATCTCTTCATGGCGCACCTCTCAGGAGATTTCCAGCTTGCGGTACAGGTTGGCCACCGCCTGATCCAGGCTGTCCTCCGCAGCGGGCTCGTCCGATCTGCCCTCCCTGCGAATGTCCTCCAGGCTGCCGTCCAGAAGAATCCGTCCCTTGCCGATCAGAATCACGCGATGCGCGAGCGCCTGAATGTCCTGCATGTCGTGCGTGGTGAGAATCACCGTCGTGCCATGCTCTCGATTGAGCCGCTGAATGAACTGACGCACAGCCAGCTTGGACACCGCATCCAGGCCGATCGTCGGCTCATCGAGAAACAGAATGCGCGGGCTATGAACCAACGACGCCGCCAGCTCGCAGCGCATCCTCTGGCCGAGCGAAAGCTGGCGCGTCGGGGTTTTGAGCAGCTCGCCCAGCTGCAAAAGCTCCGTCAGTTCATCAAGGTTCCTGCGATACAGCGACTGTTCCACGCCGTAAATGTCCCGCAGCAGCTCAAACGAATCGATCACCGGAATATCCCACCACAGCTGTGAGCGCTGGCCGAACACCACGCCGATCCGGCGCACATGCTCAATGCGATTTTTCCACGGAACAAGCCCATCGATCACGCAGCTTCCGCTGTCCGGAGTCAGAATGCCGCTGAGAATCTTGATCGTCGAGCTTTTTCCCGCACCATTCGGCCCCATGTACCCGACCATCTCGCCATCACGTATGGTAAAGCTGACGTCATTGAGCGCGTGAATGGCCTCATATTCCCTGCGAAAGAGCGACCTGCACGCTTCTTTAAAGCCTGCGTTTCGTTTTTGCACCTTGTAGGTCTTGCAGATGTGTTCCATTGCAATCATGATTGCTTCCTCCTGGTAGTTATAGGGTTTCTATCTTGCCAAGTCGGACGGCTGTGCTGTCCTTTCTGCAGCTGCCGCAAAAGTTGACGGATGCTTACTTTACGTCCATCAGTCAATCCGCGTCAAATTCCGAATTTTGCCCATTCCCGCAATTATCCAGCGCAGGCTTTCGGATTCTTGCGTTTTCTTCCAAAAATGCAAAAAGAAAAGCCCAACATCTGCTGAGCTTCTCTCTTTGGGATCCGGCAACGTCCTACTCTCCCGGGCCGTCTCCAGCCAAGTACCATCGGCGCTGAAAGGCTTAACTTCTGTGTTCGGTATGGGAACAGGTGGGACCCTTTCGCTATTGTCACCAGAATTCTCTCAGGTATCGTTTTGTCCGTACCCTGAAAACCGCACATCCAGATTTCTCTCATCTTGCGAAAAACCAATCTCTTACTTCAATTTTCCCTTTGGTCTCACTTGATTCTCAGTTCTCTTTGGATCAAGTCCTCGACCGATTAGTATCATCAAGCTCCATACGTTACCGCACTTCCACCGATGACCTATCACCTGGT
>JAGBDL010000122.1 GCA_017937505.1 Clostridia bacterium | reverse complement strand
GTCTGGTGGCCAAAGTGCACACCGGCCTCGAGCAGCTGCTTCATAGAGATTACTGCCATGGGGATATTCCTCCTTTTGATTAAACCCTCCCTGCATCCTTTTCACATGCGGACCGGACAGCCCGGCAGGCGCACGAAACAGACGCAGGTGCGTTTTCCGTAAGATGATACCATATCATGACGGGAATTGCAAGAGAAAAAGCGGGAGTTTCCCGCTTTTCTCCCGGTTTTTCTTCACTTTTGGCATGCGCCTGTCATTTGGCCTCGCCGCTTGCGATCAGCTCAATCGCCTTTTGAAGCTGCGCGTCCTGCTCATGCGGCAGGTTGTTGAGGCCGTAGCGCGTGACGACGTCCTCGTCAAGCTCGATCTCCACGTCCGGCTCGATGCCCACGCCGTGGATGCATTCGCCGCTGGGCGTGAAGTAGCGCGCGGTCGTCACCTTCAGGCCGCTGCCGTCCGGGAAATCGATGACGCTCTGCACCACGCCCTTGCCGAACGTCCTGGTGCCCACCAGCATGCCCTCGCCGGTATCGCGGATCGCGCCTGAAAGAATCTCCGACGCGCTGGCGCTGTAGCCGTTGACCAGCACGACCATCGGAACATCGTAGTACTCGCCGTCAATGGTAAACGCCTCCTCGGCGCCGTTCTTGTCGCGGATGGAGACGACCGTGCCCTCTGGCAGGATCATGTCCGCCATCTCCACGCTCGCATCGAGCAGACCACCGCCATTGTTGCGCAGGTCGATGATCATGCCGGTCACGTTCGCCGCCTGAAACGCCTCCAGCGCCGTACGGAAGCCTTCGACCGCGTCGCCCAGGAAGTCATACACCATCACATAGCCGATGTTGCCGTCGAGGATCTCGTGCTCAACATAATTGATGTTGACCACCTTGCGGGTGATGTCAAAGTCGACCGTATCCAGGCCGCGCAGAACCGTCACCTTCACGTTCTCGCCCGGCGTGCCGCGCATCACGTCGACCGCAGCGTCCATCTCGTATGCCGAATAGTACACGTCGTTGACGTAGACGATCTTGTCGCCCGAGCGCATGCCGGCTTCTTCCGCAGGGCTGCCCTTGAAGACGCGCGTGATGGTGATCATCTGATCCGTCGGATCCGCCAGCAGCTGGCAGCCGATGCCCGCATACTCGCCCTCCGTCTCCTCGTTGAAGGCTTCCATGTCCTCCTTGGTGTAATACACGCTGTACACGTCGCCGATGCCCGCGATCAGGCCCACAGCCGCACTCTCGAGCATCTCGTCCGTGTCGATGTCTTCATAATAATACAGCTCCACCAGCTGCATCAGCAGATCCAGCTTTTCATATTGCTTGAGCCGGTTGTACTCCTCACGCGAAATGGTGATGTCTCCCTGCTGCTTAAACATCGGCAGCGCGGCTGCAGCGCTCGCGGAGACGCAGACTGCCGTCAGCAGCGCGAACGCGACTACAGAGGCGATGACATGATTGCGTTTCAATATGTTCCATTCCTTTCCATATCGCCAAAAACAGCCGGCGGAATCAGGCGCCGGCTGTCATTAGCAAATCAATATACGGGACGCGGCTTGTCCTTGCCGCTCTTGCCAAGGAGCATCATCATCTTGAAGGTCACCGCATCGTCAAACTTGCGAAGATCCAGGCCGGTCTGGCGCTGCACCTTGTCCAGGCGGTAGACAAGGGTATTGCGGTGGATGTACAGCTGGCGCGCGGTATCGGACAGATTGAGATCCTTCGCAAAGAACATCTCGATGGTGTGCAGCATCTCGTCATTGAACAGGCGCGCAGTCTTGCGGTTGAAGAGAATGCTGTGGTAGCGGGTGCCCATCTCACGCGGAATGTCCATCAGGAAGCGCTCGAGCACGAGGCTGCGATAGACGTAGATGTGCTGCTCGGTCAGGAAGATGCGGCCCACCTCGACCGCGCGGCGGGACTCGCGATAGCTCTCGCCGATCTCCGGGAACGTCTTCTTCGGCTCGCCGATGCCGACGACGCAGCTCTTGCCCACCTCGTCAAGCAGGGTCTGCTCGATCGCCTCGGCCAGCTGATACAGCTCGTCGAACGCCTCGACGTTCTCCATGCACTTGAGGAAGACGACGGTGTGGCGGTCCATCTCCACGAGCAGATCGCCGTTGGCACGAGGCACAAGCTCCTCAAGCATGTTGAAGGCCGTCTCCGTCTCCGTCTGCAGGATCTGGAAGGTGAGCACGCAGCGCTCACGGTTCATCTCAATCTGGTGCTCGTGGGCAAGGGCCTCCAGCTCAGAGCCGGAGAGCTCGTCGCGCAGCACGCGGCGGTACACGTCGTAGCGGCTCTGGATCGGCGCTTCGCCGCGGCCCATGGACTGCACCATCGCGCCGGCCAGCACGATGCAGTCATGCGTGGCGGCGCCCTGTGCATCCGCGCAGAGAATCAGCTCCGGCGTGATGCCGATCATCAGAAAAGTCTTTCCTTCAAAGGCGACGGGCATGCCCGGCTCCATGAACTCAGGCAGGCTGATCTTGCCGCGGTTCTCCTCCGGCAGAAGCACGGTGCCCTCGGTATCCAGCAGCCAGAGCGGCTGCATCAGACGGGCCAGAACCTGCTGAATCTGATTCAAAAATCGCTTCTCGGGTATCATGTTCTCATTCTCCTTTCGAGAACGCCAATAAGACAATCACAGATACGAAACTATTATAGCGCATGACCCTTCAAAAATCTATATCTCTCAAAAAATATCTCCGCAAATTTGGTATATTATGCCGTGATTTTATGGATCATGCACAAAATAAGCACAAGATGCGCGTTTTCGTTCAATTCGGCACGTTGAAAAGCGCCGCCCGGGGTTCCCCGGAAATGCAGTTGCAGTCATTCTTCTCATATAAAAAGCACCCACGCCTTTCCGGTGTGGGTGCTGACGCTCAGAATCAGCGGTTGAGAATGCTCTTCTCGGTGTCCTTGTCGAAGAAGTGCAGACGGTTGGTCTCGAAGGCGACCTTGATGGTGTCTCCGTTGCGCGCGGTGCTGCGCGGATCGACGCGGGCGACCACGTTGCCGTCCTTGCCGGTGGTCTTCAGGTACAGGTAGGTCTCAGAGCCCATGAGCTCGGTGACTTCGACCTGGGCCTCGACGAGGTTGCCGTCGGCCACGGACAGGAAGCGCTCTTCGTCGTGGATGTTCTCCGGACGGATGCCCATGACAACTTCCTTGCCGATGTAGCTCTCGTCCACCAGCTTGCGAACCTTCGCATCCGGCACCTTGACTGCGTTGTTGCCGAACTCGGCCCACACAGCGCCGTCCCTCTTGACGAGCTTGGCGTTGAAGAAGTTCATCTGCGGGCTGCCGATGAAGGAGCCGACGAACAGGTTGCACGGATAGTCGTACAGGTTCTGCGGGGTATCGACCTGCTGGATGAAGCCGTCCTTCATGACAACGATGCGGGACGCCATGGTCATGGCCTCGGTCTGGTCATGGGTGACGTAGATGAAGGTCGTTTGCAGGCGCTGATGCAGCTTGGTGATCTCGGTACGCATCTGCACGCGGAGCTTGGCGTCCAGGTTGGACAGCGGCTCGTCGAAGAGGAAGACCTTCGGGTCACGAACGATGGCGCGGCCCAGCGCGACGCGCTGACGCTGACCACCGGACAGAGCCTTCGGCTTGCGGTTGAGGTACGGCTCGATGGACAGGATCTTGGCGGCCTCGCGAACCAGCTTGTCGATCTCATCCTTCGGCTTCTTGCGCAGCTTGAGGCCGAACGCCATGTTGTCATACACGGTCATGTGCGGATACAGCGCGTAGTTTTGGAACACCATCGCGATGTCGCGATCCTTCGGCGCGACGTCGTTGACGAGGCGGTCTCCGATGTAGAGCTCGCCCTCGGAGATCTCCTCCAGACCGGCGACCATGCGCAGGGTGGTGGACTTGCCGCAGCCGGACGGACCGACCAGAACGATGAACTCCTTGTCTTCGATGTCGAGGCAGAAGTCGGAAACAGCGGTGACGTTGCCAGAGTAGATCTTGTAAATGTGGTTCAGCTTAAGGCCTGCCATTGAAATATCCCCCTTCAGTTTCTCAAAGTGACTGTACGCCGATCTATCGTCCTACGGCGCTTCGTTGAGATCATTATACGGATTTCCTGTAGGATTTGCAATTGAATAAGTTCACAAAAAACTGGCGGGAATTCTCCCTCCCATCCCGTTTTATTCGTTTCTTTTCCTGTCAATTTTGTTCATAATTTTTATTTCTTTCAACTTATATCTTTATATCTCTCTTTTTCTTCTGTTTTCTCGTGATTTCATCCGTTTTGTTCACTCTGTTCATGGTCAAACATTTGTTGGGTTTCTGTTTGATACAAAAAATCCGATTCTCCGGTATCGTTTCCACAACAGATTTTCGAAGCTTGCGCCATATGTAACCCCTTTTCTTGCCATCCTCATGCCGCAATCCTGCATTTTTTTGTCGTCTTTTTCTCTTCCGATTCTCCCGTCCTGTTTCTCTTGGTTTTGCCAAGGTAAAGGATCTTGTGCATTTTGCACATATACAGTTTTTTATATCACCTATAAAAAAAGATTTCATTCCATAGAAAAAACGGCATGTTTTCTCATGCCGTTATCGTTTTTTGCCTATATCTACATCAATTTACTTGCCTTCCACCCGGATGACGCTGCATGTGGAGACCTTTTCACCGTCCAATTCGGCAAGCGCGCTGCGCACGGCGCGCTCAGAAGCCTTGTGCGTCAGGAAGATCATCTGCACATATCCGTTCCCGTCCGGCTCTCCCTTTTGCACCATGGAGGCGATGCTCACGCCGTGCCCCGCAAATTTCCCGGAAACCAGGGAGAGCACGCCCGGCTCATCCTTGGCCAGCAGGCGCACAAAATGCACGCACGACCAGTCGTCCGCCATCTCGCAGGGCTCGTCGCTCACTGCGGGCAGCAGGTGCCGCTTGGTACGCGCCGCCTTGATGAGGTCGGACACCAGCGCGCTGGCCGTGGGCATATCCCCCGCGCCGCGTCCATAGAACATCATTTCACCGCAGGCATGGCCGTTGACATACACGGCGTTGAACGCATCGTTCACGCCGGCGAGCGGATGACTGTCCGGCACGAACGTGGGATGCACGCGCGCCTGAATCCGGCCGTCCTCCTCCTTGGCGACGGCCAGCAGCTTCAGCGTCAGGCCGAATTCCTTGCCGCACTGCACGTCCAGCGGCGTCACGCCGGTGATACCCTCGCGGTAGACGCATTCCACCGGCACATGGCGATGGAACGCCAGCGTGGAGAGGATGGACAGCTTGTAGGCCGCGTCGTAGCCCTCCACATCCGCTGTGGGATCCGGCTCCGCCAGGCCCAGGCGCTGCGCGTCGGCGAGCACGTCGGCATACGCCGCGCCCTCCCGGCTCATCCGGCTGAGGATGTAGTTGGTCGTGCCGTTGATGATGCCCATCACCGAGGTGATGCGGTTGGCCTGCAGGGAATCGTTCATCGCGCGGATGATCGGGATCGCTCCGCAGACGCTCGCCTCGTAGTAAAGGCCCGCGCCATACTCGCGCGCCGCCGTCACGATCTGCTGCCAGTGCGAGGCGAGCGCCATCTTGTTGGCCGTCACGACGGTTTTCCCGTTTTTGAGCGCCGCCGTCATGTAGGAGGACGCCGGCTCCTCGCCGCCCATAAACTCCATGACCACGTCGATCTGCGGATCGCCAAGCACGTCCTGCGCCTGATCCGTGAGCAGGTGCGCGGGGATATCCCAGGCGCGCTTCTTGCCGGTCGAGCGCACCAGAATCCGCCTGACCTCAAAGGAAACGCCCTCGTTCTTTTCGATCTGGTCGCCATAGGTGGTGAGCAGCCTGTACACGCCGCAGCCGATGTTGCCGCAGCCGAGGAAGCCGATGCCGATCTTGTCCATGTTGTCCTCCTGCCAGCCCTGGTCAGGCCTGGTTCTTTTCGTAGATGATGCGCAGGCCCGTGAGCGTCAGATCCGGGTCGATCTCGTCGATCACGCTTGAATTGCTCTTGACCATATGCGCCATGCCGCCGGTGGCGATCACCTTCGCCTGCGGGCAGCCGATCTCCGCCTTCATCGCGCTGACGATCTTCTCCACCGAGCCGATGTAGCCGTAGAGCACGCCGGACTGGATGTTGCTCACCGTCGTCTTGCCGATGACCTTCGGCGGAACGACCAGCTCAATGGACGGCAGCTTCGCCGTGCCCGAGGAAAGCGCGCGGTTCATCATCCGCAGGCCCGGGCCAATCGCGCCGCCCAGAAATTCTCCCTTTTCGGAGACCACGCCGTACGTCGTCGCCGTGCCGAAATCGATGAAGATCGACGGCCCGCCGTAGAGCGTGGACACCGCCACGGCGTTGGCAATGCGGTCGCTGCCCAGCTCGCGCGGGTTTTCGTATTTGATGTTCAGGCCCGTCTTCATGCCCGGCACAAGAATCCGCGGATCCTGTCCAAAGTAATCCCGGCACATGTGCTCGATCGTGAAGTTGATCGTCGGCACGACCGAGGAAATCATGATGCCCTCGATACTCCGGGTGCTCAGCTCGTGATAGCGGAACAGATCGGACATGATGATGCCGTACTGATCGGAGGTCATCGACGGATCCGTCGCGCAGCGCCAGCGCTTGAGGAGCTTCTTCCCCTCAAACACCGCCGCCTTGATGTTCGTATTGCCGATATCCATCACAAAGATCATCGCTATATATCCGCCTTTCCGCGAAAGGCACCAATGAGGTTATGAAACCCGGAGGCACTTTCGCAAGTTGTAGTGAGTTGTTATACTGGTTCTGCAGGGTCGGCACACTACAGAACCCGAGGAGGTAAGTGGCGGGG
>JAGBDL010000121.1 GCA_017937505.1 Clostridia bacterium | reverse complement strand
TAACCGAACGGCCGGAGTAGTCCACGCGCTTGCCCAGCAGGTTCTGGCGGAAACGCCCCTGCTTGCCTTTGAGCATGTCGGACAGGCTCTTGAGCGGGCGGTTGTTGGGGCCGGTCACCGGACGGCCGCGGCGGCCGTTGTCGATGAGCGCGTCCACAGCCTCCTGCAGCATGCGCTTCTCGTTGCGCACGATGATGTCCGGCGCGCCCAGCTCCAGCAGGCGCTTGAGGCGGTTGTTGCGGTTGATGACGCGGCGGTACAGGTCGTTCAGGTCGGAGGTGGCGAAGCGGCCGCCGTCCAGCTGAACCATCGGGCGCAGATCCGGCGGCATGACCGGGATGACGGTCAGCACCATCCACTCCGGCTTGTTGCCGCTCTGGCGGAAGGCCTCCACGACCTCCAGGCGCTTGATCGCCTTGGCGCGCTTCTGGCCCTCGGTCTCGCGCTCGCGCTCCTTCTCGGTCAGCTCCGCGATCTCCGCGCGCAGCTGCTGGCTCAGCGCCTCCAGGTCGATCTTCTGCAGCAGCTCCTGCACGGCCTCCGCGCCCATGCCCACGCGCAGGGGCGGCTTGCCCATGGCCACGTCGGTGACGTAGCTCGGCGCGCTGATCTGCTGGCGGTACTCGGTCTCCGTCAGGATCGCGTTCTGACGCAGCGGCGTGCAGCCCGGATCCAGCACGATGTAGCTGGCGAAGTAGAGCACCTTCTCCAGCGCGCGCGGGGAGATGTCCAGCAGCGTACCCATGCGGCTCGGGATGCCCTTGAAGTACCAGATGTGGGAAACCGGCGCGGCCAGCTCGATGTGGCCCATGCGCTCGCGGCGCACCTTGCTGCGGGTGACCTCCACGCCGCACTTGTCGCAGACGATGCCCTTGTTGCGCACGCGCTTGTACTTGCCGCAGTTGCATTCCCAGTCCTTGGTCGGTCCGAAGATGCGCTCGCAGTACAGGCCGTCACGCTCCGGCTTGAGGGTACGGTAGTTGATCGTCTCCGGCTTGCTCACCTCGCCATGGGACCAGGCGCGAATCTGATCCGGAGACGCCATGGAAATTTGAATCGAAGACAGGTTTGTCAGTTCCGACAAAGGGGTGCACTCCCTTCTCTATGTCTCAGGCCGCCGCCGCGCGCATCGCGCGGCGGGGCGATATTGTTTTATTTCCGGCGGCAGGAAGCGCTTTACTCCTTGTCGTCCAGGTCATCCAGGGAGATATCCTCAAAGCTCGGCACGTCGTCGAAGTCGAAGACGTCGTCGCCCATGAAGTCATCGCCCATGTCGTCGCTGACGTCCGCGGCAGTCTCCGTGTCCTCAGCCTCCGGCGCGGCGTCCGCAGAGGGCGCGCTGCGCTCGTACTCCTCTTCCTCGTCCTCCAGCTCCTTGATGACGATCTCGTTGTGATCGCTGTCCAGAACCTTGACGTCCAGGCACAGGGACTCGAGCTCCTTGATGAGCACCTTGAAGGACTCCGGCACGCCCGGCGCCGGGATGTTCTTGCCCTTGACAATCGCCTCGTAGGCCTTCACGCGGCCCACGATGTCGTCGGACTTGACGGTGAGGATCTCCTGCAGGGTGTTGGCGGCGCCGTAGGCCTCCAGCGCCCAGACCTCCATCTCGCCGAAGCGCTGGCCGCCGAACTGCGCCTTGCCGCCCAGCGGCTGCTGGGTGACCAG
>JAGBDL010000120.1 GCA_017937505.1 Clostridia bacterium | reverse complement strand
CCCATTCCCCTCCCCAGACGACCAGGGTTGCGACCCTGGACCCAGGGGAAGCATGAACAGCTGATCGTACAGCCTCAGGTCCAGGACCGCAGTCCTGGTCGTTTCAAGGGGGTATGGGAGTCCAGAGGGATGTAGGGGGGAAATCGAAATCCCCCCTCATCCCTCTGGGCCCAGCGCAGCGCGTTTCCCCTGAAGATGGCAATCTTCAAAGCTTCTTAGTTAGCATAAGCTCCCTTTTGCGGAACAAGGATCCTCAAAAACAGGCTGTCAGGATATCCTGGCAGCCCTTTGCTTGTTTATTTCGCGTTGATCGCGTCAAGGTAGAACTCGTACGCTTCCTTGTCGGTCGCCTTGTGGTGCACGATCATGCGGATGGCCTTGGCCATCTCCACCGGATGCTCGCTCTGGAAGATGTTGCGGCCCATGTCCAGACCGCGCGCGCCGCCCTGCATGGAGCGGTACGCCATCGTGAGGGCTTCCGGCTCGGGCAGCTTCTTGCCGCCTGCGACGACGATCGGCACCGGGCAGGCCGCCACGATCTCCTCAAAGTTGTCGCAGTAGTAGGTCTTCACCAGGTTTGCGCCCATCTCGGCGACAATGCGGGTCGCCAGCTTGAAGAAGCGGTCGGTGCGCTCCATCTGCTTGCCCACGGCCACGACGCCCAGCGTCGGGATGCTGTAGCGCATGCCGGCATTGATGCACCTGGAGAGGTTGTCGATGGAGGAGAGCTGGCCGTCCGCGCCGATGAAGGTCTGCACGGCGATGCAGTCCGCGTTCATGCGGATGGCGTCCTCAATGTCCACCGCGACCACCTCATGGCTGAGGTCGTCGTTGAGCATGGAGGAACCGGAGGTCACGCGCAGCGCGACGCCCTTCTTGAAGGTCGGACTGACGCAGGTGCGCAGCGCGCCGCGGGTGCCCATGAAGACGTCCACCTGCTCCTGGAGCTTCGGGATGACGAGATCCAGGCGCTCGAGGCCGGCGGTGGAGCCCATGAAATAGCCGTGGTCAAAGGCGAACATCACGGTGTTGCCGCTGACCGGGTCGAAGATGTTGGACAGGTGGCGCTTCATGCCCCAGTCGAGGTTGTTGGCGCCCTTCACGTGGAAGCTGCCCTGGTTGGCAAACGGTTCGTCGGTATGGTAATCCTTTGCGACCTTCAGTCCATCTTTATCAGCCATGGAAATCAATCTTCCTTTCTATGGATCCAATTGTTCATGCGCAGTCATTCCGCCGGGGCGGAAACGGAGGCGGGCGCCGCGTCATGCCGCGGTATCCACCACAAGAGGAGGGGCCCCGAAGGGCTCCTCCTGTAAAGCTTCGGACTCGGTTGCAAAGCGACGGAAACTACAGGATTTCGTCGGGAATGCAGCCGACATCATGTCGGTTAGAACGGATAGTTCGCCACGTTCTCCGCGGTGAAGACAACGCGCTCCGGCAGCAGCACGACGCCGTTGTTCTCCGCAGCAGTCTCCTGGCCCGCGACCAGATCGCCGTTGGCAAGGATGGTGACTTCGCCGATGCCCGGGACGTCAACCACGTCGCCGACCTTCACGGTGTTGCCCGCAGAGACGTACGCCGCGAGGTAGCAGCCCAGAGCGCCCTGGATGCCGCAGTCCCACAGGCCCCAACGGGTGCAGATGCCGTTCTCCAGGTAGGTGGTCATGCCGGAGGGCGGGCAGAAGCCGGTGATGGTGACGTCCTTCGCGGTCAGGCCCTTGTTCTGGGCAGCGCCGCACTGGCCCGGCAGAGCGGTGGAGTCGTTGCAGATGATGAGGTCAACGTCCGGATAGGCCTCGAAGATGGACTCGCCGACGGACACGGACTGCGCCGGATCCTGGTTGGAGTAGTACGGATCATGCACGGCCACCCAAGACGGATAGTTCGCCTTGATGTACTCGTCGCCGGCGACGTACCAGGAGTTCTGGTCAGCAACGGACGGGTTGGAGAAGTGCCACACATACTTCACTTCGCCAGTCACGTCCACGCCGCGCTCCTTCAGGGACTCAACGCCCATCTCAACGAGCATCGGGCCAAGGACGTCGGCGGTGCCCTGAGAAACCATCAGCGCACGGGCGTTCGGGGAGACGTCGGAATCCCAGGTGCTGACATAGATGCCGTTGTCCTGCGCTTCCATGAGCTTCTCGTCAAGCGCGGTCGCGTCGACGGAGGAGATGCAGATAGCGTCCACACCCTTGTCGATCGCCTGCTGGATCAGCTCCAGCTGGGTGGTGACGGAGGCGTCCGGGGAGCCGATGTAATCGACGGTCAGGCCCCACTCGGCGGCGTACTTCTGAGCGCCGTCATTCGCAGCCTCGAAGAAAGAGTTGCCAGATACCTTGGGAATGAAGGCCACGGTCATGCCGTCCACCGGGCTCTTGCCTTCGGCAAAAGCGGGGCAGGCCAGCGTGAGCGCCATGCACAGCACAAGGATCATCGCCAGAGTCTTTTTCATGTTTGGGTTCCTCCTAGTTTTTTATTTATCTCAAGAGGGACTCGCACCCTCCTGAAATTCATGGGGTTATTCTCAGTTCAAAACGAGCTGTAAGCGCGAAGCGAAGAAGGGGTTTGGGGATGAAATCCCCAAGCGGGTTTGGGCGGCAGCCCAACGTTCCCCATAAACGGGAAAGGCAAGAATCGCAGCGGAGCCGAAGGCGACTATTGCGATTCCGACAACGCAGCTTTTGGCAAGTCCGAATGGAGAACAGGCTCAGCTTTTTCTCCGCCTGAACCACTTGGACAGCATGCCCTGACCGGCGATCTCGCGGCCCAGCACGACCAGCACCAGGATGATGCCGACCGGCAGATCGAGGTTCTGCGTGCTCACGCCGAAGCACAGCGGCAGGCCGTAGCGCAGGATGCAGATGATCAGGGAGGCGAGCACCGTGCCCAGAATGCTGCCCTTGCCGCCGGTGTTGAGCGTGCCGCCGAGCACCACAGCGGTGATGATGGCCAGCGTGTAGCCGGAGCCGAGGTTGTACTTGGCAGAATTGACGTTGGCGGTGAGCAGCGTGCCGGCCAGCGCCGCGCTGACGGCGGAGAGCACATAGGTGCTCATGATCGTCGCGCGGGTGTTGATGCCGGAGTACTCCGCCGCCTGCGGGTTCACGCCGATGAGGTAGAGGCGCTCACCGTACTTGGTGCGGTGCAGGATCCACATGCACAGCACGATCAGCAGGAGGTAGATCACGATCTGCGTGGGAATGCCGAAAATCTCGCCCTTGCCCAGGAAGCGGAAGCCGACGAACGCGCCGTCCGCGGTCTTGGCCGGGAAGCCGCTGATGCCCTTGTACGCCGGGGTGGCCGACATGCCCGAGACGAGCAGCGCCAGGCCGGAATACAGGAAGCTGCCGCCCAGCGTGACGACCATGGGCTGCACGCCGCAGTAGGCGATGAAGAAGCCGGAGAGCAGGCCGCACAGCGCGGCCACGAGCACCGAGATGACCACGGCCAGCCAGATGTTCATGCCGGCGTCGCTCCAGAGCACGCCGATGATGATGCTGGTCAGGCCGATGATCGAGGGCGCCTGGATGTCGATGCCGCCGGTGATCATCACCAGCGTGACGAACAGGGAGATGATGCAGACGCTGATGTAGTTGACGATGCTGTTCATGATGGACTTGGGCCTAAGGAACTTGGGGTTGGCCGCGCCGAAGACCACGAACTCCAGCACCAGGAACACCAGCAGGAACACTTCCCAATGCTTAAAGACCTTTTTCAGCAGATTTTTCATTTCGCTGCGCCTCCTTCCGGCGTATGCTCCGCCGTTCTGGAGAGAAGGCGCTTTCTTCTGGCCATTTCAACGGACCGGCGCTGAGCCAGCGCGTCCACCACGACGATCACGATCAGCATGATGCCGGTGATGGTGTTGTCATAGGTGGAGGGCAAGCCGATGAAGACCAAGAGCCTGCTGATGGAGGACATGATCACGGCGCCCAGCGCCGCGCCCACCATGTTGCCCAGGCCGCCGGACAGGGAGATGCCGCCCAGCACGCACGCCGCGATGGCGGTCATCTCGTAGCCGTTGCCGGCCACGGTCATGACCTGGCCGTACTTGGAGGCGAACACGAAGCCGCCCAGGCCGGCGAACAGGCCGCACAGTACATAGGCCAGAATCTTCGTGCCCAGCACGGAGATGCCCACCAGGTTTGCGCCGCCGGCGTTGTCGCCCACGGCGATGAAGTACTTGCCCTTGCGGGTCTTGGTCAGCACCAGATGGGAGATCGCTACCAGCGCGACGGCGATGGCGTAGTACACGGTGATGCCCGCGAACAGCGTCTTATTGCCGTAGCTGGAGATGGCGCCGCCGAAGTTTTCCACCGTGCGTCCGTCGGTCAGGATGTAGATCAGGCCGCGGACGACGCTGTTGGTGCCCAGCGTGAAGATGAGCGAGGGGACGCCGAAGTAGGCGACGCCCACGCCGTTGCACAGGCCGATGAACGCGCCGACCACGACGCACACCAGCAGCATCTTGACCACGCTGCCGCCCTGCTGAGCGATCAGGCCCGTCATGGCGGCGGTGAGGCCGAGGGTGGAGCCGATGGAGACGTCGATCTCGCCCGTCATGATGACGAAGGCGATGCCCACCGCCAGCAGCGTGTACATCGTGGCGGTGTTGAAGCAGCTGATGATGCTCGAATAATTGAGGAACGCGGGATCCGCGATGCCGGTGATGAGGAACAGCAGGATCAGGAAGATCAGGCTGGACATCCACCGGGCCCGAAACAGGCTCTTCACTTTGTTCATGATCACACCGTCCTTTCATGCGCAATGCCGAAGGAGGCGCTGGTGAGCACGTCCTGCGTGATTTCCTCGCGTTTGAACTCGCCGTTGATGCGGCCTTTGAACACGGTGATGGCGCGGTCGGCCAGCTCCACAACCTCCTCGATGTCCGAGGAGACCATCAGCACGGCCACGCCCGCTTCCTTGAGCTGGCGGATGATGTTGTAGACGTCGCCGCGGGCCGCCGCGTCGATGCCGCGGGTGG
>JAGBDL010000119.1 GCA_017937505.1 Clostridia bacterium | reverse complement strand
TTCTTTATCTCGCAGCATGGTGTTCAGCTCCTTTGATCTTTGCTTGTATATTATATTCGACATCCTCACCCCATTTTCCTTTTGGTTTTGCAACTGAAAAATAAACTCCCGCTTCTCGCGAGAGTTTGTTGACGGTCTGAGGCTCCCGCCTTTGGGAGCCTCTTTCCATCTATCTGCACAGCGTTATCGATTGCTTCTGCGGCCGCTGTTTGCCTTCACCGTCGCCACCGCCAGCACGTTCCACCGAACCAGCAGTTCAATGACCTTCCACTTGAGCGTTTCCATCATGTCGATCATCCTTTCTCAGATGTCCTTGCTTCTTTGGATGATGGCATCTTATCATACGCGCTCCTGCCCCGCAAGGGAAAGGCGCCAAGAGATACAGGCCACGCGCCCAAATGTCAGTTTTGCGCTCTCATTCCTTCCGCCGGCATCCAGAGGAGAAACACAAAACGCCCATGCTTTCGTCCCAAAGCATGAGCGTTTTTGCGTCAGTCCATCTCCATGCACAGCTTCCCGTTTTCCTGCGCCGCGTCCGCAAGCACCCGCGCAAGGCGCGGCAGGTACGCCGCCATCTCGTCGCTCGCCGGCTGCCCGGCCAGCACGATGCGCGTCTCCTCGCCGATTTCGCCCAACACGTCGTGCAGCGCGTCCAGATTGTCTCCATAGTACGCCGGCAGATCCAGCATGTAGGCGAGGTACACGTGCAGCGCCTTCACCGTGCCGATGTTCGTCACGTCCAGTCGAATCGTCTTCATCATGCTCACTCCTCAAACAGCCACTTGACAAACGACTTGAGATCCTCGCCGGAGAGGAAGCTGTCCTCCGACTCCGACCAGATGACCTCGATCTCGTCAAAGGAGGCGTAATGGTCGGCGGTGTAATAGATCAGGCCGTCGCTTGAAAACACGATGCGCTTGCCGTTCCTGTAGCCGCCGTCAAAGCCGATGTCGCACTCGGTCCACCTGCGTCCCTTCGCTTCCGGCAGCAGGCCCTCGTAGTTGCCGAAGCGGTCGCCGCCGATGGAGCAGCCGTCCGCCACCCTCCACAGGTTGCCCTTCCGGTTGTCCCAGCCGAGCGCCTGCGCTTCCTTCTTGGTGATGTAGTTCTCCGGCAGCCCGTCAAAGAAGGTGAGGTAGATCGCCACCTCCTCCATCGTGTCGTACCGGCCGCCTTCCTCCACGTCGTAGTCCGCTGCGTCCACGGTGATCGTCTTCGCCAGCGCCGCGGGCGCAGACAGCAGCATGAGCAGCGTCAGCAGCGCCGCGCCCAAGCGCCTGATATTCTTCATGAGGATTCCTCCCGTTGTTCAGCCTTTGGCTCATTATACCATACTCCTCCCGCGCTGCCAACTTCCGCTTGATTCCTTTCCCGACACAGTGGTATAATCTCGCCGAAACACACACATCAGCCAAAAGGAGCGTCTTCCTCATGAATAAGGACTTAACCGTCGGCAATCCGCAGACCGTTCTGCTGAGGTTTTCCCTGCCGCTGCTGGGCAGCGTCGTCTTCCAGCAGCTCTACAACATCGCGGACAGCCTCGTCGCCGGCCGGTGGATCGGCGAAAACGCGCTGGCGGCCGTCGGCAACGCGTACGAGATCACGCTGATCTTCATCGCCTTCGCCATGGGCAGCAGCGTCGGCTGCTCCATCATCATCTCCCGCCTCTTTGGCGCCAAAAAATACGCCGATCTCCGGACCGCCGTGTCGACCGTGTTTATCGCCGTGGGCGTGCTCTGCGCGTTCCTCATGGCGCTGGGCCTGCTCCTGTGCACGCAGCTGCTCGCCCTCATCAACACGCCTGAGCTGCTCCTGGCGGACTGCCGGCTCTATCTGGATATCTACTTCCTCGGTCTGCCGTTCCTCTTTTACTACAATGTCGCCACCGGCATCTTCTCCGCCATGGGCGATTCCCGCACGCCGTTCCTCTTCCTGGCCTGCTCCTCCACCGTCAACATCCTGGTCAACATCCTCTTCGTCGCCGGCTTCCACATGGGCGTGGCCGGCGTCGCCTGGGCGACGTTCCTGTGCCAGGGCGTCAGCTGCGTGCTGGCCGTCCTCGCCGTCCTGCGCCGCCTGCGCGCGCTGCCCCGGGATGGCGGCACGCCGCGCCGCTTTTCCCTCCCGCTGCTGCGCCAGGTCGTCTTCATCGCCCTGCCCAGCACCGCGCAGCAGAGCTTCGTCTCCGTGGGCAACATCATCATCCAGTCCGTCATCAACGGCTACGGCCCCGCCGTCATCGCCGGCTATGCCGCCGCCATCAAGCTCAACAACCTGGTCATCACCTGCTTTGGCCAGCTGGGCACCGGCGTGAGCAACTACGTCTCCCAGAACATCGGCGCTGGCCGGCATGAGCGCATCGCGCCCGGCGTGAAGGCCGGCATCCTGCTGGGCCTTGCGCTGTGCGTGCCGGTCATCACGCTGTACTTCGGCTTCCCCACGCTGCCCATCAGCCTGTTCATGGACGGCGCGGTCAGCGGCGAGGCCATGCGCACCGGCGTGCAGTTTCTGCGCATCGTCTCCCCGTTCTATCTCGTCGTCTGCGTCAAGCTGGTGGTGGACGGCGTGCTGCGCGGCGCGGGCCTGATGGGCGCGTTCATGATCGACACGTTTACCGATCTGGTGCTTCGCGTGGGCCTGTGCATCGTCTTCTCCGCGCTGATGGGCAGCATCGGCATCTGGTGCTCCTGGCCCGTGGGCTGGACGCTGGGCACCGCGCTGGGCGTCTTCTTCACCCTGCGCTATCTGCACAGCGTGCGCGCCTGATTCTCCCGCCGGAGCCCTTCGCGGTTCCGGCTTTTTTCATGCGCCGTCTGGTCTGCATCCCGTCGGATTGACCCGATAAATATTTAAGATTTTTTAGTTAATTTATTTGACTTATTATTCCAATCGTGGTATCGTATAGCTCTGCATATGCTGTACCAAGTCAAACCATGAGAGGATGTTCATTCATGAAAGCCATCAAGCGCCTGTATTGCCGCGCTTATCAGCTCGTCTTCCGCGCCGCCCTGCCCATCCTGCCCTATCGCCAGCCCCAGCTTCTTGACCACCTGCACGAGATCGCGCCGCTGCTTGAGCAAAAGCAGGTTTCCTCCGTGCTGCTGGTCGCGGACGCGGGCGTGCGCAGCCTGGGTCTGACCGCCGCGCTCGAGGAATCGCTCGCGCGGGCGCACATCGCCTGCGCCGTCTACGAGCAGCGCACGCCCAACCCCACCATCGACAACGTCGAGGAGGCGCGCGCGCAGTATGTCGCCGGCGGGGCGCAAGCCATCATCGCCGTGGGCGGCGGCTCCGCGATGGACTGCGCGAAGGTCGTCGGCGCGCGCAGCGCACGCCCGAACAAGCCCGTGCAGAGGATGCGCGGCCTGCTGCGCATCCTGCGCAAAACGCCGCTGCTGATCGCCGTGCCCACCACCGCCGGCACCGGCAGCGAGACGACGCTGGCCGCCGTCATCACCGACAGCGAGACGCGCTACAAGTACCCGATCAACGACTTCGTGCTGATCCCGGATTACGCCGTGCTCGACGCGGAGCTGACGATCGGCCTGCCGCCGCAGATCACCGCGACCACCGGCATGGACGCGCTGACGCACGCCGTGGAGGCGTACATCGGCCGCAGCACCAACAAGCTCACCCGCGCCATGGCCGGGGAGGCCGTGGCGCTCATCGCCCGGAACCTGCAGACCGCCTACCGCGACGGCGGAAATCTGGAGGCGAGGCAGCACATGCTGCGCGCCGCATACTGCGCCGGCATCGCGTTCACCCGCTCCTACGTCGGCTATGTCCACGGCATCGCGCACTCGCTGGGCGGCCAGTACGGCATCGCGCACGGCCTGGCCAACGCCGTCATCCTGCCGCACATGCTGCGCCGCTACGGCGCGTCCTGCTCCGCCAAACTCGCGCATCTGGCGGAAATCGCGGGCCTCGTTTCGCCCGGCACGGACGAGCGCGCCGCCGCGGAGCGCTTCATTGACTGGGTTGAATCGATGAACGAATCGTTCGGCCTGCCGACAGGGTTTTCCCAGATCCGCGAAGAAGATATTCCCCGGATGGCCCGCCATGCGGACACGGAGAGCAACCCGCTCTATCCCGTCCCCCTGCTGATGGACCGGCAGGAGCTTGAGGCCGTCTATCACGAGCTGATGCGCAAGGAGGAAGCCTGATGAACATCGAAAGCACCGTCGCCGCCCAGCGCGCGTATTTCCTCAAGGGGGAGACGCTTGACGTCGCCTTCCGCAAGGACGCGCTGCGCAGGCTGCGCGAGACCATCCTTTTACGCGAGGCGCAGATCAACGATGCGCTCCGGCAGGACCTGGGCAAATACCCCTCGGAGAGCTACATGTGCGAGGTCGGCATGACGCTCTCCGAGCTTTCCTACACCCTCGCCCACTTGGGCCGCTGGGCGCGCCGCCATAGCGTGCTCACGCCGCTGGCGCAGTTCCACGCGCGCAGCTTCACCGTGCACAATCCCTACGGCGTCGTGCTGATCATGTCCCCGTGGAACTACCCGTTCATGCTGACGATGGAGCCGCTCATCGGCGCGCTGGCCGCGGGCAACTGCGTGCTGCTCAAGCCCTCCGCCTACGCGCCCGCCACGTCCGCCGTCATCCGCGAGATCGTCTCCGCGTGCTTCCCCCAAGAATACGTCGCCGTCGTGGAGGGCGGGCGCAAGGAGAATCAAGCGCTGCTCGAGCAGCGGTTTGACTACATCTTCTTCACTGGCGGCGTCACCGTCGGCAAGGAGGTCATGCGCATGGCGGCCGAGCACCTCACGCCCGTCTCGCTCGAATTGGGCGGCAAGAGCCCGTGCGTCGTCGATGCCACCGCGAAGCTCGACCTGGCGGCCAAGCGCCTCGCCTTCGGCAAGCTGCTCAACTGTGGCCAGACCTGCGTCGCGCCGGACTACCTGCTCATCGACCGCAGGGTCAAGGACGAATTCATCGCCCTTTTGAAAAAGCACCTCTTGGCCATGACCGGCGGGGACGCGCTCGCCAACGACCAGTATGTCCACATGATCAACCGCAAGCACTACGACCGCGTCATGGGGCTGATCGATCCTGAGAAGGTGGTGCTGGGCGGCCAGGGCGATCCCGAGACGCTGCGCATTGCGCCGACCATTCTCGACAACGTGACGGCGGACGACGCGGTCATGCAGGAGGAGATCTTCGGCCCGGTGCTCCCGGTCATGAGCTATGACAGCCTGGATGAGGCCGTCGATTTCATCCGCAGCCGCGAGCATCCGCTGGCGCTGTACCTCTTCTCCGAGGACAAGCGCACGCAGGAGCGCTTCCTTAAAAGCGTACCCTTCGGCGGCGGCTGCATCAACGACACCATCATCCACCTCGCCACCAGCCGCATGGGCTTCGGCGGCGTGGGTCACAGCGGCATGGGCAGCTACCACGGCAAAAAGAGCTTTGAGACCTTCAGCCATGAAAAGAGCATCGTGGACAAGTCCACCTGGATGGATATGCCCGTGCGCTACATGCCGTATTCCTCCCTCAAGGATAAGCTGCTGAGGATGTTCCTCAGATAAAGCTTGGGGCTGTCAGGTGTTGCCTGACAGCCCCATTTTGCTTTTGGATTCGATTCTGTTTGAAGCGGTATTGGCGGAATCGCAATTGTCGCCTTCGGCTCCGCTGCAATTCTTGTCGGGCACGCTTCGCGTTTGGGAACGATGGGGGCCTTGCCCCCATGCCCCTGCCTGAGGGATTTCAGTCCGGGAAACTCGCATAGTCGCGGTATTCTGCCGCTCCTTGCGATTCCCGACACTCCGCCTGCCTGTTTCGCCCACAGGGCGCGGCAGGCTCCGGTCCCCTCAGACACCCTTCTTCGCTTCGCGCGGGGGAAGCAGCTTTACTTCGCCGCCTGGCTCAGGCACTCCGCCACGGCCTTCATGATGCGGCCGGAGGTCAGCGTCGCGCCCGCCACCGCATCGACGGTCGGGTCGTTCGCTTCCACGATCTTTTGCGGGATGCTCTCCAGCGCGCCGGCAGCGATGGCCTGCGTCTCATGGTTCTCCGTCACCTCAACGCCGGCGATCCTGCCGCCCTCGATCACGGTCTTCACGGTCATCGGGCCCTCCTGGCCGTCGACCGTCGCGGTGTACTCGCCGTCGCTCAGGGCCTTGCTCATGTCAAACAGCTTCTCGGAGGCGGTCTCCTTCACAAAGAGGTTCTCGTCCAGCAGGTTCGCCGCAGCGTGGACGATGTAGCCCTCGGCCGGATCGTTCGCCATCGCGTGGCGCGCAGCGATCTTGCCGAAGACGATCGGGCCCATGACGCCGGTGCCGCCGGAGACGAACTTGCCCCAGATGCCGCCGACGGTCTCGCCCGCCGCGTACAGGCCCGGGATCACGTTGCCCGCTTCATCGAGCACCTGCATGTTGCTGTTGGCCGTCACGCCGCCCAGGGTCATGACGCACAGCGCCTGCAGACGGATGGCGTAGAACTTGTCGCCCTCGATCCTGTTGGTGCAGTAGTTGTAGGCGTTGACGGTGCCATCGTACAGGCGGCCGAACTCGTCGCTCGCGCCGGCGTCCACCGCCGCGTTGTAGGTCTCCACGGTTTTGGTCAGGTTCTCCGCCGGCACGCTGATCTTCTCCGCCAGCTCCTCCAGGGTCGCGGCGCTCTCCACGACGTGATAGCCGCGCATGGTCTCGTCGGCGAAGTACGCGTCATAGAAGAACGCGCCGTTGTTCGCGCGCAGGTCCTCGACGATCTTGTCGGTGAAGATGTCGTACTGCACCGCGTTCGGCTGCTCCTCGAGCGCGACCTCGCGGATGGACGGGTTGCTCTCCGTCTCGTTGCAGAAGCGCTCACCATTCTGGTTGACGACGATGCCGCCGGTCTTCCAGGTGTAGGTGGAAGCGATGGAGCCGGTCTTCGGGTTGTCACGGCTCACCAGGCCCATCGGGAAGGTCGGGATGGCGTCCATGGCGGTCAGGCCCGCGCCCACCTCCTGCATCATGCGCAGGCCGTTGCCGTCCGCGCCCGCCGCGCCGCCGGCCAGGTAGTATTCGCCGTTGGGCACGAACTGCGCCATCAGCTTGCCGTTGGCGGAGTAGCCGCCGGTCGCCATGATGACGGCCTTCTTCGCGGTGTAGCTGGCGCCGTCCTCGGTGACGACGGTCAGCACCTGGCCCTTGTCGTTGGCCACGAGCTTCGCGGCCTTGGTGTTCAGCTTCACCTCGATGCGGCCGTCGGCCTTCACGAGGGTATCGAGCACCTCATGCGCGGCGGACTTGTAGTTCGCCGGATCCTTCGGGCTGGCCTTGTAGGTGCGCTGGATGGAATAGAGCGCATGCTCCGGCGCAAACACGGCGCGCGCGCCGGTCGCGCGGTCTGTGGAGAACTTGCAGTCCTTCAGGCCGTTTTCGTACAGCCAGTCAAAGGTCTGCGCGGCTTCGTTCGCGTACACGCGGATGAGCGTCTCGTTCGGCTGGCCGCCGAAGTCGTCGCCGTTGTTGATGATGTCCGCCACATAGGACTCGACGGTATCCTCGATGCCGTCCTCCTTCTGGATGATGGTGCCCGCGGCGGACATGGAGCCGCTGGTGTAGTTGAGCGCGCCGCCGGTCTTGGCGGTCATCTCCAGCACGATGACCTTCTGCGCGCCCTGGGCCACGGCCTCCAGCGCGGCGGACAGGCCGCCGCCGCCCGCGCCGACGATCACGATGTCCGCGTCGGCTTCCTCGGCAATCGCCGGGAAGGCGAAGCAGACCGTCAGCATCGTCAGCGCAAGCAGCAGGGAAATCAGCTTCTTCATCTTTTATCCTCCATTTCTGTGTTCATGGGGAAAAACCGGGCGCGCGATCTCCCGCGCGCCCGGCTGCATCCATGGTGAAATTGGCGATGGACAGGCGGGCTTACTTCGCGAACGCCTGGCCGATGGCGGTGCCGATCGCCTGGCAGTCCACGGTCGCACCCGCGACGATATCGACGTTCGGATCCTGCGCCGCGATGATCGCGCCGGTGTACTCGGCCAGCTGCTCGTCGGTGATGAACATGGACTCGCGGCCGCCGGTGATGTCGATCGCGGTCAGATTGCCGCCTTCAACGGTGAGGGAGACCTCAATCTTCTCGTGCAGGCCGTCCACGGTCGCGGTGTACACGCCGTCCGCCGCGCCCTCCCAGGCCACGCCGCCCGCAGCCGCCACGACCTCCTTGATCTCGGACACGCCGCCGAACGCGGTCTGCGCCGCGGCACGGCCGGAGAGCATCGCCTCGGAGAGGAAGGTGCCGTTCTGATAGAGGTTGGCGAAGTAGGAGCCCAGCTCGCCGGCCTCGTACAGGCCCGGGATCGGCTCGTCGTTCCAGTCAAGGACGCGGCCTTCGGTATCGCGCTTCGCGCCGCCGGTGGTGCCGACCAGGGTCGGGGTGATGGACACGGCGTAGTACGGCGCGGTGTCGATCGGCGCCATCTTCGCCGGATCGCGGCCGAACTCGGAATCCGCGCCCGCGGCGCAGTCGGCGTTCCACTTGTCGATGGTCGCCTGGAGCACCTCCGGATCGCGGCCCAGCTTCTGCGCCAGCTCCGAAAGGGTGTCGGCCTTGATGATCCAGCCCTTTTCGATCTCGGCCAGATTGTCGCTGGACCAGGTGTAGCCCTCGGTCGTGGTCGGCCAGCTCAGCCACTGGGAGGCGATGGAGCCCGCCTCACGGGTCTTCTCGTCGAAGATCAGGTCGACCGGCAGCGCCTTCTCGTGCGGCAGATCGACGTAGCGGCCATACTCCATGTACTTCATGTGCTGGCGGTGATAGCTCTTCGCCTCGTCGTAGAAGCGGGAGCCGTCCGCGCTGATCTCGATCCAGGAGCTGCCGGCCATGGAGAAGTTGCGCATGAAGGTGGCCTCGTGCTCCGGCACCTTGATGCCCAGCCAGAAGCCGCCGGACTGGGTCTGGTTCTTCATGTGCCAGATCTGCGCGCCGGCCTCCATGAGCATCTTGATGCCGTCGCCGGTGTTGCCCGGGGTGCCGGCGGTGTAGACCATGTCCATGCCGTGGAAGTCGCGCTGCATGGTCAGGTTGTTCTCATAGCCGCCGCAGGCGAGCAGGGTGCCCTTGCGGGACTTGATGGCGATCTCAGTGCCGTCTGCCTGACGGGCGATCACGCCGAAGACCTCCCGGGTGAACGGGTCCTGAATCAGGGAGACGGCCGGGGTCTCATACGCAACCTCGATGTCGCGGGCCTGGCAGGCCAGATCGAAGCAGCGCCACACGCCGCCGTTCTCGAAGGTGGAGCCGATCTTGCGCAGGTGCGCGGAGCAGCCGTCGAAGGTGGAGCCCTCGAAGCTGTCAAACTCGACGACCATAGAGCCCCACTTGAGCTCGCCGCCGCCGACATAGCCGGCCTCATAGCCGACGCCCGCCGCCACGGACTGAATCCACGGCAGCTGATCCGCGAAGCCCTGGCACAGCCAGGTCAGGTACTCGTCCGGGATCGGGTTGGGCAGGTTGCAGTTGTACAGATAGGTCTTGACGGTCTCCACAGCGCTCTGGGCCGGGACGAGGAACGTCTGGCCGGAAGCGATGGAGTTGCCGCCGGCCAGGCTGCGCGGCATCTTCTCCAGCACCAGGATCTCCGCATCCGGGTCGATATCATGCGCCTCGACCGCAGCCGCAGCGCCGGCCAGGCCGTAGCCCACGACCAGGAAATCGACCTCGCGGTCCCACGTCTCAATCTCCTGCACCGGGGTCACCCAGTCCGTCGCGGCGAGGCCGCCCGCGCACAGCGCCAGCGTCAGCGCCAGAGTCAGAAGCAGACAGAGTCCTTTCTTCATCGTTTCGTCTTCCTTTCTTTTGTCATGCGTCTTCTTGTCATGTCCCTGACGAACCGTTGCGGCTGTTTTCACGGTTTTGCCGCAATTGTGCCGCAATTCATCGTCAATATGGACATTATATACCCTCAAGCGGTTTGAGAGGCAAGCCTGTTTGCAAAAAAATAAACGATCATCTCCTCCCGCAAATCGTCCGCCTCCTCGCGCTCCCTGAGGCGGCAAAGCCGCAGGATTCCGCCCGTTTCCGCCGTGCGCGCCGTTTTTCTTCGTTTTTTGGACATGCTGAAATCTCAAGCCGCTTTGGATTTCCCGCGCATTCGACAGCGATTGCAAAAAGCGGTTGCCGATCATTTTCAAAGCTGGTATAATATTCGCAACCATATCGACGCACGCGCGCGCAACGCCGCGCTGAAAGGATTCTATGAATACACCGACAAGACTCTGTGCCGCCGCGCTTGCGGCCTGCGCGCTGCTTCTTGCCTCTGCGCCCGCTCACGTCGCCGTTTCCGCGCTTGCTGAGAGCGAAACAACCGGCAGCAGCGTCCTGCAAACGGCCAAAAAGGCCAACATGCGCAAGGAGCCCGATAAAAAGAGCGACATCCGGGAAACGCTCAAGGCCGGCACGCAGGTGGTGGTGCTCGATCAGACCGGCATCGGCGAAAACACCTGGGCCTATGTCCGGGTCGTCAAAACCGGCAAGACCGGCTACATCATGCTGAATCTGCTTGAGCCGGTGCCCACGCCGACGCCCACCCCGTCGCCGACGCCTGTGCCGACCCCCACGCCCGTGCCCACGCCGACGCCTGTGCCGACCCCCACGCCCACGCCCTCGCCCGTGCCGACGGCCACGCCCAGCGGCTCCTATGTGCAGGGCGAAGTCTTCTATGAGGAGGAGGGCATCGGCCGCACGGAGAAGAACGCCAACATCCGCCGCACACCTGGCGGCAAGCGCCTGACACAGGTGCTCTCCGGAGAAGCCCTGCGCATACTGGGCGAGGTGGAATCGGGCGGCGAGCTGTGGCTGCACATCATCGTCAAGGATACCGGCATGGAGGGCTACATGCTCGCCGAGTTCATCCGCCAGCTCAAGCCCGCGACGCTGGTGGAGGTGGACGCCGACACGGTGCTCGAGCAGTATCCCGTGCTCTCCTGCGATCCGATCCACGACATCCAGGCTGCCGAGCCGTTTGAGTACACGCCCGAGGAGCTTGCTCAGTACAGGACGCTGCGCGCCGGCGACAGCAGCGGAGCCGTGCGCCGGCTCAAGCTGCGCCTGTACGAGCTGGGCTATTTCAAGAAGGAGAACAACAACACCCGCTACACCGATTCCACCGCGGAGGTTGTCAAGCTCTTCCAGAGGGACAACAGCCTGCCCGTGACCGGTGAAGCCGATCCGCAGACCCAGGCGATGCTCTTTGATGACCGCGTGCTTGCGCGTGCGGGCAGCAGCCAGGAGATCAAGTACCTGAACAACCGCGAGCAGCCCCTCTACATTCAAAAGGCGGAGATCACCTCGTACAGCTTCCAGGGCAGCATCCAGGTTTCCATCCGCAACAACACCGGCAATCGCCTGACCGCGTTCGGCCTGAAGATCATCCCCTACTTCCGCGACGGCTCCCCCGCCGACATGAAGGAGACCTTCGCCGAGGAGATCGAGCGCGTATATACCATTTCCGGCATCTCCATCGCCAACGGCCGCAACTACTCCGACTTCTGGGAGCCGGAGGATGCAGACGACGGCAGCAGCGACTCCAGCAGCGAGGGCGGCTGGATCATCGACGATGACGGCAACATGTACAACCCAAGCCTGGAGGATAACGGCTCCGCAGCCGTCTTCGAGCCGCATCACTTCCAGGTCGGCGACCAGATCTACTTCTCCAGCGCGCAGGCAGCCGTAAGCTGGTACCGCACAGGCGGCAAAAAGGTGACCGTCGATGACGACCAGTTGGTCTTTGTCGGCATCGACTACGGCGTGGGCGAAAGCCTCATCCACACGCTGCCCATCGACATCAGCGCCGCGGAGCTCGCCAATGCCGGCTGGGACATGGGCGTGACGACGCACTACGTTCTGCCCGTCTATCAGACCTACTACAGCCTCCCGCAGGGCGCCTGGGTCAAGAAGGTTGAGGCCTTCTCCCCGATGGCGGAGGCCGGCATTGAGCCGGGCGACGTGATCGTCGGCATCGGCGATATCACCATCCTCGGCGACGCGACGCTGCGCAAGGCCCGCGGCAACATCCTCCCGGGCCAGAGCGCGACGATGACCTTCTGGCGCGACGGCACCTATTACGAGACGGAGCTGTTCCGTCCGGAGGAGGATGAAAAGTAACCCTGCGTTGGTTGCAGAAACCCGTTGTCCATGTCAACCTCAGGCATCCGGCCTTGAAATCCGGATGCTTTTTGTTATGTAAATCTTTCCGTGCAGTGCCGTTCTCGGGCACAGAGCTTCATGATTTACGGAACTTTGTCGGTGATGCCGCCGGCAGCATGCCGGTTTTGTATCCGGTTACGTTGGGCTGCTGACCAAACCCACTTCTCCGCTTCACGCTCAGGCAAGCAATTCAGAATCGACCAGATGAAAAAAGAGCTCCCGAAAACTCGGAAGCTCTTTGCATTTGAGGATTTACAGCATGCCCAGGACGCCCACCGCAGTGGTGGTGTAGCCGCCCAGCACCTTCGGGATGAACAGAGAGATGTCCGGGATGAAGGTGATCAGCAGCAGCGCGATGATCATGCAGGCGTAGAACGGCAGGGTCTCCTTGACGACCTTCTCCATCGGGCGCTTGCCGACCGCGCAGCCGATGAACAGCACGGCGCCAACCGGCGGGGTCAGCAGGCCGATGCCGCAGTTGAGCACGACCATGATGCCGAACTGGATCGGATCGATGCCGATGGACTGCGCCACAGGCAGCAGGATCGGCGTAGCGATCAGGATGATCGGCGCCATGTCCATGATCATGCCCAGCACCAGCAGGATGACGTTCAGCAGAATCGCGATGACGATCGGGTTGCTGGAAATGCTGGTGATCAGGTTCGCCGCCATGCTCGGCACGTGCAGCGTGGTCAGGCAGTAGCCGAACGCGGAGGACGTGGAGATCAGGATCAGCACGATGGCCAGCGTCTCCACGCACTGGTCAAGTGCCTTCCAGACGCCCTTCCAGTTCAGGCCCTTGTACACGAACACGGACACAATCAGCGAATAAACGACCGCAATCGCGGCGGACTCGGTCGCCGTGAACACGCCGCCAACGACGCCGAAGACGACGATGATGACTGCGGCCAGCGCCCAGATCGAGGTGCCCAGCTGCTTCATGAAGCCCTTCAGGCTGAACGGCGCGCCCTTCGGGTAGTTGCGCTTGACGGAGATGATGTAGGAGCCGATCATCAGGCAGGCCGCCAGCAGCGCGCCCGGCAGGTAGCCGGCCAGGAACAGGCTGCCCACGGAGATGCCGCCCGCGGTCGTCGCGTAGATGACCATGTTGTGGCTCGGCGGAACGAGCAGGCCCTCGCAGGAGGAGGTGATGGTGACGGCGATGGAGAAATCGTCGTCGTAGCCCTCGCTGACCATCATCGGGATGAGGATGGAGCCCAGGGACGCGGTGTCCGCAGACGCGGAGCCGGAGATGCCGCCAAAGAAGTAGGACGCGACGATGTTGACCATCGCCAGGCCGCCGCGCATCCAGCCGACCAGCGCGTTCGCCAGCGCGATCAGCTTATCGGAGATGCCGCCGGAGCCCATGAGCACGCCCATGGTGATGAAGAACGGAACCGCCATCAGTGAGTAGGACCAGACGCCCTTAACCATCTGCTGCGGCAGGGTAACCAGCGCCTGACCCTGGGAGAGCAGGCAGAACACCGTGGACAGGCCGACGGCGTAGGCGATCGGGAAGCGCAGGAAGATCATCACCAGGAAGCTTCCCAGAAGGATGATGGTCGAGAAGATTTCAGGATTCACTTACGCCACCTCCTTGACAAAGAAGACCTTGATGTGCTCATAGAGCTGCTCCAGCTCGAAGATGATCATCGAGGCGCCGGCCAGCGGGATCGGGAAGTACATCCACTTGCGGCTCAGCCACGGCATGGACTCATACTTGCCGAACTTGGCCAGCGGGGAGGTGAACACCTTGTAGCCCTGCACCAGCAGGATGACGCCCAGCGCCAGAACCGCGATGTCGGACAGGACGTCCAGCACCTGAACGACCTTCTTGGGCAGGTAGGAATCCAGCGCGGTCATGCGGATGTGCGCATTCTTGCGGATAGCCAGCGTCGCGGAGAGCACGGCCATGTAGATCATGCAGGTCAAAACCACCTGCTCGCTCCAGGCCGGATCCGGAATGAACGAGATGTAACGGCCGCAGACCGCCATCGTCGTAATCAGAATATCGGTGATGAGCAGGAGCTTGCAGATGACCATGACGATCTTGTAGGTCCAGTCATACACCGGTCTGATCTTGTCAAGAATTGTGAAAATCTTTGGCATGATCGGTTCACGTTCCTTTCGTCTCATAAAGGAATCTTTACAAAAGCAGGAAGGGGGTGCAGGGATACCACCCCCGCACCCCCTCCTCATTGGAGTTTCATCAGCGTTTACTGCTTGATTTCCCTCTTGTGCAGCTTACTGCATGTCGAGGATCTGCTGATAGAGATCAGCATACGCGGCAGTCGCGTTCTGGATCGCCTTCACGTCGGCAACAGCAGCCTGCCAGGCAGACTTGTCCGGGACGTCGACGACGGTGACGCCAGCGGCCTTCAGCTCTTCCAGAACCTTGTCCTCAGCAGCCTGCACGCCGGCAGCGTTCTGCTCGGAGGCATACTTCGCGGCTTCCATGATCCAGCCCTGCTGCTGCTCGTTCAGCTTCGCCCAGGCGTTGTCGGTGATGACAAGCTGCACGGCGCCCAGGGTGTGGCCGTCCAGCATCAGGTACGGGGCGACCTCCGGGAAGGCGTTCGCCTTGTAGTTGGCGATCGGCTGCTCAGCGCCGTCGCAGACGCCGGTCTGCAGCGCGGAGTAGAGCTCGGTGAAGGCCACAACGGTCGGGTTGGCGCCCAGCGCGCTCACCATGCCGCTCATGATCGGATCCTCGGAAACGCGGATCTTCAGGCCCTTGAGGGAGTTGATATCGGCGACCTCATTCTTGAAGAAGAAGTGACGGAAGCCTTCCTCACCATACACGAGACCGCGCAGCGGGAGGCCCATCTCCTGCGGCTCGGCGAGGAACTCCTGCGCCAGCTCGCTGCCGGCGAACTTCCAGAAGTGCTCGCGGTTCGCGAAGGTGTACGGGATGTTGAGCAGGGTCGCCTTGCCGCAGCCGTAGCTGGTCAGGGCGAACGCGGAGATACGGGAGATGTCGACGGTGTTGCCGCCGCCGAGGATGCCGTCCAGGATCTGCGCCTCAGAGCCCAGAACGCCGGAAGCCTGCACGTCGATGGTGATTTCGCCGCCGGAGATCTCTTCTACCTTGGCCTTGAAATCGGTCGCGATCTTGCCGACGATGGTGTCGAGCGGGTTGACCTCAGCGTAGGTCAGGGTAACCGGTTCTGCGGACGCCACAGCGCAGGTGAGCACCAGCGCGAGGGCCGCGATGAGAGCGAGAAGCTTCTTCATGGGTGATTCCTCCTAATCTTTTCTCTCGACAAAGTGAACCAATATCCCCCTGTCGATTCATTGGGATTATCATACCACAGTCCCGGCATTATTGTCCAGTATGCGACAAGCCATTTTGGAAATTTTAATGATATCGCCGTGATGCGCGCCTGAAGCGGCGTCCGGTCAGCGGAAAGCGCTTGATTTTTTGCAGAATTTATGTCACAATACGATGATGTTCATTTCGGATGATCCTGATCAATCCGGCTTTGCAGGAGGTCTCCCATGCGCACAGGCACCGTCACCGCCCATGTCAGAATCAATGCGGGCATCTTCCGCCGCTTCGCCCTGTTCGATGCGTTCCGTCTCAAGCGCCGCTGGGTATCGCCCGCCGTCTTCTGCGCCGTCTTTCTCGCGCTGTCCTTCCTCTGCATGGCCAGCGGCAGGGAGCAGGCCGGTCTGATCGGCACGCTCCTGCAGGTCATCGGCCTGGGCCTGCCCGTGTGCTATGTGCTCTCCTTCCTCTTGCAGGTGCACGACCAGTGCAGGCGTCTGGGGCTCAAGACCCTGCGCCCGGCCTATACGCTCCACCTGGGCGAAACTCAGCTGCGCGTCATCAACGACATGCAGAAGGAGCCGGAGGTCGTCCTTCCCTATGCCTCGCTTTACGGCGTATGGCGTGTCTCCGGCGCGTATTACCTCTACGCAGCGCCCGCACGCGCGTTCATCCTGCCGGATGGACAGTGCGCCCTCCCGCCCGCCGAGCTGTACGATTTTTTCAGGGAGCGCCTGCCCGGCGGCGCGCTTCATGGCCGCCGGCCGTAATGCCCGCGCACAGCAAAATGCCCGCACGGTTGTCCGTGCGGGTTTTTTGCATTCATCCGTGTTTTCCGGGGAATCAGAAGTCCTCGCCGACCGCAACGATCGCGTCGATCACATCCTGGTATGCCCCGCCGTACATCTCGTACAGGCTCTTGCCGTCGTCGATGCCCTCCACGCCGGTCACCGGCCGGGTCATCGCATCCTGGAACTCGGCAAACGCTTCCGGCGTCAGCTCGGTGATGGTGCAGCCCGCCGCGCGGACAATCTGCTCGGAAGAGGCTTCCTTTTCCGCCCACTTCTGCTTTTCAAATTCCTGGGTTTCCCTGGCGCAGGCCTTGATGATCTCCACATCCGCCTCGTCAAGATCGGCCAGCACCGCCTCGGACGCCAGCAGAATCTCCGGCACCATGGTGTGCTTGTCCAGCACATAGTACGGCGCCGCCTCATAGTCGCCCATATTCTGGTAGGTCGGCCAGTTGTTCTCCGCGCCGTCGATGGTGCCCTGGGTGATGGCGGAGTAGACCTCGTTCGGGCCGATGCCGGTCACGCCGACGCCGCCCAGGACGTTGGTCATCGCGACCATCATCCGGTTGTTCTGCATGCGGATCTTGAGGCCCTTCATGTCCTCCACGCAGGTCACCGGCTTGTTGGTGTAGTAGGAGCGCGCGCCCGCGTCATACCAGCACAGGCCGACCAGACCGGAGCCGGAGGCCTGCACCTCGGAGAGCATCTTCTGGCCGATCTCGCCGTCCAGAACCGCCCACATGTGATCGGCATTCTTGTACAGATACGGCATCTGAATGGCGTTCATCGCCGGCACATAGCTGGATACCGGAGACGCGGAGACGCGGGAGAACGCCAGATCGCCCAGCTGCAGCGCCTCGATCGCGCCGGTCTCCTCGCCGTAAAGCGCGCCGCCGGAGTACACGTCGATCCGGATGCGGCCGTCGGTGCGCTCCTCCACGAGGCGCGCGAACTCCTGATCGGCCAGGGTGGTCGGGTAGCCTTCGGCGTGAACCTCGCTCAGCTTGAGGGTCACGGCGCCGGCCGTCGCGGCGCACAGCGCGAGCGCAAGCGCCAGAGCCAGGGTCATCAGTCTTTTCATGAAATCTCCTCCGTTCGATTTATTCTCCACCGCATCGCCATGCCGGGATGCGGACAGATGCCTTTGCCTCACGCGCCGTATCCCATCATCATTCTGGGCAGAAGGAGCGCGGTATCCGGAACATACGTCACCAGCAGCAACACGACGATCATTACCAGATACAGCGGCATCATGTTCTTCGCCGTGCGCTCAATCGGCGTCTTGCCGATGGCGCAGCCCACAAACAGCGCGGAGCCAACCGGCGGCGTGCACAGGCCGACCGCCAGGTTGAAGATCATCACCACGCCGAAGTGCACCGGATCCACGCCCAGCGGCGTCACCACCGGCAGCAGGATCGGCGTCATGATCGTAATCAGCGGCGCCATGTCCATAAAGCAGCCCAGCACCAGCAAAAGCGCATTGATGATGAGCATCAGGATCGCCCGGCTGTCCGTGATGGAGAGCAGCGCCGCGGAAATGGCCGCCGGAATGCGCAGCTCCGTCATCATGTACGCGAACGCCTTGGCCGTCGCCAGCAGCGTCATGACGATCGCCAGCGTCTTCAGGCTGTTGCGGATGATCCCGGGGATGTCGGCAAGCTTCACCGTGCGGAAGACCACGATGGACAGGAGCATCGTATACACGCACGCGATCGCGGAGGACTCCGTCGCCGTGAACACGCCCGCGCCGGTGCCGACCATGATGATGACCAGCGTCATCATGGGCAGAATGCCGTCCAGCAGCACCTTCAGCCGCTCTCCCCTGGGCACGCCGACGCCCTTGGGGAAGTTGTAGCGTCTGCTCATCAGCAGGCACATCACCAGCATGCCGCAGCCCAGCAGGATGCCCGGCAGCAGGCCCGCGATGAACAGCGTGCCGATGGACACGCCGCCCGCGGCGAGCGCATAGATGACCATGTTGTGGCTCGGCGGGATCAGCACGCCCTGGCAGGCCGTTGTGACCGTCAGGCCGACGGCGAAGTCCTCGTCATAGCCCTGCTTCTTCATCATGGGAATGACCATGGAGCCCAGCGAGGACACATCGGCCACGGCGCTGCCGGAGATGCCGCCAAAGAACATGGAATCCAGCACGTTCACATACGCCAACCCGCCGCGAAAGCGGCCCACGACCAGGTTCGCCAGACTGACAATCTTCTCCGAAATGCCGCCCGCGCCCATGAATTCGCCCATCACGATGAAAAACGGGATGGAGAGCAGCGAGAAGTTGTTCGCGCCGTCCATCATCTGGCGGATCATGACGGACAGATTGGTGTCCATCACCAGCGCGGACGCCAGCGTGGAGAGCAGCATGGCAAAGGATACCGGAACCCTGAGCAGCATCAGCAGCGCAAAGCCGCCGATGAGAATGATGCCGGCAAGCGTCGTCATTTGGCCTCCCCCTCTCTGCGCAGCCTGTTGACAGCCTCTTCATCGGTAAAGTCGATTTCCGGTTCGGAGTAGAGCAGATCGTCCCTGCGGATGATCCCGGTCAGGAAGAGGATGGAATCAAACGTCATGACGAAGCCAGCCACCGGAATCGGGAGATACTGCCAGGCGGTGGAGATGCCCGTGATGGGCATTGTGCCGGTTAGGGAGAAGAGCTTCATCGTGCGCTGTCCGCCCACCACCAGCATGAACAGGCCGCACAGCAGCGTCGCTGCATCGGTGAGCACATCCATCAGCCGCCGGGCCCTGCCGCCCGCGGGGAAACGGTTGTACACCGCATCGACGGAAACGTGCATATGGTCGCGCACGCCGATGGCGCAGGCCATAAAGGCGAATACCGTCACCAGCAGGCGCGGCACCTCCTCCGCCCAGGAAAGTCCCGTGTTGAAGCAGTAGCGCAGCACCACGGTCAGCGTGACGATCACAATCATCGCGAGAATGGACAGCTGCGCGATGATCAGCATGATCCTGTGGGTCATGTGATTGAGCCGGACCAGCATCGCGCGGCATCCGCCGCCCCGCAGAGCGGCGCCTTTCGGGGTTGCCATAAGCATTCTTCCTCCTTTGCTCCGCGCGCGCCTGAACGCCGGCAGCGCGCTTCACCAGTTCATCGTCTGTCCTGTTGTTATTGTACATGCTTCCCATGCGGATTCCCATCAACATCAACGGATCTTGTCATTCGTCACTTCCGGCTTCCCGCTTTCTTTATTCAGTGCGCTTGATTTCCTCTCACCGCCCTCCCGACCGGCCTGTCCCTATCTTCCCTCTCTGTGAATCTATGCGCTTTTCACGTCCGTATGCGTGGATTTCTTTCATATCTGTTTTTCTGTATGGGCAAGGGCACAAAGAGCGGGCCGTGCCCGCTTCCACTTCCGAACAGCCCTGCAAAACCAAGTCATTCGGTGCCCGCTGCACGACTTTTGACAGAATTCCCATCACGCAAAAGAGCAGGCCGTGCCCGCCGTACGGCTTTTGACAGAATTTTCCAAAACGCAAAAAAGAACCGCAGGCCATCCGGCTTGCGGTTCCATGCGATGCGTATGGAAGAAAGGTCTCAGTCCTTGATGTAGATGTGGCGCGGCAGACCGTCGATGTAGATCGGGGTGAGCTCGGCCTGAATCAGCGGACGGGCGTAGTTGATGAAGTCCTGCGTCATGCCGTTGCGGTAGTTGTTAATCCACTCCATCGGCACCTTCTTCTCGAAGTTGGCGCACTTGTGCACGTCCACCAGCTCCGTGATGCACTGATACGGATCGTTGGAGACGCGCTTGAGGGAGGCCATCATGCCGGTCTTGCCGTCAAAGGCGGCCATCGCCGCGGCGCCGCCCACCTGATAGGCCTCGGTGATGTCGGTGCGGCTGGTGATGTGGCCGGCGCAGCGCTGCAGGGTTGCCAGCTCGACCGCGCGGGTCTTGGTGTTCATGTTCTTCTGCACATAGTCGCACAGGAAGCGCGCGGTGCCCGACAGGCTCTTGTGGCCGAAGGAATCGACCGCCAGGCCGTCGCTCGCCAGCTCGGCCACATAGCGGCCGTCCGGCGTCTTGACGCCCTCGGACACGGCCACGATGATGGACGGATGATCCTTCTGAAGCGCCTCCAGCTTGGTCATGAAGCGATCCATGTAGAACGGCACTTCCGGCAGACAGATCAGGTCGGCGCCCTCGCAGTCCTCGCCCTGAGCCAGCGCGGCGGCGGCGGTCAGCCAGCCGGCGTTACGGCCCATGATCTCCACGATGGTCACATACTTGGTGCCGTACACGGCGGCGTCGCGGCACAGCTCCTTGGTCACGGTCGCCACGTACTTGGCGGCGGAGCCATAGCCCGGGGTATGGTCGGTGCCCATCAGGTCGTTGTCGATGGTCTTGGGCACGCCCATGAAGCGGATGTGGCTGCCGATCTGCTTGGCATAGTCGCTCAGCTTCATGATGGTATCCATGGAGTCGTTTCCGCCGATGTAGAAGAAGTAGCCGATGTCCAGCTGATCCAGGATCTTGAACAGCTTGGCATAGACCTCCGGATTTTCGATGTAGCCCGGCAGCTTATAGCGGCAGCTGCCCAGGTAGGAAGACGGGGTGCGCTTGAGCAGCTCGATCTCCAGCGTGGAACCGCAGGTTTCGCCCAGATCGACAACCTGTCCATTGAGCAGGCCCTCGATGCCGTGGCGCATGCCGTAGATATGCTCAGCGCCGCGCTTTTGGCAGGCCTGCAGAACGCCGGCGAGGCTCGCGTTGATGACGGAAGTCGGGCCACCACTCTGGCCGACAATTGCGTTGCGTCCCATGAAAATCTCCTCCAATGTAGATAAAATGGCAAGATACCGGTGCATATATTATACCATATTGACCGGATTTTTCAACCGATCCCCCCGCATTTTCCACCAAAAAAGCGGGCCGTGCCCGCTCCCACTTCCGAACTGCTTTGCAAAGTGAAGTTGCTCGGTGCTCGCTGCACGATTTTTCACGCAATTTCCTATATGGCAAAAAAGCGCGCCGTGCGCGCCGCAAGGCCTTTGCGTCATATCCCATTGTGCCAAAAGAAAAGAGGACAGGCGCAAGCCTGTCCCCTCTGCGGGAAAATCAGTCAATGTAGTTGACGGTCACGGACGCGTCGACAGCCGGAGCGGCGTCAATCGCGTTGGAAACCACCACAGCGCCGGACTTGATGCCCTCCAGCACCGCGTTGTACTCGTCGACCGTGAAGGTCTTGAAGCACCAGGAGGTCTCAGCGGTCGGCAGACCGACGAAGTCGCCGGCGCTCAGGTCGAGGGTCTCGATCTTGCCGCCGATGCTCTCCCACTCGCCGGCGTAGAACTTGGCCAGCGCGGCCTCGGTCGCGTTCTGCAGCTGCTTCATCGCGGAGGTCACGAACGGGTTGTAGCCATAGCCTTCCACATACGCCTCGCCCAGGTAGTGCTGGTCGACGTCAACGCCGATCACATAGCACTTGTGCGCCAGCGCAGCCTCAGCCGCAGAGGTCCAGATGCCGCCGCCGCAGGCGAAGACGATCTCGGTGCCCGCAGTGTACCAGCCGTCCATCTTGGCGGTGATGTTCGCGTCGCCGTAGAACTGGCCGCCGTAGGTGTAGTTGATCTCGATCGGGGTGCCCAGCTCAACAGCCGCATCGTTCGCGCCCTGCACGAAGCCGTAGCCGTAGCGCACAACGGCCGGAACCGCCATGCCGCCCAGGAAGCCCAGCTTGGTGTAGCCGTCCTTCACCGCCGCATAGCCGGCCAGATAGCCCGCCTGCTCCTCGCCGAACACCGCGCAGTACACGTTGGACAGCGGATCGGTGCCCAGGTCGCCCGCGGACACGTCGATGGCGATGAACTTCACGTCCGGATACAGCTCCTGCGCCTGCGCGACGGACGCGCCGAACAGGTAGCCCGGCAGTACGATGACCTTCGCGCCATCGGAGACCGCCTGGTCGATGGAGCCCAGGCGCTCGTCGTCGGAGTCAGCCGCCGGCTGATAGTACTGGTAGCTGAGGTTGTTCGCGGTGGCGTACGCCTCCACGCCCTGCCAGCATGCCTGGTTGAAGGATTCGTCGTCGATGGTGCCCACGTCGGTGACCAGCGCGATCTCGGCAGCATGGGCCGGGACGGCGAAGATCGCCAGCATCGCAACCAGGACGAGCATCATGGAAAGGATCTTTTTCATGGAACGTTCCTCCTGTCGATTTTTTCCTGCCGTTTCCGGCAGATGTCAATTGTATTATAGCATTGCCCATAGCGATTTGCAAACAGTATCTTGCGCTGTTTTCCGCTTACTCGCCGCTCATGCCGGTGAAGCCCTCGCCCAGCACCTCGTGCACGTTGCACACCGTCACAAATGCATCCGGGTCAATCTCCGCCACGAGCTTTTTCAGCCGCGGCGCCTCCGTCCGGGAGACCACGCACAGCAGCGTGCCCACCGGCAGGCGGGCGTATGTGCCCTCGGCCATCAGGCGCGTGCAGCCGCGGTCGATGTCCTTGTGAATCCTCCTGACGATCTCCTCGGAATCGTTGGAGATGATCATGAACTGCATCGCCGTGTTGAAGCCCTTGATGACCGTATCCATCATCTGGCTGGAGACGAACAGGGAGATCAGCGCCCACAGCGCTGCCTGCAGGCCAAACGCCAGCCCCGCGACCGCGACGACCAGCCCGTCGATCATGAACAGAATCGTCGCGATGGACAGAAAGGCGACGCGGTTGTGGATCATCTTCGCCGCCATGTCCGTGCCGCCCGTCGTCGCGCCCGCGCGCACCACCAGACCCAGGCCCACGCCCAGCAGCACGCCGCCGAACACGGAGGCGAGCATCACATTGCCGGACACGTCCCTGACCGGAACCAGATCGATGAACAGCGACATCAGCGACATGGCGATGAACGAGCGCACCGCGAACCGCCATCCGACCGTCCGCCAGCCGAGCAGGAACAGCGGCACGTTCAGCAGGAAGCTGAGCAGGCCGACCGAGAGCGGCAGCACGCTGGAGAGCACCGTCGATATGCCGGAGATGCCGCCCGGCGCGATGTCATAGGGCAGAAAAAACAGCGACAGGGACAGCGCCGCCAGGAACGTCCCCAGCACGATCAGCGCATAGTCCTTAAGCAGCTGCTTTCCCTCTTTGGTGAAGTTGATCTCTTTGATGTTCTGCATGGCTTTATCCTTCCTGGCTCGTCCGTTTTTTATGAAAAGAAGCAGGGAGGCCTCCCCGCTTCGGTTGGTCAGATCTACTGGATCTCCAGCGCCGCCATCAGCGCCCGGTCGACCCGCGCCAGCGACATCCCGCCGATGTGGCCCGCCTTGGCCCGCAGCCGCCGCTTTTCCAGCGTGCGGATCTGCTCGCACAGCACCAGGGAATCGCTCTTCAGGCCGCTCTCGCGCGCTGCGACCCACACATGCGTCGGCAGGTCATTTTTCATCAGCTTTGAAGTCATCGCCGCGCAGATCACCGTCGGCGAAAACCGGTTGCCGCGATTGTTCTGCACGATCAGCACCGGGCGTACGCCGCCCTGCTCGCTGCCGATGACGGGATCGAGATCCGCAATGAAAATATCTCCGCGTACAACCTCCATGATCTCACAACCCATTGCTTCATCATGGAGCCTTCCCCTGCGCTCTCATTCTATGCGCAGCGCCTCGCACACGTCCCACGCCGTCACCGCGCGGCTGCCGCGCAGCCTTGCCGCCGCCTCGCCCGCCAGCCCGTGATAGTACGCACCCACACGCGCCGCGTCCATGGACGTCATGCCCTGCGCCATCAGCGCGGCGATCACGCCGGTCAGCACGTCGCCGCAGCCGCCCGTGCCCATCGCCTCACAGCCGGTCACGTTGAGCGCCGCGTCCTCGCCGCGCGCGATCACCGTCGTCGCGCCCTTGAGCAGCACGCAGCAGTCGTAATCCTGCGCCAGCTGCTGGGCGTATTCCACCGGTGAGGCGAGGATCTCCTGCACCTGCGCCCCGGTCAGCCGCGCCATCTCGCCCGGATGCGGGGTCAGCACCGTGTTTGCGCCCACCTTGCCGCCGTGTCTGGCCAGCAGGTTCAGCGCGTCTGCGTCGATCACCTTTGGGATATCGCTGGATACCAGCTGTGCAATCGCGCGCCAGGTGCCGTCCTCCTGTCCAAGCCCAGGGCCGATCGCCAGCGCCTGCTTGCCCTGCGCCAGCTCGTAGAGCTTCATGGACGCGCCCGCGTCCAGCGCCGCCCCGCTGCAGACCACCTTCGCCATCGCGCACGGCGAGAGCGTCTGCATCGGGATGCGCACCGGCGCGCAGCAC
>JAGBDL010000118.1 GCA_017937505.1 Clostridia bacterium | reverse complement strand
GTTGAGACCATGCGGATCGTGATCGTGGGCGACGGAAAGATCGGCAGCGCGCTGGCCGAGCAGCTCTCGCGTGAGGGGCATGAGATCACCATTGTCGACCGCAGCGGGACGCCGCTGCAGCGGACAGTCGAGGATCTCGACATTCTGAGCGTCGAGGGCAACGGCGCGACCTACGCCACGCAGATCGAGGCGGGCGTGGACGAGGCGGATCTGGTCATCGCCGTGACGGCGCAGGACGAGCTGAACCTCCTGTGCTGCCTGATCGCGAAGAAGATCGGCGCGCGGCACACCATCGCCCGTGTGCGCAACCCCGAATACGCAGGGGAGCTTTCGCTCATCTCCGACGATCTGGGGCTGAGCCTGTCCGTCAATCCGGAGCTCATCTGCGCGACCGAGATGGCCCGGACGCTCCGCACCCCGTCGGCCATCAAGACCGACACCTTCTTCGGCGGCAAGGTCGAGCTGCTCAAATTCCAGCTCCCGGCCGACTCGCCGCTGAGCGGCAAAACGCTCATGGAGCTGCCGTCGGTCACGAAGGCCAAGGTGCTCGTCTGCGCGGTCGAGCGCGGCGAGCAGGAGATCCATATCCCCTCCGGCGGCTTCCGCCTGCAGTCGGGCGACCGGATCTCGTTCGTCGCCTCCTACGGCGGCGCGCAGCAGTTTTTCCGCCAGATGAAGCTGGCGGCGGGCCGCGTGCGCAGCGTCATGCTCATCGGCGGCGGGCGTATCGCCTATTATCTGGCCCGGCAGCTGATCGAGGCAGGGCTCGACGTCAAAATTCTCGAGAGTGATCAGGCCCGCTGCGAGGAGCTTTCCATTGCCCTTCCCAAGGCGGAGATCCTCTGCGGCGACGGCACGAACGAAGCGTTCCTGCGCAAGTGCGGCATCGAGACGACCGACGCCGTCGCGGCGCTCACCGGCATCGATGAGGAAAACGTCCTCATCGGCATGTACATCCGCAAGACCTGGCCGAAGATCAAGGTCATCACCAAGGTCAACCGGACCTCGTTCCAGTCCATCATCGACAGTATGGACCTCGGCAGCGTCTTCAATCCCCGCAACTCCGCGTCGAACCTCATCTGCCGCTATGTCCGCGCCATGCAGAATTCCGAGAGCAGCTCGCAGATCGAGACGCTCTACAAGCTTGTCGGCGGCAAGGCCGAGGCGCTGGAATTCCGTGTGTCGGAGGGCTCGAAGCTCTGCGGCGTGCCGCTGCAGGAGCTGCGGCTGCGCGAAAACCTGCTGATCGGCTGCATCGGCCGCGGCGGAAAGATCATCATCCCCAGCGGCCAGGATTCCATCGAGCCGGGCGACAGCGTCATCGTCGTGACCTGCAGCGCGGGGCTCGGCAAGCTGGAGGACATTCTGGCAAGAGGGCCGGGCCATGAATAAGCGGGCGATCGTCTATGTGCTGGGCGCGGTGCTGCTGATCGGGGCCGCGCTGATGCTGCCGCCGCTGCTCGTGGCGCTGATCTACCATGAGGTAAGCGGCTGGTATTTCCTCTGGGTGATGCTGGGCGCGGCAGTGCTTGGCGCGCTGGCGCTGCGGCTGGGCGGCGGCAAGCGGGCCGTCATGTACGCGAAAGAAGGGCTGATCGCGGTGGCGCTCAGCTGGATCGTGCTTTCGCTCGTCGGCGCGCTGCCGTTCACGCTTTCGGGGCAGATCCCGTTTTATCTCGACGCCGTGTTCGAGATGATCTCCGGCTTTACCACCACCGGCTCGAGCATCCTGCCCGCGGTGGAGGAGCTCGACAAGTGCATGCTGTTCTGGCGCAGCTTTTCGCACTGGATCGGCGGCATGGGCATTCTGGTGTTCATGCTGGCCATCGTCCGGATGGACGGCGGCCAGGCCATCCACCTGCTGCGGGCCGAGAGCCCCGGGCCGACGGTCTCCAAGATGGTGCCGCGGATGGCCGATTCGTCCAAGATCCTCTACGGGATCTATTTTGGCCTGACGGTGCTGCAGATCCTCTTTTATCTGGCCGGCGGCGAGCCGCTGCTTGACTCGCTCTGCAACGCCTTCGGCACGGCCGGCACCGGCGGCTTTGCCATCCGCAACGATTCCTTCGCCTCCTACAGCGCCTACACGCAGACGGTCACGACCGTCTTCATGGCCCTGTTCGGCGTCAACTTTTCGATCTATTTCTTCCTGCTGCGCCGGAAATTCGACCTGGCGTGGAAGAATACGGAGCTGCGCTGGTACGTG
>JAGBDL010000117.1 GCA_017937505.1 Clostridia bacterium | reverse complement strand
GGGGTTGAGCTCGGACGCGGCGGTCTTCGCTCCGGCCTTTATGAACAGGCGCAGCGTGCTGCCCAGCGCCTGCCGCGTGTCCTTGTCGAGCGTGCGGTATTTCCTGACCATGGCCGCCGCGGTCCGCAGGCCGCCCTCCTTGAGGTCGGTCAGGGTATCGGCGTCGGTGCAGGTCAGGATGTCGAACAGGGCATCGATGAAGGCCACGCGCTGCTCATCCGAGAGCGAGACGATGAACGCGCGCAGCGTCTCGTCGACGAGCTTACCGCCCTCAGTCCGGTCTGGCAGGTGTTCAAAGCGCTCGCCGCGCACCTGCCAGGAGAAGCCGTCGTGCTGCATGAGGCCGATCTGCGTGCTGCGCACGACCTCGTACCGTTCCTCATGCTCCAGCAGGATCCCGACGACGGACGATTCCGGGATGATCGTGACGATCCGCCCCGCCACGCGCTTGTGCTCCGGCAGGGGCAGGAGCGATGTGCGGAAGCCGGGGCCGTCGTTGTTGTAGACCTGCATGAGCTGGTTCTGCACGGCCTCGGAGCAGAAAACCGCGCTGTAGACCGCGAGATTGCCGCCCTTCGAGTGCCCGCCCACGCGCAGCGGCCGCTCCGAAAAGGCCGCCGCCGCGGCCTGCAGATACTGCACAGCCATCCGCTGCGCGGGGACGACCGGGAGGAAGGCAAGATTGAAGTCCTCCTTCCAGCCGACGATGGTATCGTCGGTACCGCGGAAGGCGACATAGGCCGTCCCGTCCGGCAGCAGGAGCGTGAGGGCGGAGAACTGCGTCTGTGTCTCGTCGTCGATCTTATTTTCATAGCCGCAGAGCAGCAGCCCGGAGAAGCGGGCGCTCGCCGCCATGCGGCGGCCAAGCTCCGGGATCTGGTCCGGGACGAGCACGCCCATGCTCTCATGCTCCCGCAGCACGTCATAGCGCCGCATGGCCTCCTGCAGAGGGACCGGCGCGTCAAAGCCGGGCGGGACAATGCCGCCGAAATCCAGATAGCACAGCTCCGCCAGCAGCAGATTGTCCACCTCGTTGAAGCCGCGCTCACTGATCTGCAGATCGCCGCGCCAGTCCAGATAATCCAGAATATTCGCCATTGCCGTACCTCCGGGCATTATAGTCGTTCCTGTAAAAGTGTATCCATCATACACAAAAGCAGACCAAAACGCAAGGAAGACGGCCGGAAAAAGTGCTTAAGTTTTTCTGAAGTTCTCCAGCCTATAAACCTATTGACTTTATGGGGAATATATGCTATTCTCATGTCAGAAAATAAGTATCCCATGCAAAGGAGCTGATATTGATGCAAGTCTATGCGGATAACGCAGCGACCACCAGAATGCACCAGAAGGCCATCGACACGATGACCTACCATTTGAATCATACCTTCGGCAACCCGTCGAGCCTCTATACCATCGGCCAGGAGGCCAAGGAAGTACTCGAGACGGCCCGGGCCGATATGGCCGCCTGCTTTGGAGCCCAGCCGCGCGAGATCTACTTTACCTCCGGCGGCAGCGAGGCGGACAACCAGGCCATCACCTCCGCGGCCTACATCGGCGCGCGCAAGGGCAAAAAGCACATCATTTCCACCACGTTCGAGCACCACGCCGTGCTGCACACCCTCAAGCGCCTGGAAAAGCAGGGCTTTGAGGTGACGCTGCTCGACGTGCACGCGGACGGGCTCGTCACCGCGCAGCAGGTCGCCGACGCCATCCGCGACGACACCTGCCTCGTGACCATCATGTTCGCCAACAACGAGATCGGCACCATCCAGCCCATCCGGGAGATCGGCGCGGTCTGCAAGGAAAAGGGCGTTCTGTTCCACACCGACGCCGTCCAGGCG
>JAGBDL010000116.1 GCA_017937505.1 Clostridia bacterium | reverse complement strand
GGGCAGTCAACGTGCGCGTAGTGACGGTTCGCGGTCTCGTACTCGACGTGCGCGGTGTTGATCGTGATGCCGCGGGCCTTCTCTTCCGGCGCCTTGTCGATGTCGTCATAGCGCATCGCCTGCGCCTCGCCGAAGGTGGACAGGACCATCGTAATGGCCGCCGTCAGGGTCGTCTTGCCGTGGTCAACGTGGCCGATCGTGCCGATGTTAACGTGCGGCTTCGTGCGCTCAAACTTTTGCTTCGCCATTGGAATAACCTCCTCGATTTTTCGGCTGACAGTTGTTCTGCGCCCGCCGAACTGTCGGTGGTCGCTCTGGAGCAGGTGATGGGAATCGAACCCACGCGATCAGCTTGGGAAGCTGAAGTTCTGCCATTAAACTACACCTGCAAGGGGCTGTCAACCGGTTTATTCATCCATTATTCTATCCAAATATCTTTGAATTGTCAATACGCCGCGCACATTTTTGAGGGGAAAAAGGGGCGCGCGCGCCGCCTCAGTGATTGCGCTCGCGGATGAGTTTTTCCAGCTTGTGCTTCACCCTTTGCAGCGCGTTGTCGATGCTCTTGACGTGGCGTCCGAGCATCTCGGCGATCTCCTGATAACTCTTGCCGTCCAGGTATGCCGTCAGCACCCTGCGCTCGAGCGGGGAGAGCGCCTCGTCGATCTGGCTCTCGATGGAGACGTAGCTCTCCTGGCCGATGAGCAGCTCCTCGGGATCGGCGCTGCGGCCCTCGGTGATCACGTCCATCAGCGTGCGGTCGCTCTCCTCCTCGTAGATCGGTTTGTTGAGGGACACATAGGAGTTGAGCGGGATGTGCTTTTGCCGCGTCGCGGTCTTGATGGCGGTGATGATCTGCCGGGTCACGCACAGCTCAGCGAACGCGTGGAACGACGCGAGCTTGTCCGGCTTGAAGTCGCGGAACGCCTTGAACAGGCCGATCATGCCCTCCTGCACGATGTCCTCGTGATCCGCGCCCACCAGGAAGTAGGACCTCGCCTTGGAGCGAACGAAGTTTTTGTACTTGTTGAGCAGGTATTCCGACGCGTCGGCGTCGCCCTGCTGGGCCAGCAGCGCGATCTCCTCGTCGGTCATGCCGTCGTAATCGTTGTACATTCCGTCCTCCTGGTGTTACTCGTCCAGCCCTTTTCGCATCCGGTCGAAGATCTCCCGCTGGTGCGGCGGCAGGCGGGAGAAGATGTCCCCGCGCGAGATCTTTTCCTCCTTCATGCGCCTGCGTCCGCTTGCGCGGGTCTGCGTCAGCCGCAGGAGGAACTCCCGCGAGGAGATGCGCACCGCGCCGCGGCCCATCGTCACCGTCTGCTCGACGGCGTCGCTGGTGACCACGTGCACCTGACGCCACCTGGGCGCCTGCTCGCACTGCGCCTCGATGAAGTTGTCCGCGCTCTCGGCGTGCTTGGTGAACACCACCTCCACACCGTGCACCATCTGACGCGAGCGGGTCATCCGGTCGGTATAGTGGCCGTCGAAGACGACGATCACCTCCTCGCCGGAGTAGCCCGCGTAGTCGGCAATCAGGTGCACCAGCCGCTCGCGCGCCTCGTCGATGGACAGATGCTCCTCTTTGGGCACATTCCACGCGCCGATGACGTTGTAGCCGTCCACCAGCAGCAGCGGTTTCATCGCTTACGCCCTCGCCCCGGCCACGGCGTAAAGCAGGATGCCCGCCGCCACGGACGCGTTCAGGGAGTCGATATGGCCCTTCATCGGCAGGGAGACGATCTTGTCGCAGTTCTCCTCCACCAGGCGGGACATGCCCTCGCCCTCGGAGCCGATGACCAGCGCCGCCGGGCCGGAGAAGTCCACGCGGCGGTAGTCCTCGCCGTTCATCGCCGTGCCGTAGATCCAGACGCCCTCCTTTTTCAGGCGCTCGATCACGCGGTTCAGGTTAACCTCGCGGGCCACGGGCAGGTATTCCACCGCGCCCGCGCTGGCCTTCACCGCTGCCGGGGTCAGGCCCACCGCGCGGCGCTCGGGGATGATCACGCCGTGCGCGCCCGCGCACTCCGCGCTGCGGATGATCGCGCCCAGATTGTGCGGATCGGTCACGCCGTCCAGGATCACCAGCAGCGGATCCTCGCCGCGCGCCTTCGCCAGCGCCAGCATGTCGTCCACAGTCTTGTAGGCATATGCGCTCGCCACGGCGATCAGGCCCTGATGGTTGGGGGCCATCTGATCCAGGCGGACGCGGTCCACCTCCTGCACGACGATCTTCGCCTCGCGCGCCATCGCCACGATC
>JAGBDL010000115.1 GCA_017937505.1 Clostridia bacterium | reverse complement strand
CCAACCACCTGGACATGGATTCCCGCGAGGTGCTGGAGGACGCGCTCTCCGGCTTCGGCGGTACGATCATCACCGTTTCCCACGACCGTTACTTCATCAACCGCGTCGCCGACCGCGTCATCGAGATGCAGCCGGACGGCGTGACGGAATACATGGGCAATTACGACGACTATCTGGAGAAGAAGAACCGCCCCGTCGAGCAGGAAACCGTCGCCGGCAAGACTCGAACTGAGCTGGATAAGGAAAAGCGCCGCGAAAAGATGAACAAGCAGGCGCTTCGCCAGCTCAAGGCGCGCGCACAGGAGGCCGAGAAGGCCGTTGGCGCCAAGGAAGAGGAAATCGCCGATCTGGAAGCGCAGCTGGCCGATCCGGACCTGTACGCTGACGCAAGGCACGCCGCCGAGGTACAAAAGGCTTATCAGCAGGCGCAAAGCGATCTGTCCAGGCTCTACGAGGAATGGGAAGCTGCAGAGGCTGCGCTGCAGGAAGAGGGCTAAACGACCAAAGAAAGGGAGCGATCACGCCATGCTATTCATCGGTATCTGCGGCGCAAGCGGCAGCGGCAAATCCACGCTCGCGGAGGAGCTGGCCAGGATGGTCAACAAGAGCATCCTCATCATCAACCAGGACGCCTACTACTACGATCATCCGGACATGACCTTTGAAGAGCGCTGCAGGCTCAACTATGACGAGCCCTCCATCTTCGATCACGATCTGCTGCTTCAGGACGTGCGCGCCCTGCTCAGCGGCCAGCGTGTGCTGCGCAAGCGCTACGATTACGCCGCTCACCGCCGCGCCCCACAGGCGGAGGAATACCTCGAGCCGCACGACGTGATCGTCGTCGAAGGGATTCACGCGTTCTACGACGAGCGTCTGCGCGACATGATGGATCTGAAGCTCTTCGTTCGGGTGGATTCGGATATCTGCCTGCTGCGCCGCATCCAGCGCGACATCAATGAGCGCGGCCGCGCGATCGACAACATCTCTGAGCAGTACCTGACGACCGTCAAGCCGATGTTCGATCAGTACATCCGCAACTACGAGCAGTACGCGGACGTGATCGTCGCGCGCGGCGGGAAAAACGCCAAGATCACCGAAATCCTCGCCGGTTACGTCAACAATGATCTGCACTTGTATCGCGGCCAGAGCCGCAGGAGGTCTTCATGCTGAAGCATTACACGAAGGAAGAAAAATCCTGGATCTTCTACGATTGGGCGAATTCCGCCTTCTCCGCCATCGTGGCAGCCATCATCCTGCCCGTATTTTTCAAGTCGATGGCGGAAAGCCGCGGCGTGACTGCCGTCGATGCGACGGCCTACTGGGGCTATGCCACGTCGCTGGGCACGCTGATCTGCGCGGTGCTCGCGCCGTTCCTGGGCACGCTGGGTGATTTCAAGGGCATGAAAAAGAAGCTCTTCACCGCTTTCATGCTGCTGGGCGTCGTCAGCACCTTCCTGCTGGCGCTGACCAACAGTTGGCAGGGTCTGCTTCTGTTTTATATTCTGGGTACGCTGGGCTTCTCCGGCTCATGCATCTACTATGACAGCTTCCTGCTGGATGTGACCGACGTCTCCCGCATGGATCGCGTGTCCTCCGTCGGCTACGGCCTGGGCTACATCGGCGGCTCTACGATTCCGCTGGTCATCTCCCTCGTGCTCATCCAGTTTGGCTCCGGCTTCGGCGTCCCGACGATGCTGGCCACGAAATCTTCCTTCATCCTCACCGCCGTCTGGTGGCTGGTCTTCACCATTCCCATGCTGCGCCATGTACAGCAGAAGCATGCCATCGAGCCGGACCGCGACATGTTCGCACACACGCTGCGCAACATGAAGCACACGCTGTCCATGATCGTCAAAAACAAAAGCATCCTCTTCTTCGTTATCGCCTACTTCTTCTACATCGACGGTGTGGGCACGATCATCCATATGGCGACAGTCTTCGGCTCCTCCTGCGGACTGGACAGCATGGATCTGATGGTTGTGCTGCTCGTGGTGCAGATCGTGGCGTTCCCGTTTGCCATCCTCTATGGTCGGCTGGCGGACAGGTTCGGCTCGCGCAGGATGATCCTCTTCGGCATCGCGACGTACATTGTCGTGTGCATGCTGGGCTTCAACCTCAAGGAGATGAAGGACTTCCTGCTGCTGGCCGTGCTGGTGGGTACCGCGCAGGGCGGCATTCAGGCGCTGTCCCGCTCCTTCTACGGCAAGCTTGTCCCGGCAGAGCAGGCCAGCGAATACTTCGGCTTCTTCGATGTGTTCGGCAAGTTCTCTGCGGTCATCGGTCCTGCGCTCTTCGGCGTCGTGGCCCAGCTTACCGGCGTGACCAACTACGGTGCGCTGGCCGTCATGTTCATGTTCATCCTCGGCGGCGCGATTTTCATGTTCCTGGTGCCCAGGAATCCGGAAAACGCGTAACCGATCGGCCAGAACCCAAACCCGCTTCCCGGCGGCTACAAAAGACACAGCAAAAAGGAGACCTGCGCTTGCAGATCTCCTTTTCTTCTGTCTGATCAGTCCTCGTAGCCGTTCGGATTCTGGGTCTGCCAGCGCCAGGAGTCGCGGCACATATCCTCCAGCGTCTTTTCGGCTTCCCAGCCAAGGTCCTTCTTCGCCTTCTTCGGATCGGCCCAGCACTCGGCGATGTCGCCCGGGCGGCGATCGACGATCTTGTAGGGCACCTTCACGCCGTTGACCTTCTCAAACGCATGGACGATATCCAGCACGCTGTAGCCGTGGCCGGTGCCCAGGTTCACGATCTCGGTGCCGGTGTGAGTCATCGCGTAGTTCGCAGCGGCGACGTGGCCCTTCGCCAGATCGACGACGTGGATATAGTCGCGCACGCCCGTACCGTCCGGCGTCGGATAGTCGTTGCCGAATACGGACAGGAACTCGCGCTTGCCGGAGGCCACCTGGGTGATAAACGGCATCAGGTTGTTCGGGATG
>JAGBDL010000114.1 GCA_017937505.1 Clostridia bacterium | reverse complement strand
TCAAGGCTGGTGTCGTTGGTGCCGAGGTTGAGACACACCACATCGGGAGTGAAGCGTGAGAAATCCCACAGCTCGCCCTTCTGCCCGAACTGAGTATATTTATATGTGTTGGGCATGTTATAGTCGGTTCCCTGACGCGGACTTTCTGCGCTGTGCGCCCGCTTCGGCGCGGCGCTGCATCCCGTCGCCATCGACGAGCACTGGTTCGACGAGGCGCCGACGCTGCGCTACTATTCCCGCGCGATGTATTACAGACTGCTGGCCGCGCAGATGCTGCCCGAGGAGCTGGACCGCATCCTCTATCTCGACCCGGACATGCTGGTCATCGGCTCCCTGCGCGCGCTGTATGACACGGATATGGGGGATTTCCTCTACGCCGCGAGCATCCATCACGGCCTGGTCGATCTCTCCACGCCGGTCAACCGCATCCGCCTGTCCACGCAGGACGCAGAGGGCTATTTCAACTCCGGCATGCTGCTGATGAACCTGCCGGAAATCCGAAAAAGCGTGCACCCGCAGGACATCTTTGCCTATGTGGAGCAGAACCGCGCGCTGCTCGTGCTGCCGGATCAGGACGTTCTGAACGGGCTGTACGGCGAGAGGATTCTGGAGCTGGACGAGAAGCTCTACAACTACGACGCGCGCAAGTACAACGGGTACCTGCTCGCCAGCCAGGGCGAGGCCGACATGGACTATGTGATCGCCAACACCCGCATCCTGCACTTCTGCGGCAAGCGCAAGCCCTGGAACAAGGCGTACGTTGGCCGCTTCGGCGTGCTCTACAAGCACTACATGCAGCTGACCGCGCGCCTGATGATCTGATACTCAAACGAAACCGCGCAGACCCCGCGCGGTTTTGCGCTATTATCCGAAAGAAAAAACCAAACGCCCCATGAATATTCGGTTATTTTGCCGATTGTCAATTTTTCTGTGCGCCGGTATACTGTACTTGAACTTTCCGCTCACATACAGGCTGTGACAGATTGGGAGGTATTTTCTATGAAAAAAGTGGCCGTCATCATGGGCAGCGCAAGCGATCTGCCCGTCATCGAAAAGGCCATCCGCACCCTGAAGGACATGGACGTCCCGCATGAGGTGCACATTTATTCCGCGCACAGGACGCCCGAGGAGGCGCACGCGTTCTCCGCTTCCGCGCGCGAAAACGGCTTCGGCGTGATCATCGCCGCCGCGGGCATGGCCGCGCATCTGGCCGGCAGCCTCGCCGCCAACACGACCCTTCCGGTCATCGGCATTCCGATGAAGTCCGCCGCGTTCGCCAACGGCATGGACGCGCTGCTCTCCACCGTGCAGATGCCCTCCGGCATCCCGGTCGCCACGGTCGCCGTGGACGGCGCCGTCAACGCCGCGCTGCTGGCTTGTGAAATTCTCGCCGTGAGCGACGACGCGCTTGCCGAGCGCCTTTCTGCCCGCCGTGCTGCGGACACGCAGAAGGTGCTCGCGGCCAATGCCGATTGCGAAAGCCAGTACAATTGCTGACCCCCGGCACTCCGCCTGCGCGGGGCGCCTTTTCATTCCAACATAGACAAAGGAGTTTACGAAAATGGAGAACCTCAAGCTCGTGTACACCGGCAAGACCAAGAACGTTTATGCGCTGGACAACGGCAACTATCTGCTCAAGTTCAAGGATGACTGCACCGGCAAGGACGGTGTGTTCGATCCGGGCGAGAACTCCGTCGGCCTGACCATCGAGGGCGTGGGCGACGTGAACCTGCGCATGTCCATCTACTTCTTTGAGAAGATTAACGCCGCCGGCATTCCGACCCACTTTGTGAGCGCGGACCTCACGAACACCACCATGGAGGTCGTGCCGTGCAAGCCGTTCGGCAAGGGCCTGGAGGTCATCTGCCGCCACAAGGCCGTGGGCTCCTTCTACCGCCGCTACAAGGACTACATCGAGGAGGGCGCCGATCTGCCCGCCTATGTCGAGATGACCTTCAAGAACGACGCGCTGGGCGATCCGCTCGTCACCCGCGACGGCCTCATCGACCTTGGCGTGATGACCGGCGAGCAGTATGACACCATCCGCGAGATGACCCAGAAGATCACGCAGATTGTCGCCGACGACCTGAAGGAGAAGGGCCTTGTCCTCTACGACATCAAGTTCGAGTACGGCTACGACGCCAACGGCAAGGTGATCCTCATCGATGAGATCGCCTCCGGCAACATGCGCGTGTACAAGGACGGCCAGTACATCGACCCGATGACCCTCTCCAAGCTCTTCTTCGCGTAATTCCATCCGATCCCGGGACAGGTTTGCAATCTGCCCCGGTTTCCTACTCTTTACCTGAACAGGAGGACAACCGTATGGGCGGTTTTTTCGGGGTCACATCCCGCAGGAACTGTATTCTGGACGTCTTTTTCGGCACCGATTACCACTCCCACCTGGGCACGCGCCGCGGCGGCATGGCCGCCTATGATCCCGAAATCGGCCTGCAGCGCGAAATCCACAACATCGAGAACTCTCCCTTCCGCACGAAGTTCGAGCACATTCTCGACGAGATGACCGGCAACGCGGCCATCGGCTGCATCTCCGACAGCGATCCGCAGCCGCTGCTCATCCGCTCCAACCTGGGCACCTACGCCATCGCCACCATCGGCGTCATCAACAACGCGGAGGCGCTGATCGATCAGTTCCTGTCCTTCAGCGGCGGCCACTTCGATGCGATGACCGGCGGGCGCGTGAACAGCAATGAGCTCATCGCCGCGCTCATCAACCAGAAGAGCAGCTTCGTGGAGGGCATTCGTTTCGCGCAGAGCGTCATCGACGGTACCGCGTCCATCCTGATCCTGCGCGACAACGGCCACCTGATCGCCGCGCGCGACCGCATGGGCCGCCTCCCGGTGTCCATCGGCCGCGACGAGGACGGCCACTGCGTGAGCTTTGAGTCCTTCGCGGGCATGAAGCTCGGCTACGAGGCCGTGCGCGAGCTCGGCCCGGGCGAGGTCGTGGAGATCACCCCGGAAACGATCACCGTGCTGCAGGAGCCAGGCAAGGAGATGAAGATCTGCGCGTTCCTGTGGTCCTATTACGGCTATCCGACCTCCAGCTACGAGGGCCGCAACGTCGAGGTCATGCGCTGCCGCAACGGCGAGATCATGGCCAAGAACGACAGGGAGAAGGGCCTCGCGCAGGACATCGACTACGTCGCTGGCGTTCCGGATTCCGGCACGCCGCATGCCATCGGCTACGCCAACGCCTGCGGCATCCCGTTCGCCCGCCCGTTCATCAAGTACACGCCGACCTGGCCGCGCAGCTTCATGCCGGCCACCCAGCGCGAGCGCAACATGGTCGCCAAGATGAAGCAGATTCCGGTGCATGAGCTGATCCAGGACAAGAAGCTGCTGTTCGTGGACGACAGCATCGTGCGCGGCACGCAGCTGCGCGAGACGGTTGAGTTCCTCTACGAGAACGGCGCGAAGGAAGTGCACATCCGCTCCGCCTGCCCGCCGATCCTGTACAGCTGCAAGTACCTCAACTTCTCCCGCTCCACCTCGCCCATGGACCTGCTGGCACGCGCCATCATCATGGAGCTGGAGGGCGAGGAGGGCTTTGAGCACCTGGACGAGTACTGCGACGGCGATAGCGAGCGCGGCCGCAGGATGCGCGACGCCATCTGCCAGAAGCTGCACTTCGCATCGCTGGAGTATCAGTCCCTGGAGGGCATCTACGAGGCCATCGGCCTGGAGCCCTGCAAGGTCTGCACCTACTGCTGGAACGGCAAGGGCTGACCGGGGAACCATTTGGGGCTCTGCCCCAAACCCCGCAAGGGACATTGTCCCTTGACCCTTCTTCGCTTCGCGCATGCAATAAGCAACTGAAGTTACAATAAGAAAGGGATAAAACGATGGCACACGAGATTTCGCGCTCCGAATCCTACGCCGCCGCCGGCGTGGACATCACCGCGGGCTACCGCGCGGTGGAACTGATGAAAAAGCACATCGCCCGCACCCGCAACGAGGGCTGCCTGGACGACGTGGGCGGCTTCGGCGGCTGCTTCGGCCTGCCCATCGCGGGCATGGAGGAGCCGGTGCTGGTCTCCGGCACGGACGGCTGCGGCACCAAGGTGAAGCTCGCCATCCTGATGGACAAGCACGACACCATCGGCATCGACGCCGTGGCCATGTGCGTCAACGACATCATCTGCGTGGGCGCGAAGCCGCTGTTCTTCCTGGATTACATCGCCTGCGGCAAGAACGTGCCGGAGAAGATCGCGCAGATCGTCGCCGGCGTGGCCGAGGGCTGCGTGCAGTCCGGCTGCGCGCTCATCGGCGGCGAGACCGCCGAGCATCCGGGCTTGATGCCGCAGGAGGACTACGACCTGGCCGGCTTCGCCGTGGGCATCGTGGACAGGAAGAAGATCCTTAACAAGAACCGCATGGAGGCGGGCGACGTGGTCATCGCGCTGCCCTCCACCGGCATTCACTCCAACGGCTTCTCCCTGTGCCGCAAGGTCTTTGACATCGACAACAACAACCCTGAGCTCTACGTGCCCCGCACGGAGCTGGGCGGCAAGACCATCGCCGAAACCCTGCTGACCCCGACCAAGATTTATGTCAAGCCTGTCCTCGCGCTGCTGGAGCAGGTCGACGTCAAGGGCATCAGCCACATCACAGGCGGCGGCTTCTATGAGAATATCCCGCGCTCCATCCCGGACGGCCTGTGCGCCCGCATCGACAAGCGCGCCGTGAAGGTGCTGCCGATCTTCGATCTGATCGCCAGCTGGGGCAATATCCCCGAGCGCGACATGTTCAACACCTACAACATGGGCGTGGGCATGACCGTCGTGGTGCCCGCCGCGCAGGCGGAAACCGCGCTTGATATCCTCAGGGATAACGGCGTGGACGCCTACGTTATGGGCGACATCGTCGCCGGCGAGGAAAAGGTGGTTCTCAAATGAAGACCCGAATTGCCGTGCTCGTCTCCGGCGGCGGCACCAACCTGCAGGCGCTGATTGACGCCAACCTGCAAGCGGGCGAGATCGCGCTGGTGGTCTCCTCCCGCCCGGGCGTGTACGCGCTGGAGCGCGCAGCCAAGGCCGGCATCCCCTCCGTCGTAATCGCCAAAAAGGGCAGCACGCAGGAGGCCTTTGAGGAAAAGCTCTGCGCGGCGCTTGAGGAATACCGGATCGACCTGATCGTGCTCGCGGGCTTCCTGACGATCCTCAGCGAGGACTTCACCCGCCGCTACCCGCGCCGCATCCTCAACATCCATCCCTCCCTCATCCCCGCGTTCTGCGGCGAGGGCTTCTACGGTCTGCGCGTGCACGAGGCCGCGCTTGAGCGCGGCGTGAAGCTGACCGGCGCGACCGTCCACTTTGTCAACGAGATTCCCGACGGCGGCGAGATCATCCTGCAGAAGGCCGTGGAGGTGAAGGACGGCGATACGCCGGAAATCCTTCAGCGCCGCGTGATGGAGCAGGCCGAGTGGAAGCTGCTTCCGCAGGCCGTCGAGCTGGTGTCCGAAGAAATCAGGAGGAGCAGATAAGATGAACATCTACGAGATCAAGACCCTTTCCGAGCGCCTTGAGGGCAACCGCTATCCGGGCCGCGGCATCGTCATCGGCAAGACGCCGGACGGCAAGAAGGCCGCCATTGCGTACTTCATCATGGGCCGCAGCGCCAACAGCCGCAATCGCGTCTTCACAGAGAAAAATGGCGAGATCTTCACCGAGCCGTTTGACGCCTCCAAGGTCGAGGACCCGTCCCTCATCATCTACGCTGCGGTGCGCAGCTACAAGAACAACCTGATCGTCACCAACGGCAACCAGACCGACACCATCTATGACGGCCTCGCCGCGGGCAAGAGCTTCTCCCAGGCGCTTCAGAGCCGCGAGTTTGAGCCGGACGCGCCGAACCTCACCCCGCGCATCAGCGGCATGCTCACCTTTGCGGACAATGACTTCACCTACGAAATGAGTATCCTCAAGTCCGGCGACGCACAGGGCACCTTCTGCAACCGCTACACCTTCTCCTACGGCGCCAGCGCGGGCCTGGGCCACTTCCTCCACACCTACGTCTGCGACGGCAATCCGATCCCGACCTTCCAGGGCGAGCCGGAGCGCGTCGCGATGGACGACGACATCGACGCGTTCACCACGGATCTGTGGAACGCGCTGGACGCGGAGAACAAAATCTCCCTGTACGTCCGCTACACCGACCTTGAAACCGGCGCGGTGGACAGCCGTATGCTCAACAAGAACAAATAACTAAACTGCTTTTAGCCGCGCGAAGCGAAGAAGGGGTTCGGGGACAATGTCCCCGAGCGGGTTTTAGGGCGGCAGCCCTAACGTCCCTCATCAGTCAAGAAAAAGGTAGTTTCAGAGCAGGCTGCGCAGCAGCCTACGATTGAAACGGGTTTGATCCGCAGAACAAGGAGACAAGACGATGAAAGAGTTTGAACTGAAGTACGGCTGCAATCCGAATCAGAAGCCGGCCAAAATCTATATGCAGGACGGCAGCGATCTGCCCATCACCATCCTCAACGGCCGTCCGGGCTACATCAACTTCCTGGACGCGCTCAACTCCTGGCAGCTGGTCAAGGAGCTGAAGGAAGCGACCGGCCTGTGCGCCGTGACCTCCTTCAAGCACGTCTCTCCGACCTCCGCCGCCATCGGCCGCGTGCTGCCGGAGAACCTCAAGAAGGCCTGCTTTGTGGACGACGTGCCGGGCCTGGATGACTCCCCGCTGGCCTGCGCCTATGCCCGCGCCCGCGGCACGGACCGCATGTGCTCCTTCGGCGACTGGGTCGCGCTCTCCGACGTGTGCGACGTGACCACCGCGAAGCTGATCTCCCGCGAGGTCAGCGACGGCGTGATCGCCCCGGGCTATGAGCCGGAGGCACTGGAGATCCTCAAGAAGAAGCGCAAGGGCGCCTACAACATCGTCGCCATCGACGAAAGCTACGTCCCGGCTGTGCAGGAGACCAAGCAGGTCTTCGGCGTGACCTTCGAGCAGGGCCGCAACAACTTCAAGATCAACGAGGCGCTGCTTGAGAACATCGTCACCGAAAACAAGGAGCTCCCGCAGGAGGCGAAGATCGACCTGATCGTCGCCCTGATCACCCTCAAGTACACCCAGTCCAACTCCGTCTGCTATGCCTACGACGGCCAGGCCATCGGCGTGGGCGCGGGCCAGCAGTCCCGCATCCACTGCACGCGTCTGGCCGGCACCAAGGCGGACACCTGGTTCCTGCGCCAGCATCCCAAGACGCTCGCGCTGCCGTTCCGTCCGGGCATGGGCCGCGCCGACCGCGACAACGTGATCGACAGCTACATCAACGGCAACGAGGAGGACGTCTGCGCCGAGGGCATCTGGGAGAACTACTTCACGGAGCAGCCCGCGCCGCTGACGGCCGAGGAGAAGGAGGCTTTCCTGGCCGCGCAGGCGAACGTCGCGCTCGGCTCCGACGCGTTCTTCCCGTTCTCCGACAACATCAAGCGCGCGGCCAAGTCCGGCGTGAAGTACATCGCCGAGCCGGGCGGCTCCATCCGCGACGACGCGGTGATCGACGAGTGCAACAGGCGTGGCATGGTCATGGCCTTCACGGGCATGCGTCTGTTCCATCATTAACTGCCGGCGCTCCGCTGGACCATGCTCCGACGAAGTTCGCGGTATGTCATACTTTGGCGGACGAGGCCGGAGGTTAAGCTTGCAGCAGGCAGACAAGGCTCCCTCCTGAGGGAGCTGTCAGCGCAGCTGACTGAGGGAGTGCGTCCGCCAGATCGGGAACGTCATCCGCCGCTTTTCAAAGAAATTTATATAACAAAAAACCCCGTATTTTCAAAAAATACGGGGTTGTCAGCAGAATGAAACCGTGGTATAATCGGCCACATTAAACCATTCACCATACAGGATACAGACAGAAGAGAGAGAGGAAGGATTATCATGGCTTACTATTTCTCTGAACCGTCCCATACGTTCAACGAGTACCTGCTCGTGCCGGGCTATTCCTCCGCGGAGTGCATCCCGGACAACGTGAATCTGGAAACGCCGCTCGTCCGCTTCAGGAAGGGCGAAACGTCCGCCATCACCATGAAGATCCCGATGGTCTCCGCCATCATGCAGGCCGTCTCCGGCAAGGATCTGGCCATCGCGCTGGCGCAGGAGGGCGGCGTGTCCTTCATCTACGGCTCCCAGAGCATCGAGGACGAGGCCGCCATGGTCGCCGCCGTCAAGGGCTACAAGGCGGGCTTTGTCACCAGCAATTCCAACATCCGCCCGGATCAGACCCTGGCGGACATCCTCGCGCTGAAGGAAAAGACCGGCCACTCCACCGTCGCGGTCACCGAGGACGGCACCGCCAACGGCAGGCTGCTGGGCATCGTCACCAGCCGCGACTACCGCGTCAGCCGCATGGATCCCTCCGCGCTCGTCTCCTCCTTCATGACCCCGCTGGACAAGCTGATCACCGCGCCGGAGGGCACCACCTTGAAGGAAGCCAATGACATCATCTGGGATCACAAGCTGAATTCCCTGCCCATCGTCACCAACGACGGCCGTCTCTCCTCCTTCGTCTTCCGCAAGGACTACGATTCCCACAAGAAGAACCCGATGGAGCTGCTGGACAGCAACAAGCGCTACGTCGTCGGCGCGGGCATCAACACCCGCGACTACGCCGAGCGCGTTCCGGCGCTGCTCGAGGCCGGCGTGGACGTGCTGTGCATCGACTCCTCCGAGGGCTTCTCCGAGTGGCAGAAGCGCACCATCGCCTGGGTTCGCGAGCACTACGGCGAGAGCGTGAAGATCGGCGCGGGCAACGTCGTCGACCGCGAGGGCTTCCGCTTCCTGGCCGACTGCGGCGCGGACTTCATCAAGGTCGGTATCGGCGGCGGCTCCATCTGCATCACCCGTGAGACGAAGGGCATCGGCCGCGGCCAGGCGACCGCGCTCATCGAGGTCTGCAAGGCCCGCGACGAGTACTTTGAGGAAACCGGCATCTACGTCCCGGTCTGCTCCGACGGCGGCATCGTCCACGATCATCACCTGACCCTCGCGCTGGCTATGGGCGCGGACTTCGTGATGCTGGGCCGCTACTTTGCCCGCTTTGACGAGAGCCCGTCCGCGAAGGTCAACGTCAACGGCACGCTGATGAAGGAGTACTGGGGCGAGGGCTCCAACCGCGCGCGCAACTGGCAGCGCTACGATCTGGGCGGCGACAAGAAGCTCAAGTTCGAGGAGGGCGTCGACTCCTACGTCACCTACGCCGGCAAGCTCTCCGACAACGTGCACATCACGCTGGCGAAGGTTCGCTCCACCATGTGCAACTGCGGCGCGCTCTCCATTCCGGAGCTGCAGAAGAAGGCCCGCCTGACGCTCGTCTCCGCCGTCTCCATCGTCGAGGGCGGCGCGCACGACGTCGTGCTCAAGACCACGAACAAGGAAGTCTGATTCCTTCAAAACAGACAGACATGGCAACGCGGAGCCTCGCAAGGGGCTCCGCGTTTTATGATGCAATCAGTCCGCCGCGCGGGCGCGTTCGTCTGCGCCGTTACAGCACCTTGTCCAGGAAGATTCTCGCGCGCTCGGACTTGGGCGTGGAGAAGAAGATCTCCGGCGGCGCGTCCTCGATCAGCCTGCCCTCGTCCAGGAAGCAGATGCGGTCGGACACCTCGCGGGCAAAGCCCATCTCGTGCGTGACCAGCAGCATCGTCATGCCGGAGCCAGCCAGCCGCTTGATGACGTCCAGCACCTCCTTGACCATCTCGGGGTCCAGCGCGGAGGTTGGCTCGTCAAAGAGCATCACGTCCGGCTCCATCGCCAGCGCGCGGGCGATGGCCACGCGCTGCGTCTGGCCGCCGGAGAGCGTGCCGGGGTATACGTCGATCTTCTCGAGCATGCCCACGCTCTCCAGCAGCGCCCTCGCCTTTTCGACGGCCTGCTCGCGCGGCAGCTTCAGCACCGTCACCGGCGCGTAGATCATGTTTTCCAGCACCGTCTTGTGCGGAAAGAGGTTGAAATGCTGGAACACCATGCCGACCTTTCGGCGCAGGGCATAGGGATCCTGATAGTGCGCTTTGGTGATCTCCTGCAGGTTTTCGCCCGGATGCAGGCTGGGATCGGGCCGGGTGATCAGCTTGCTGTCCACCCAGATTTCGCCCGACGTGGCGGTTTCCAGCAGGTTGATGGAGCGCAGGAGGGTCGACTTGCCGCTGCCGGACGGGCCGATGATGGACACGACGTCGCCCCTGTCCACGTGCAGGTCGATGCCGCGCAGCACCTGCAGGGCGCCGAACGACTTGTGCAGGTTCTTAACGTCGATCACTCTTGTTCACCCACCTTTCCAGCAGCTTGCCCAGGAAGGACAGCGCCATGACCAGGACGTAGTAGAAGACGGAGATGGCGAAGAAGGGCTCAAACGCGCGGTAGGTCCGGGACTGAATCAGCTGGCCCACGCGCAGGATATCGACCAGGCCGATGGACGCGATGAGCGTCGTGTTCTTGAGCAGGCTGATGAACTCGTTGACCAGGGAGGGCATGACGCTCTTGATTGCCTGCGGCAGGATGATGTCCTTCATCATCGCGCCATAGCGGACGCCCAGCGCCATGGAGGCCTCGTACTGTCCCTTGTCGATCGCCCGGATGCCGCCGCGCATGCTCTCGGAGATGTACGCCGCGGAGTTCATGGAGAAGACGAGTGTGCCCGCGGTGAACGCCGTGAACTTGACCGGCAGCACCAGCGGCACGCCGAAGTACATCATGAACACCTGCGCCATCAGCGGCACGCCGCGGAAGATGGAGGTATACAGCGCGGCAAACCACTCCAGCGGCTTGATGCCCGAGATCTTGAACAAGGACAGCGGCACGGAGAAGACCAGGCCCAGCAGCAGTGAGCACACGGTGACCTTGAGCGTGACGCCCAGCGCGCTGACGAACTCCGGGATGTAGTTGAAGATGATGGAAAAATCCAGCTGCACGGAATCCCTCCGTTTCTAGTCGTAAGAAAATGACGGCGGAACATACACAGAGGCACTTGCCGCAAAAGCGGTAAGTGCCGTCTGTTGTCTGTCGGAAAGGAAATCAGTACAGCCAGTACTTGACCATCTCGTCCATCTTGCCGGAGTCGATCAGCGTCTGAATGGCCTCGTTGATGACCGGCACCAGCTCGCTGCCCTTCGGGAAGGCGATGTTGTACTGATCCGCGACGCTCTCGCCCTCGAGCACGAAGTACTTGAGCATCGGCGTGCCATCGGCATTGAGCATGGTGTTGGACAGCTTCTTGGAGCCGTTGATGCTGGTGAGGCCGGCGACTACGCCGTCCGAGCCCTGCGCCACGGCGGTGCCCACGGCGGCCTGGCCCTGATAGGTCTTGAGCGTCGCGCCCTCGATGCCCTCGATCAGCAGCTCGTAGGTCGTGCCCTGGGAGCAGCAGACGATCTGGTTCTTCAGGTCATCGTAAGTAGCGATCGAAGAGGCGACCGGCACCACGCAGCCCACGTCGGTGGTGACGTAGGTCATGGAGAAATCGACGACCTTCGCGCGCTCGTCGGTGTAGCTCATGCCGGAGATGACGAAGTCGGCGTCGCCGGTCTGCAGGGCGCCGATCAGGGAGGAGAAGGACATCGGCACGATTTCAAAGTCGAAGCCGAGCATGTCGCTCATGGCCTTGATGATGTCGATATCCAGGCCCTCATAGCCGCAGGGATCGGTCTCGGACACGGTCTCAAAGTACATGAAGTCCGGGCTCAGGGCGATCTTGAGGGTCTTGCCCGCGAGGGGCTTGGCCTCCTCGGCCAGGGCGGTGCAGCACAGGAACGCCAGCGTCAGAGCCAGCAGGCAGGCAAACAGCTTTTTCATGGTGTATTCCTCCATAGCTTTTGAAATGTGTGGAAAAAGAATGAACCCATGATAGCAGAGCGTTCATGCTTTGTCAAGATAAAGCTTGCATATTTATGTGAAAAAATCCGGATAAATCCCGGAAATTGGCGCATAAATCATGAATGTATGCAAAATAGGGGTTTGCATGCGCGCCGGAATTGTGCTATGATGGGCGCATGATTTTTCCTGACAGAGGATGCGATGAGGATGAACGATCAAGGACGGCGGGATCGGGAGGAGACCGCGCAGCTGCTTGCGCTCGCGTGGCCCTGCATTCTGGAAAACCTGACGACGACGCTCGTCTCGCTTGTGGATACGGCGATGGTCGGCTCCATCGGCGCGGTGGCGACGGCGGCGGTGGGGCTGTGCTCCTCGCCGACCTGGCTGATGAACGGCCTGGCCAGGGCGCTGGGCGTGGGCGGTACGGCGATTGCGGCGCGCGCCGTCGGCGCGGGGGACGGGGAGCTCGCCGGACACATCGCGCGGCAGGTCTTCCGGGCGAGCCTGTGCCTGTCGCTGCTGATCTTCCTGACGATGTTCCTGGGCGCGCCGGTGATTCCCGCGCTCATGCAGGCCAAGGGCGACGTGCAGCGCGAGGCGGCGATGTACCTGCGCATCGTCTCGCTGAGCTATTTTGTTCATTATAGTGCGCTGGTCATGGGTGCGCTGCTGCGCGGCGCGGGCGACACAAGGACGCCGATGATCGCCGGCGTGGCGGCGAACGTGCTGAACGTCGCGGGCAACTTCCTGCTGATCTATCCGACGCGCACGGTCACGCTCCTGGGCCGCCCGATGACGATCTGGGGCGCGGGCCTGGGAACGGCCGGCGCGGCCATCGCCACGGCGGCGGGCATGGGGCTTTCCGGGCTGTTTCTGCTCGCCCATATGGCCTCTGGCCGCAGCCGACTGCGCATCGGCCTGAGCCTGAAGGAGAAATGGGATTGGCCGCTGCTCGCCCGCGTGCTGCGCATCGCGCTGCCCGCGGCCTCCGAGCGCGTGGCGATCAACGGCGGACAGATCGTCTATGCGGCGATGTTCGCGTCGGTCGGCACGGCGGAGGTGGCGGCGTACCACATCACCTGCACGATCGAGGCAATCGGCTATATGCCGGCCAACGGCTTTGCATCCGCCGCCTCAGCGCTGGTGGGGCAGAAGCTGGGCGCGGGCGATCCGGACGCGGCGCAGCGCGCGGGCAGCCAGAGCGTGAAGCTCTCGCTGGCGCTGCTCACGGTCATCGGCGTGCTGATGGCGGCACTGCGCCGTCCGCTAGCCGCGCTGTTCATGCAGGACGCGCAGGTGCGGCTGATCTGCGCCGGATTGATCGTCATCTGTGGCGCGCTCCAGCCGTTCAACGCGCTGAGCATCGTGACGCAGGGCGCGCTTAGCGGCGCGGGCGATACCGTCCGACCGTTTGTGTACAGCCTTGTGACGATGTGGGGCGTGCGCATGACGGTCTCCCTGCTGCTGGGCTTTGCGCTGGGCTTTGGCGTGTATGGGATCTACTTCGCCATGCTGGTCGATCTGGCCGTGCGCAGCGCCATGCTGCTGACCCGCTTTGGCCGCGGCCAATGGAAAACCGGCGCGGTCTGACGGGGCCGGCCGGTATCCATATCCAAACAGAAAAGGCGCCGCGGGGGATATGCCTCGCAGCGCCTTTTGTGCTGGATGGGAATTACGCCATGATCGCCTTGCAGGCCTCCACCAGCGCCTCGTTGAGCGCCGCGGACTCCGCATGGGACTTCGCGTTGGTGTTGACGTAGAGCTTGATCTTCGGCTCGGTGCCGGACGGGCGGATGCAGACCCAGGCGTCGCGCTCCAGCTCGAAGTAGAGCACGTCGGACTTGGGCAGACCGGCCGGGGTGACAGCGCCGGTGACCAGATCGGTGCGGGTGCCGGCGAGGTAATCGCGCACGGCGAGCACCTTGAGGCCCGCCAGCGTCTTCGGGGCGTCGGCGCGCAGGTTCTTCATGATGGACTGCATCTTCGCGACGCCGTCCTTGCCCGGCAGGGTGACGGAGACGACCTTCTCGACATAGTAGCCGAAGGTCTGGTAGATCTCCTGCAGAATGTCGTACAGGGTCTTGCCCTGGGTCTTGGCCCAGGCAGCGGCCTCGGCGATGAGCAGGGAGGCGTTGACGCCGTCCTTGTCGCGCACGAAGGTGGAGGACAGGAAGCCGTAGCTCTCCTCGAAGCCGAAGACGAAGGTGTGATCGCCCTTGTCCTGGAACTGCTGAATCTTCTCGGCGATCCACTTGAAGCCGGTCAGCGTGTCAAAGCAGGTCAGGCCGAAGCCCGCGGCGATCTTGCGCGCCAGCTCGGTGGAGACGACGGACTTGACCACCGCGCCGTCCGCCGGGAGGGTGCCCAGCGCCTGGCGGCTCTTGAGGATGTAGTACAGCAGCACGCAGCCGATCTGGTTGCCGCTCATCAGGTAGTACTTGCCCTCGTTGTCCTTGACGGCGATGCCCACGCGGTCGCAGTCCGGATCGGTGCCGAAGATGCAGTCCGCGCCGACCTCGTCAGCCAGCTTCATGGCCATGGCGAACGCGGCCGGATCCTCCGGATTCGGAACCTTGATGGTGGAGAAGTTCGGATCCGGGAGCTCCTGCTCCTTGACGATGTACACGTTCTCGATGCCAATCTCCGCGAGGATGCGGCGCACCGGCTTGTTGCCGGAGCCGTGCAGCGGGGTGTAGACGATCTTGAGCTCCTTGCCGGCGGTGCGCATCAGCTCCGGCTGGACGGACAGGGTCTTGACGTCGGCGATGTAATCGTCGTCGATTTCCTTCTTGCCGATGATCTTGAGAAGGCCGGAGGCGAGCGCCTTTTCCTCATCCATCTCCACGGCGTCCTGATATTTGCAGGCGCGGATCATCTTGAGCACCTGGTCGGCGTACTCCGGCGGCATCTGCGCGCCGTCCTCCCAGTAGACCTTGTAGCCGTTGTACTGCGGCGGGTTGTGGCTGGCGGTGATGACGATGCCGGCGATGGCGTGCAGATGGCGCACGGCGTAGGAGAGGACCGGCACCGGACGCAGCTCGTCAAACAGGCAGACGTTGATGCCCTCGTGGCACAGCACGAGCGCGGCAGCCTTGGCGAACTCCGGGCTCATGCGGCGGGAGTCGTACGCGATGACGACGCCGCGCTTGGCGTATTCGGGATCCTGGCTGTTGATGTAGTCGGCAAAGCCCTTGGTCGCCCTGCGGACATTGTAGAGGTTCATGCGGTTGGTGCCCGCGCCGAGCACGCCGCGCATGCCGGCGGTGCCGAAGGACAGCTCGGTATAGAAGCGGTCCTCAATCTCCTTCTCGTTGCCCTCAAGCGCCTTGAGCTCCTCGACGGTCGCGGTATCGTCCGCGAAGTCGCGCAGCCAGGCTTCGTACTGCTCACGATAGGTCATGGTGATCAATCCTCCGTAACATTCTTCAGAATTTCATCGCATATCTGCCGCAGAAGCGTGCAGGCATACACGAACCCAAATCAATTATAATGCAGATTGAACGATTTTTAAAGAGTATATTTCGCATGTTTCTCAAATTCTTCCATGCGAAAAAACGCAGACGGGCAATTTGCATGTGATCTTGCAATTCCGCTTCGCTTTGTGCTATACTATGTCACGCAGCAAACCGGAAGGAGGCAATCGTATGGCGCGCGCAAAGGGCATCAAGCCGATGGCCCAGAACAGGAAGGCGTTCCACGATTACTTCGTCGAGGAGCGCATCGAGTGCGGCATGGAGCTGCACGGCACGGAGGTCAAGAGCATGCGCCAGGGGCGCATGAACCTCAAGGAGAGCTTCGCCATCGTCAAGGACGGCGAGGTGCTGGTCTGCGGCATGCACATCAGCCCCTACGAGCAGGGCAACATCTTCAACACCGATCCGCTGCGCCACAAGCGGCTGCTGCTCCACAAGAGCGAGATCCGGCATCTGGCGCAGGAGGCCGGCAAGATGGGCTATTCGCTCATTCCGCTGCAGGTGTATCTGAAGGATGGGCGCTTCAAGATGGAGCTGGGCGTGTGCAGGGGCAAAAAGCTCCATGACAAGCGCGAGAGCATGGCGGAGCGCGACACCAAGCGCGAGATCCAGCGCGCGCTGCGCACAAACAACCGCGGAGAGTGATCCGCAGACGGCCGCATCGGGTATCGTCAGGATGCAGGCCCCAATTATGGGGGTGTACTGGTTTCGACGGGATCGTGGGCGGTCGGGTAAGCGAGCCGTTGCCCCGGGCAACGCTAAAACCGGGAAATTAAAAATGAACTGACAATAGCGAATATTGCCTCGCGGCCTGATTAGGCTGCGCGTCGGCCCGGAGTCCCCGCTGCTCCGGTTCCCGGCGTCAATTTAGCGGGCCATGACCATGCCTAAGCTTTGCCGCATGGCCACATCATGAAGCTACTGAACCCTTGAGCCCGTCTGCGGGCGCCTGGGAGAGGGAATGTTAAATCGCAGACTGCGCTCGGAGAAAGCCTGGCAGTCGCTTTTTCGGACAGGGGTTCGATTCCCCTCACCTCCACCAAACCTCAGTGATCGCTGAGGTTTTTCATTTTGCAAGGTCTGTTGGAAAGCACAGCCGGGGAATCGAACCTGGCCCGGGAGTGAATGACAGCCCAGTGGGCTGTCAGAGCCG
>JAGBDL010000113.1 GCA_017937505.1 Clostridia bacterium | reverse complement strand
CGCGCGGCTCTCGCTCAGCCGGTCGCACAGCACCAGCGTGAGCAGCGCCGCCGCCTGCGCGCCGGTGTAGAACCACGCGCCGTTGAACCAATAGATGCCCTCGACGATGTCCGGCAGAAACATCAGGCCGAATGCCGACAGCGCGAGGTACAGCGGCAGCCATACGCCGCGCGGCAGGCCAAGCCTGCGGCCCAGCACGTGCGCGCAGAACGCCAGCCACGAGAGCAGATGCAGCGTCAGCAGGAGCACCGCGTGCACGCCGTAGTGCTCAAGCGAGAACACCGCGGGGTTGAGCGTCATGACGAGCACGCCGGTGACGGTACCCTGCCAGTCCCGCCACGTGCGCAGCGCGTAGCTGATCGCGTCCTTGAGCACGTGCAGCAGACTGCCGGTCTGCACCCAAGTCGGATGCGTGTACACGGCGAAGGTGAAGTCGTCCGTCGCCGGATGCGCGGCCGTCGCGCCCAGGAAAAACGGCGCGAGCAGCGCCGCCCAGAGGAGAACGGCAGCGAGCAGTTTGACTCTTTTCATGCCTTATGCTCCGAATTCCGCCTTGCAGCGCGCGAGCATCTCGCGGATGGGCAGCTGGTACGGGCAGCGCGCCTCGCACGCGCCGCAGCCGACGCAGTCGCCCGCCTTTTTCTCCATGCCCGCGTAGCGCGCCTTCGCCCAGTCGCCCAGGCCGTAGCGCTTGAGGTACCCCTCCAGCACGAAGATGCCGCTGATGCCGATGCCCGCGGTGCACGGCTGGCAGTAGTTGCAGCGGCGGCAGAACTGCGTGCCCAGCTCTTTGCGGATCGCGTCGATCTTCTCCAGCTCCTGCGCGGTCAGCGGCGAGGCATCCTCCATCGCAGCCAGGTTCTGGTGCACCTCGTCCACGCTGTACATGCCCGGGATCACAACGGACACGTCCGGGTTCTGGCGGATGAAGCGCAGCGCGAGCGTCGCGTCCTCCAGCGCGCCGCCGGCCAGCGGCTTCATGACGATGAAGCCCACGTTCTGCTCCGTGCAGCGGCGCATGAGCGCCTCGCCCTGGGTCTCCACGATGTTGTACGGGAACATGATCGTCTCCACCCAGTCCATATCAAGCGCGCGCTCGAACACCGTCGCCATGTGCGCCGTCACGCCGATGTGGCCGATCTTGCCCGCAGCCTTCGCCTCCAGCAGCGCCTCCAGCGCGCCGCCCGGGGCGGTCACGGTCTCCAGATCCTTGAGCGACGGGTTGTGCACCTGATACAGGTCGATGTGATCGGTGCGCAGGTTGGCAAGGCTCGTCTCGATGTCCTTCTCCATGGCCTCCTTCGTGCGCGCCATGGACTTGGTCGCAAGCACAAACCGGTCGCGCATGCCCTCCAGCGCCTCGCCGAGGTAGCGCTCGCTGACGGTATAGCCGCGCGCCGTGTCGATGTAGTTGACGCCATGCTCCGCCAGCGCCTGCATCAGCGTGCGCACAGCGGGCACGTCCACCTTCTGAATCGGGATGCCGCCAAAGCCCATGCGGGAAATGGTCAGTCCGGTCTTGCCCAGCGTCGTATATTCCATCACAATCTCATCCTTTCCTCTGTGCTTCCGATCCGGTGCGGGCCAAAAGCTGCTTTCATTATAGCCTGCCGGGCCGCCGTTGGCAAGGCGAATTGCATGTGATGCCGCAGGTCGGGATGTTTTTCTGTCGTGATCTGTGCTATAATCAGGGCATTGAGAGCATCGGGAGGCATAAGGCATGAGTTCCGCCACACGCAGCAACATTTTGAAGGCCGCACGCCGCCTGTTCAACGAGCAGGGCTTTGAGCAGGTCACCATGCGAAAAATCGCCTCTGAGGCAGGCGTCGGCGTGGGCAACGTCACCTATTATTTCCCGCGCAGACAGGATATCGTCACCGCGCTGATGGACGACTCGTTCGCCAGAACGCGCCTGCAGACGCATGCCGCCACCCCCGCGCAGCTGACGCAGATGTTCTCCCTCATGCTCGACACGCTGGAGCGCGACAGCTTCTTTTTCCTCGATCCTGTGTTCATGAACCATGGGTTTCATGAGAGCCATCATCTGCAGCTTCGCGCCTGTCTGTCCGATGCGATGACCGAACTGACGGAGCGCGGCATCTTTGTGCCCGCCTTCACGCCCGAGATCCGGGAGACGCTGCTGACCATGCTGCTGATGACCCATATCTCCTGGCTGAGCCGCCATGTCCGCAGCGCCATCCCCGGGCCGGACAAGCAGGAGCTGCTGCGCATGCACTGGGTCGTACTCGCTCCGTATCTCTCGCCGGAGGGACGTGCGATGCTCGAGCGCGGGGAATGACGCCGATACGAGAATGATAAAAGCAAGTGACGCGGCAAAAATACGCTGCGTGCACTTGCTTTTTGTGTATAAAAGGCGAGGAAGGCTGTGCTGCCGCCCAAAACCCTTCTCCGCTTCGCGCTTATCGCTCGGTTCTGTCAGAAAAGATGATTACTGCGCATTTTCATAGGCGCGCTTGGCCAGCAGCAGATAATTCGGCGTGCCGGCCATCGTTGCGCCGGTGGTCACGTCGGCCACGGCCCATGCGCCGTCCTCGCCCATCGCGATGTCGCCGGCTTCATAGTTCACGCCGCTGGTAACAAGGAACGCGCAGATGCGCTCGATGTTGCCCGGATACTTGATCTCGCCCGGCCAGAACGCCACGCCGTGCCCGATGGATTCCTTCGTGCCGATCTCCGCCGTCGCGACGCACGCGCCGGTGGCGTCCAGCAGCTCGGCCTGCTCACAGGCGAAGTACCACGCGCCGCCCTCGTCCGTGAAGATGTAGTCCATCAGCGCCACATCCGCGCCGTTCACAGCGCCGGTGTACGCCACGGCGTAGTTCTCGTCCGCCGCGCCGGTGAACGTCACGCCGTCCAGCGCAAAGCTCGCCGGGTACTTCGTGCCGTTCGCGTCGATGACCGCGTCGCCCAGCAGCGCCGCCGTCTCCTCGCTGAGCACAGCCCAGCCCGGCGTGCCGCCGGCCGTTGCCGGAATCAGCTTCTCGTCGATCTGCGCCGCGGTCACCGCGCCGTCCTCGCAGGTCAGGGTCATGCGGATCAGGCTGTCCGCGTGCTCGCCCTCCATCGAGTAAGTGCCGTAGGCCACGCCCGTAGCCGTCTGCGCCGCCGCGCAGGCCGTCACCGCACACAGCAGCAGGGCAAACAGGCAGACCTTCATCCTCTTGTTCATGTTTCTCCACTCCTTATTAAAATTAGTACATTTGTACTAAATCGAATTATACCACAGCAGTCCGAAGAATGCAAGAATAATCCGCATACTTCGCCCAGCGGCGGGCACACTATCCCCGAGCAAGCGCTCAAGTATGACCAAAATGGAGGAATTTGTATGAATCAGACCATTCACTGCTCCGTGTCTTCCTGCCGCCACCATGGCGGACAGAACAACTGCCAGCTCGACGCCATCGACGTGCGCCCGAACTGCAACTGCCACTCCGGCAAGTGCGACGAGAGCATGTGCGGCTCCTACGACAAGAAGTAACCCTTTTCGCACACAAAAAGCTGCCGGGTCCGTCATCCGGCAGCCTTTTGCATATTTGGAGAGGAGCTCCCGGGCCCCGCTTCTCAAAGGGCCCGCTTATGATGAACGGAGGTCAGCAAGAAACGCTCCGCTTCATCCCCCGCGAAAGGCGATGAGCACAAATTGCAAGTTGATCGCTGTACATCGTGTCATCGCCCGCTTTCGGTCTGAGTATAGGGGAGACGGCAGGAAAAGTCAATCATTTCCCCAAAGTATGCTCCATTTTTCCAGATTATGGTCTAAATCCCACACCGGTAAAAAACGCTCATTATAACACAATTTGCTATTTATACTAATTCGCAGTTAAAATGCCCAACAGAGCGCATCAGATTTCTCGCTCTGACGAAGCCAAGTGCAGTGAGGCGTACTGGAGGTACGTTGAACGGAACGAGGCAAAGTCAGGGCGGAAAAGATGGTGCGCGGATTGG
>JAGBDL010000112.1 GCA_017937505.1 Clostridia bacterium | reverse complement strand
GACGGTGATGACCGCCTCGCTCACGCTTTCGCCCAGGAACGCCTCCGCGTCGCGGCGCAGCTTCTGCAGGATCATTGCGGAGATCTCCTGCGGGGTATACGCCCTGCCGTCGATCTTCACGCGGTAGTCGTTGCCCATCTCGCGCTTGATGGAGAGCACCGTGCGGCCCGCGTTGACCGCCTGCTGCCTGCGCGCCGCCTCGCCGACCACGCGCTCGCCGTTTTTCGTAAAGCCCACGACGGACGGCGTCGTGCGGCCGCCCTCGGAATTGGGGATGACCACCGGCTCGCCGTTTTCCATCACGGCGACGCAGCTGTTGGTCGTGCCCAGGTCGATACCGATTACCTTGCCCATATGGAACCTCCATGGAGTGTTTCAGAATTCAGCTTTTTCAGCATTTTTATTGTATCCATCCCGCCCGGCAAAGGCAAGGGCGAAAAGACAAAATCTCAGCAAGGTCAATGCATTTCACAAAAATTCTGAAAAAACCGGCTCAGAATGAAATCATTTCAAGTTTCATTCGTCTTATCCATATAGAGGGGGTGAAATCCGCGATGCAGGACACTACACAAGAGAGCCGCGAGCAAGCGCTCGTGCGCCTGATGCAGGTTTACGGCGACAACGTCAAGCGCATGTGCTGCGTCTATCTGCACGATCTGCCCAGCGCGGAGGACGCGGCGCAGGAGACGTTCATCAAGGCGTTTGAGCACATCGATCCGCTGCTGGGCGGGGAAATCCGAAACGAAAAGGCCTGGCTGATGCGCATCGCGATCAACACCTGCAAGGACATGCTGCGCTCCTCATGGCTGCGCCACATCGACCGGCGCAAGGCCATCGAGGAACTGCCGCTCAGCGTCACGCCCGCGCACGAGGAGCATCTGGCGCTGACGCAGGCCGTCACGGCCCTGCCGCCCAAGCTCAAGGACATCGTCCTCCTCCATTATTATCAGGACCTGAACCTGCGCACCTGCGCGCAGATCCTGAATATTTCCGCGCCCACCGCCACCAGACGGCTGGCGCAGGCACAGAAAAGGCTTCAACAAGAGCTGGAAAGGAGCTGACCTCGATGAAAAACGACCCGCGAATCCGCAATGCCCTGGACGAGAGCCTCAGCTCCGTGCACTTTGACGCAAGGGACATGCACCGCGTGCTGCGCGCCGTGCGCGGGCAGGAGGCGCCCGTGCGGGAGCGCGCGCGCAGAAAGCGCAAGCCGCTGCGGCTGGATTTCCTGTTTGCCGTCGCGACGGCGGCGCTGGTCATCGTGCCGCTGTCCCTCTTCGCGCTGCGCGCCCAGCGTACCGCCACCTCGAAGATCTCGACCGTCGCCGCACATGGCGCCGTGTCCACCGGCATGCCTGCCGGCCACGAGGACGTCCTCCTCGCCACGCCACTGCCGCCGTCCGCCGGGGAGCCCGGCGCCGGTGTGATCGGCGAGTCCGACGCCATTCAGGCGGCCCGCGCGTGCTTTGAGGCCCAGTGCGACACCACGATCTTCACCTTCGACGAGTATGCCGTGGACGTTTCCGCTGCCCTTGGCGAGGACGGCGCGCCGTCCTCCTATGTGGTGACGATGGAGAGCATCTACGGCAACGGCTGCGTGTTCCGCGTGGTCGTCTCCGCGCAGGACGGAACCGTCATCTCCTACTCCACGCCGCGCCTGGCCACCGTGCCCGCCGGACTCGACCGCCAGTGCGCCGAGGTTCGGGCCTGGTATGAGCGCTACGGCGAGCACAGCTTCACCTGGCCGCTGGACGCTCAGGCCGAGTTCTCCCGCCGCTACGAGGGCGGCATGCGGCGCATGCCGGAAGAAGGCGAAGCGGACGCGGACGCCATCGCCGCTGCGGCGCAGGCCCACCTCTCCCAGCAGGCGGAAAACGGCGTCGAAGCCGATTCCCCCTATCTCTCGCTCTACGCCGGGCGCGCCTTTGCCGACGGCGTCGCGCGCTATCGGGTGTACTGCATTCCGCAGAGCGATGCCGGCAAGCTGCCCGAATCCTGCACCGTGCTGACGCTGCGCGCCTCGGACGGCGTGCTCGAATCGTCGCAGATCCTTCCCGTCCCCGTCTTTTGACGCATATCTCCTCCCGCGACGCGGCACACTACATGAAGCCGTAATCGCGGGAGGTTTTTTGTATGTGCACAGCGCTTTGCTTCACCACAAGGGATCATTACTTTGGCCGCAACCTCGACCTGGAATACGCGCTGAACGAGGCCGTGACCGTCGCGCCGCGCCGCTTTCCGTTTGCCTTTCGCCGCATGCCCGCGATGAAGACGCATCTGGCGATGATCGGCGTGGCGACGACCGTCGATGGCTATCCGCTCTATTACGACGCGACGAACGAGGCGGGGCTCTCCATGGCCGGGCTGAACTTTCCGGGCAACGCGCACTATCCGCCCGAGGCGCCGGACCGGGACAACGTCTCGCCGTTTGAATTCATCCCGTATATCCTCGGCCAATGCGCCACCATCCCGCAGGCTAAAGCGCTGCTGGCGCGCATCAACCTTGCCGCCATGCCCTTCAGCGATGCGCTGCCGCTCTCGCCGCTGCACTGGCTCATCGCCAGCCGCAGCGAAGCCATCGTCGTGGAGCCGATGGCGGACGGCCTGCACATCCACGACAACCCCGTCGGCGTGCTCACGAACAACCCGCCGTTTCCCTATCACCTGACCAACCTGAGCAATTACCGGGCGCTCACCTCCCAAACGCCGGAAAACCGCTTTGCCCCCGCGCTCGATCTGCCCGTCTACTCCCGCGGCATGGGCGGCCTCGGCCTGCCGGGCGACCTGACCTCGCCCTCCCGGTTCGTGCGCGCGGCGTTCATGAAGGCTCACTCCCTCTGCGGCAGCGGCGAAGCGGAAAGCGTCACGCAGTTTTTCCACATGCTTTCCTCCGTGCGCCACGTCCGCGGCAGCGTGATGGTGGAGGGCAAGCCGGAAATCACGGTGTATTCCTCCTGCTGCAACACGGACAAGGGCGTCTACTACTACACCACCTACGAAAACAGCCGGATCACGGCGGTGGATATGCGCAAGGAGGACCTGAGCGGCGATGCGCTCGCCGCCTGGCCGCTGGTCAGGACACAGCAGTTTTGTGACGTTCAGGGCTGATGGGGCCCTTTTTCGCGCTTGGCGAAAAAGATTCAAGAAAATGTAAAAAAGGGGTTGACTCTCCGGCCAGAACCTGATATAATCTCTTCTCGTCAGGTGATCGCCGGCACGGTAAATCCGACGCCAATGTGGCTCAGTCGGTAGAGCAGCTGATTCGTAATCAGCAGGTCAAGGGTTCGAGTCCCTTCATTGGCTCCACATTTCGAGGTGTAGCGCAGTTTGGTAGCGCGTTTGGTTCGGGACCAAAAGGTCGCAGGTTCAAATCCTGTCACCTCGACCACATGGTATTGTACCTAAGTACACAAAGGAAGCATCTGAGAAATCGGATGCTTCTTTTGTTTCCCTTGATTTCAAGGCTTTTTCGATTTACTGATTGTTCTGAGTTTCTCATGCATCACTCAAAGCACAAGCCTCCTGCTTGAGACATCGAATTGAAACCTATCTTACTGACGAAGTGAACTACATTTTGTATTGAAACTTTCTACCGTTTCCACATTCTCTACATCCGCAAGAATAATACAGTGATATTTTTTCTCTCAAGGCTCCTGCATTACAACAAATTTATGTTCCCAGGATAAACTTCCGAATGTTCTTTTCATCCGCTCCTGGATTCAGCAACTGAATCTGCTGCCGGATTTTATCATAGCTTTCTTTGGGATCCAGTTCGGGAAGTTCATACCCTCGCTCACCCCAGAATTCTTCGACAGTAGAAAACACAGTGCTGTTCCAGCCGTATTCCATACCATACAGATTTCGCTTTTGCTTGCGGCCGATCATGGTGATAAACATCCCCATCTGCAGTTCCAGCATGGCCCTGTCAAAGCGCGCCTTATCCTCTTTGCCAAAACCACCCGCGGCCTTGATCTCATGAAGCGCCGAATGACCATCAGCTACAATGTCGTATATTTTCCTGGCAGTATAGCTGATCTTTCCATCCTCATAGGCCTCCTCAAGATTCACCCCATTTCTGCGGACAGCATAGAAATAGGGATACCACTCTTTCGTAATGAAGCCGCTGGTTTTGAAGAACAGCTTGGCATAAGCGATATCAGTCCGTTCTTCCAGCACACGCATCCGCCATTCCCACGGATCGATCTCCGGGTCGCCGCAATGCCACCTTACAGGCGAATTGATGTGCTCCTGTGTTGTCCAGTCAAAATCGATCAGAGCGAAAATTCCCTTGTCGTTCCCTCCACCCATGGAGAAACCGCATCGCTGAAGTTCGCCGCAAAAATCTTCAAAGCATTGAATCATGGTATCTCTTCTTTCTGTTCGGACAGAGTTAACGCAGCGGACAACATCAGGCTCCGGGAAGTTTTACGCCGCCAAAAGCATCGTCCTTGGAAGGCATCCTATCCTTGAGCCTTCGCAGGTCAAACATTTTTTCTTTATAGTCTTCCAGCTTGTAGGACACGCCGGAGCGGGAAAGAACCAGCGTATGTCCTTCCTTTTCAAGCAATTCACGCCGCTGCTTCAGGCTGTACGAGAAGCGCCATTCCTGCACCAGTCCGCGTTTGGAGACGATACGCCAATAGGGATGCTCAATACCCTGCTGGTATTCATCCATGGTGCGTGTAATCAGGGAGTCCACGCTCACGTTCTTCTCGCCGTACACCTCGCCGATAAACTCAAGGATGGCATCCTCTGTCGTAACCCATCCTGCCGGGATGGCGTCAATAATGCCGACATAAACACTCCGCTTCACCACGAAAGGCGGATGCTCGGGACGAATCACAACAACGCCCGCATGATTTGCCTGAGCTGCCTGCGGTTCTTTTTTGCCTTCCATCTCCTCATACTGAAGCTTTCTCTCAAACTCCTCCCAGGATTTTGAGAAAGTATGATGGGCAAAGGCCTCCTTCAGGCCGCTGATCTGCTTGAGGCGGATCACTTCGTCCAGCTCCATGCCCAGATACTTGCAGATTCTGGCGTCATCCCAGCCGCGCTCCATCAGCTTGCATACGATATGCGACATATCCACAATCTGATGGGTACCGCGAGCACGGTTGTGACGAATGGTACTGGCCATGCGCTGATCAATGGGCTTGTCAATCACGGTGACAGGCAGCTCCGGCAGATGAAAATACATCTCGTTGCACAGGTAACGATGAAAGCCGTCCACGACCTCATACACATCCCTTTCAGGATCATAGATGGTCACGATGGGCTGCGTATAACCGTCCTGCTCAATGGAGATTTTCAGCAGCTGCATCTCCGGCGAAGCCATGCGGTTGGGGTTGTAATCGTTGGCGACAATCTTATGTGCAGGAACCATCCGCACATTCAGAACAGGGAAATCAATCTTTTTCATGGCGGTATACCTCTATAAAATTCACACGGTGATCGCTTGTTTCAAAGCCATGCCGTTTGAATACGTCCTCGTAAGTGCGCGGCAGAACGCCATCCAGCCATTTCTGTTCCTGTACAAGCGCGGAAACAAGCGTATCTGCCGTCTCGTCGTTCACAGCCCAGAAGTTTTTGATGATACAGTCCAGTAACGAAGCGGCGCCTTTACCGGGGATGACAAACCAAACCTTGGCAGGATCATCATAAAACCGGTCTTTGGTTTGCTTTTCAATCAGCCGGGAGCCAAATATGGGGCCCATCACCGTATAGAAATCCTCATCACTCCGCGTCAGTCTCCTGATCTCCATCAAGTTCCCGCCTCTCTATCAGCCGCAGCAGATCCTTGTCTGTCACGTCTGAATCTCTTGTAAGGAAATTGCTCCATGTCCGCATGAACTTTTCCAACTTGGCCATATCTGATTTCGTTTGTGCAAAGGACAGGCGCTTCATGTAAAAGTCGTTCTTCTCAATCGCCCTGGCAATCCTTCGCCAGCTGATGGCTTTTCGCTGCTGCTCCAGCTGCCGGTCTGCTTCACCGGGGATATCCGCAATGGTAATTCCCTCTGTCTTTTCAAACCAGCGGATGAATTTGCGAATCTTGCCGTAATAGTGCAGCATCAGTTCACGATTATACAGCCCGATGGATTCCAGCAGGAACACGGTATACTGCTCCCAATCCATGTGATCTGGCTTGAATGATTTGATATTGCCCAGCGCGGTAGTACGTGCATAGATATTGCCGAAGTTGACGCCGTTGACCCGATGGAGCACCTTCTCCCAGGTTTCCGGCTCCAATGCGCGGAACTGATCCAGACCGTTTCGCTGATCGTCTCCATAAGGCTGACACAGGCGCTGTTGATGGATGGACAGGCCGTTTTTGTACATCAGCTCATATATTTCATTGCTCATCAGGTCCAGCTGACTGACGGCGCCCCAGATATCCTCTGTCCGCCAATCATAGATGGGATAGAAGTTGTAAATTCCTTCTTCCAGTCTGGTCGTCCAGTGATGCCCGTCGTACTCTTCCTTGCGTTCGTGGAAGGCAATCGTCTGAAAACGGTTCAGACTTTCATCCGCACGGATGCCGACGCCGCAGGCAATGTTCCCCATATGAAGTTCGTGATACCAGCGTGCAAAATCCACAATAAATTCTTCAAACTCCATACCGCGGTGGAACCATTCCCAAGAACAGTTATGCAGGGTGATCGCGTCCTGAGGAAGCGGGCGCACCCATAGCGATTCTGCTTCCTCATCCCAGCAGATCCATTTGGGCTGGAGCATGGAAACCGCATTGCGCAGCGCCATGGGAAGGGCAACATGATAGAACGTGCCGATATGGGCCAGCGTTTTCAGTTCTTCCACATGGGCGATGGTATGGGCGTATTGCGCTTCCAGATCAATGTACAGCACATCGTAGGTTTTGCCTGTTTCAGCAGCCACCCGTTCAGCCAGCTGCACCATCACGCTGGAATCTTTACCGCCCGAAACGGAAAAATAGATGCTGTCAAATGTGTGAAAGACATACCGCAGCCGTTCGATGGCTGCGTCCAGCACATTCTGTTCCTCATAAATCTTTGGCATTTCTCTCCTCCGCAGCAGAGGCTGTTCTCCGCTGCATCAGTTCCTTCTGTACTTCCTGTATCAGATTATCCTTTCGCCATATACTGCGAAGGATCTTCTCATCAATCGTATTGACCGCCGCCAGACTGATGACGGTCAGTTCCTTTTCACACAGCGCGCCCTGACATTGCCGCTCCTTCTCCTGACGCTTTCGCCAGTTCCAGTCGCTGGTGTAATATATGATAACGTCGGACTGCAAACGGCGTTCTTCACGCTCGTCTGTAAAGCAGTTCATGACCATTATTCGGGGCGTTGTTGGACGCTGATCTTTGGATGCCGGATAGCGCCCTACATTCCTGCTGCCATGGAACCAGCCAACAATTTCTTCTACCGTGTCACACTCGCAGGCATACCGGCAGAGGATCAAAATCCTTTCTTTTTCATAATGCGTGAGTATTTCCAGCAAGGACATGAGCCTTGGATCATCGCCCGGATCAGCATACAAATTCTCCGTCCGCAGCGGATAATCACAGATGATTCTCCGCCCTCCTGCCGCATGCTGGCACGCCTGCAGCATCCTGTATACGCCGCTCTGGGAGTATGCTGCCTTCAGCATAAAGCGCTCCGCTACTCTGGCGTATTCCTGCGCTGCCTGCTGAGGCAGCCGGAACCGCCACACATACTCCCTGCGTCCGCCCACAGGCTGTACATCCTCTCTGAGAAGCTGAGCGCAGTAGGGCTCAATCCGCCTTGCCAGATAGTCAAGGTTCTTGCTTCGGCGGTTCCTGTCTACATGATTGATGCAGAAGCCCCAGTAGGATTGATAACCCAGAATCCGCCAATCAAGCGCATACCACTGCGTAAACATATCGGCTGCACTTCTGGTCAGCGGCACATCGCTGATGAGGAGCTTGTACCCGCACGCTCCGCTCAAAGCCAGCACGCGCTGCGTCCGCAGCGCCCGGGGATTCTTGATTAGCAGCCCGTTATCAATCACCAGCATTATGCGCTCCGCCTGGGCTTGCTGCATCAGTTTCAGAAACAGCGGCAGTCTGTGTGACAGGTTTTCAACGCCGACCAGCACAATCTTTTCCTGCTTTTCCGGAAGATAGCGAAAGATTCCAGCCTGAATCATCTGCTGCTTTCTCCGGGTACACAGCCAGATCACACTGTCAATGCGGTCCGTGTCCAATCTGAAGCGAATCAGTTCAGATACCGTCCGCAGCTTGCCTTCCTGCCGCTCAATATAGAGCGCTCCTACTTTGAGACGCTTCAGCTTTTCTACCGCTTCGATTTGAGCCGGATGAAGCGCGTCAAACATTCTGGTCGATCAGATCCTCCGGGATCTCTACTTCCTGCTTCATCAATTCCCTGAAACGATCCATGGCAGATGGCTGTGGAGGCTCCGCCTTGTTTCGTCTCGGGCGATACACAGTTGCCTGATCAAGCGCCTGATTCCACAGCCGTATCAGCCGTTCGGCAGCGGCCGTCATGCGGAAATCATACAAACGCACAATATCCTGCATTCTGTCCGCCGCAGCCACATGCACAAGCATTTCTCTACCCGTCCACCGGCCGCCCATCTGAAGAAGATACCGGTGAAGCTGTACGTCATAGGGGTAAACCAATTGCAGCCACTCCGGAACCGCTGCAGCACGAATCCAGTATCTGTGCTCCGGTTCATAGTCTTCGTTCAGAACGCGGTCGTACAGTTTCTTTTCAGCAAGCCCTGCTGAACAGCCGTTTTCCAGCAGGGAGAGGCACATCTGCACAGCGCGATCCTCAATCGGTGCCGCGCATTCATCCACCTTGCGGACATATCCTCCGGGGATTCTTTTGCACCGGATCCTTCGCATCACGCGATCCAGCCTTTCATCTGCTGCGCCATAGGCATACAGCAATCCCTGTAGCGGGTTGTCCGGATCCCGCTTGATTTCGATCTTCAGGCACTCGCCGGCAGCTTCCTTCTCCGGGCGGATCAGCAGAAACGGCTGCGTATCGGAAAGCTTGGGCTGTTCAGCCATACCGTGCGAGCACATATACTGCCAGATGAACCATGGCTGTGTCAGGTAATCCGAATGGTCGATCCACCATGCTTCGTCATATTCAGACCGAAAGATATGGCTCATGTACGCCCGAGCGAACAAAGCCGGATCTGTTGGGAGACAAGGATGAAGCTGCCGACACGAATCGAGAATCAAGAAATACTGGATGTAAAAGCGTCTGCGCAGTTCAGATAAGGTTGCTTCTTTCCGCATTCTCCTGCTCATCATATATTGATTCACAAACTGCGCAAGTCTGTTTTTGCTCATTGGGAGTGCGCCTCCATTTGTTTGCAGCTGGTACTTTGGCTGCCCCGCTGATTTACTCCGTCACTTCCCGTTTTTCAATATGTGTGCATTGCCATTATACAAAATCAAACTGCCAAAAGCAATGTGGAATAAGGTTTTCTTCCCCATTGAAGGGATCTCCTATCCTTGCCTGAAATCCATACGTGTATTATAATATAGCCGTCTTCATACGCAAGAACCCACAGGAGGATGAACACATGGCCTGTAAGATCACTGTAACTGGTGGAGAAATGGAGCAGCTGGAGATCGACGCCTATATCCAGAGAGCGAAGGAGAAGTTTGGACGGGAACCACTGGGGATCGACATAAAAGTGGATGGAGAATACGTAGAACTATCTTACGATTTCGGTCATGCTCCTTTCCATCGCATTCGCCGTATCACAGGATATCTGGTAGGCTCTCTGGAGCGTTTCAACGACGGTAAACGTGCAGAAGAGCATGATAGAGTGAAGCATTCTATCTAAAAATCTTTGTAGGAATACTTGTATAATACGGCTGGTCAGAAAATGACCAGCCGCATTTGTTATGTGTGATTTAGTAGGAGGGCAACGGAACCGGATACAATTTCACATCAAACGAATCTTGCGTGTCCATGTATTCCTCATGCTTTATGTAGGTTACCTTCTTGTCATATAAAACATCCCCCAGGATAGTCAAAGAACTCCCTGATGCCCGGCCTTCCACAGGAAGAACACTGTGTCCAAGGTATTCACCATCCGCAGAGAACCACAGGTAATGGTGCGGTTCGTTCTCGTCGTAATCTTCAGCGCCAATTGCAACCACCAGTTTCCCGTCATATTCCAGAATATCGTGGCAGTTGTGATTCCGAAAACTGCTCAGCACAGTCTGTGACAACTCGTGATTTGCCCACACCTGGCGGCCATTCTCATCAAATTTGACCAAGACTGTGTGCCATGTTATTTCTCCGAGCGGATTACCGCTGTTTTCCATAAGCCAGAACACGTATCCTCCATCGCTGGTTTGAAAGCCATTTGTCAGGTTTGCATCCCCTTCGTCCAGCCAGGTAGGCACAACTGTTTCCCACTGCACATTACCATACAAATCCGTCTTCAACAGTTTAGCCGGAGAGGGATACCCATTGTCTGTTCCATACAGAAGGATACCATCCTTCAAAGAAAGCATATCCTTCACGCCACTCATGCTGGATTCAGAAAAGACCCTAAATAGAATGTTTCCATCCCAATCGATAAAGTAGCGATAGTATGTTTGGGCTGTAGGTGGAATCACTGCATACTCAATGCAGGAGGCAATGGATTGACATACGCCCATATCAGGTACATAGATATCTACTGGCGTGTCCACAGGTTCGCCTTCCAGGGAAAACCTGCGAATCTCCATCTGGCAAATACTCTGATCCGGGCTGTTTCGGAAAATTGTTCCGATGGTTCCGTCTGCCAAAAGGACAGGGGTGGAAAAAGAACAGTTGCCCGGTGCGGAATCTACATGTTCCCAGGAAATTGTCCCATCAGGATTCAGACAAATCAATCTGGCTCTCTGATTTTGATAATTTCCCTTAGCAGCCATTCCACCTGCCATAACAATTCGTCCATCCGGAAGCGTACAGTATCCGTTATGCAGATTATCGTAACCATCTGTGCTCAAATCGATTTCCTCAGCCATCGCAGGCAAGGAAAGCAATAAAAACGCCGCAATCAGTATCAGGATTCGTTTCATTATGCTCGCTCCTTATCAATACCACCGGTTCCAGGCATCTACGCCAGTCTCTCCGTCATTACGGGAATAGGAGTAGGTTGTTACTATCTCGCCATTGTAGGCATCCACTTCAACCACATAGTAGGTTGCCGGCTGCATATCAATCTTCTGTGCGCTCATCCACTTGTCTTCTGCTGAGAAACCAATCTGATAGAAAGGCTTTTCCGGGTCAGTGATATCCAGAAGAATGATTTCAGGCGCAAGATAAGTCATCTCGGAATCAGTTAGATCAAATCTTGCCTGCAGTTCCTTCCATCCAGCAGAGACAGCAGCCGGTTCATCAATCATGGTAGATGCGGGGAGGCCATACACATGGCTGGCAAATGCAATCAGACGAGGATCACTGTAATTTGGGTCTGCAGCAATCTTCTGCTGGATGATGACTCTCATTTCATCAGCACAAGCCTTCTTGTGTTCCAGCGGCCAATGGAAGAAATCCTCATAATCCGTCAGAAGGTTGTTCCGTTGTGCATAACGATCAAACATGCGGAAGGTTTCATTGTCGTATAGGCCGCGCCGAGCGTCTTTGTGCGGGTAAACCGTTCCTGTCCGGCGGCGCGGAAAGAAATGTATTTGCCCTGTTTGATTTCATATCCCATTTCCTGCAAGCGGCGCAGCAGTTCGTCAAAATCTTTCACTCGGGGAATGAGGTTATCTATCGCCGTTTTCAGCTTGGCTTTATAGCTTGTACCTTGCTTTTCGGCGGTATATTCCGCATAGCTTTTCCCTCTGTCCTGTCCCGGCACGACGACGGATAGCCCATGCTCTTTACATATCCTGTCGCTGGTGCGCCGGATATGGTAATAGCTTTGTTTGTTGGAATGGTACTTTTTGTAGTCAACGAAGCTGACCGAGTTAAAAATCAAGTGATTATGCAGATGGTCTTTATCGACGTGAGTTGTCAAAACAAACTCATACTTGCCGCCTAATACCGCCCCGGCAAGTTCCATGCCGATTTTGTGCGCTTCTTCCGGTGTGGTTTCTCCCACCGCAAAGGAT
>JAGBDL010000111.1 GCA_017937505.1 Clostridia bacterium | reverse complement strand
GTGTTGGCGGCCGCGAGGATGGCGGCGGCGTCCGGGAGCTGGGTGATGGGGATGAGGGGCCGGGGTTCGCCGGTGAAGGAGCCGATGGGCTTTTCGAACCAGACCACATCGAGCCAGCGGCCGTTTTTGTAGCCGGTATTGTGGTAGGTACCGAGCGTGCGGAAGCCGAGCTTTTGGTGCAGAGCGCTGCTGGCATCGTTCGGCATGGTCACGACGCCGTAGGCCGTGCGCACGCCCTGCTTCTGCAGCAGCGCGAGAAGGACGGTATAGAGCTTCGTGCCGAGCCCGCGCCCGGCCGCGTCGCGGCTGACGTAGACCGACAGCTCCGCGTTCCAGCCGTAGGCCGCGCGCTCCTGCGCGCGGTGGGCGTAGGCGTAGGCCAGGACGCGCCCGTCCTCCTCCGCGATCAGCCAGGGATAGACCGCGCCGTAGCTCCGGATGCGGCCAGAAAACTCCGCCTCGGACGGCAGGACCGTCTCAAAGGTGATGGACGTATCGATATACTGCGCGTAGACGGCAAGACAGGCCGCGGCGTCGCCGGGGTCCGCAAATCGGATGTGCATGATCTGCCTCCCGCCCCTTCAGGGCACGATGATATCGATGGCGCGGCGCTCGTTGTGGATCTCCACTTCCGTGACGCTGCCGCCGAATTCTCCGTCGACGGTCCAGGCGACCGGCTCGTCGAATTCGAACCGCAGCGCGCCCGTCTGCGCGGAGATGAACGAATCGTTGTCGAAGTCCAGCCGCAGCGCGCGGGTCGCGGCCAGATTGAACTCCGCCAGATTTTTTGTCGCGCGGACCAGGATCATCTCATACAGGCCGTCGTTGAGCGAGATGCCGAGATCCCGCGTGGTCTTGAACCCGCCGACGGAGGTCGTGCTGGTCACGAGGCCGACGAGCACGTCGGCCTCCTCCTGATGATCGTCATAGTACACGCGCACGTGCGTGGGCTTGAGCCGGCCGAGCGCGCCCGCGCCGTTCATGATGTAGGCAAGACGGCCCCAGATGCGCTTGTCCTCCTGCGGGGTCTCATACGGCACGTCGGTAAAGATGCCGAAGGCCGCCACATAGGTGAAGAACCGGTCCGGCCCGAACGAGCCGATATCCAGCGGGAACGGGTGCCCGTCCATGATCTCCTGCGCCGCCCGGACGGTATCCTTGGACAGCCCGAGCGTGGAGGCCACGTCGTTGACGGTGCCGCCGGGGATATAGCCAAGCTTCGGCCGCTTTTCATACGGCAGGGCCATGAGACCGGAGACCGCCTCGTTGAGCGTCCCGTCGCCGCCGGTGCAGACGATCAGATCGTACTGCGCGCCGCGCGCTGCGATCTGGCGCGTCAGATCGCGCGGGCCGGTGGTCATATGGACCGTGACCTCATAGCCGCCCGCGGAGAAGATCTCCAGCACCTCCATGAGCGTGCCGCGGATCTCCGCGTGGCCGGCGTTCGGGTTGATGAAAAACAGTAATCGCTTCATGCGGAAGGACCTCCCGGCGGGCCGCTCAGTTCTGCAGGATATCTGCGAGCGCTGCGTTCTGCACGCTTTCGGCCGACTCGAACTTCGCGGAGACCTCCTCCGAGACGTCGGCGGAGAGCTTGTTGAGATAATCGCTCTCGGCGCGGACATACCAGTACGGATGCTCGCAGACGGACGAGAAGTACATGACGTGATAGCCGTACTCGGTCTTCACGATGCCGGTGTCGCCGGGCTGGCGGGCGGCGTCGAAGCACCAGGCGTCGAACGCGTCGACCATCTGGCCGGGAT
>JAGBDL010000110.1 GCA_017937505.1 Clostridia bacterium | reverse complement strand
CTCATGTTTCCGGCGCAGATGCGCGGCGAGCGCATCGCGGAGAAGACGCAGGAGATCGCGGTGCTGACCGTGGAGCCCGCCGTGCGCGCGCAGGTGCTCGCCGCCCAGAAGCGCGCGCCCAAGCGCGCCGCCGTGCTGAGCCTGCTGATGGAGAGCGAAAACGGCGAGCTGCCCTGCGAGACGCTGCGCGCGCGGCTGGGCGACGTGCGTCCGGCGCTGCACGCGCTGCGTGAAATGGGCTTTGTGAAGCTGGAGAAGCGCGAGGTGCTGCGTAGTCCGTACGGCGCGATGGAGCGCCTGGCCGCGCAGGACCCGCAGCTCACGCATCAGCAGCAGGACGTGCTCAGCGCGCTCCTGCCCGCGGTGACGGCGGGGAAGGGCGCGTTTCTGCTCTACGGCGTGACGGGCAGCGGCAAGACCGAAGTGTTCATCCGCGCCGTGCGCCATGCGGCCCAGCTGGGCAAGACAGCTATCGTGCTCGTGCCGGAGATTGCGCTGACCCCGCAGATGGTCATGTGGTTCCGCTCCCGCTTTGGCGAGGACGCGGCGGTGCTGCACTCGCGCCTGTCCCCGGGCGAGCGCTACGACGAGTGGCGGCGCATCCGTCGGGGCGACGTGCGCGTGGTCATCGGTGCGCGCTCGGCGATCTTCGCGCCGCTGGAGAACGTGGGCCTCATCATCATCGACGAGGAGCATGAGGGCAGCTACATCGCGGACAACACGCCGCGCTACGACGCGCGCGAGCTGGCGCGTATGCGCTGCGAGCGGGAGGGGGCCGCGCTGCTGCTGGCCAGCGCCACGCCGAGCATGCGCTCCTTTGCGCTCGCGGGCCGGGGCGACCTGACGCTGCTCACCATGCCCCGGCGCGTCAACAACCGTCCGATGCCCGAGGTGCACGTCGTCGATATGCGCAGAGAGCTGGCCCAGGGCAACCGCTCGGTCTTCTCCGGCGCGCTGCTGGACGGCCTGAAGCGCTGCATGGACGCGGGCAAGCAGGCGATTCTGTTCGTCAACCGGCGCGGCTACTCGACGTTCGTCTCCTGCCGCAGCTGCGGCTACACCGTCACCTGCACCCAGTGCGACGTCTCCATGACGTACCACAGCGCGGAAAACACGCTGCGCTGCCACTACTGCGGGCAGGAGCAGCCCGTGCCGACGGTCTGCCCGGAATGCGGGAGCAAATACATCAAGTATTTCGGTACGGGCACGCAGCGCGTGGAGGAGGAAGTGAAAAAATTCTTCCCGGACGTTCCGGTGCTGCGCATGGACAACGACACCACGCGCCAGAAGGACGCGCACGAGCGGCTCCTCGCGCAGTTCCGCCGGGGCGAGGCGCGGATTCTGGTGGGCACGCAGATGATTGCCAAGGGCCTCGACTTCCCGAACGTGACGATGGTCGGCATCGTCGCCGCCGACGCGATGCTGAGGCTCCCGGACTACCGGTCCGCCGAGCGGACGTTCCAGCTGCTCACGCAGGTCGCCGGGCGCGCGGGCCGCGCGGATACGCCGGGCGAGGTCTTTTTGCAGACGTACGATCCGGAGCACTACGCGATCGAGACGGCCAGCCGCCAGGATTACCGCGCGTTTTACGAGGCGGAGATGGTGCGCAGAAAGCGCGCGCTCTATCCGCCGTACACGCTCATCGCCCGCCTGCTCTACGAGGCAGACTGCGAGGAGGACGCACAGTCCGCCGCGGAGAGCGCCATGCGCCAGATGGAGGCGTTTTTGGAGCGGCGCGCCTACCTGCGCAAATACGTCGTCTCCCTGCGCGTGATGCCCTGCCCGGTGAAGCGCATCAAGGGCAAGAGCCGCTGGCAGGTCGCGCTCAAGATCGTGGACAAGTCCGTCTGCCAGGAGGCCGTGGGCAAGATGAGCGAGATCGCCAGGACGCCGCTGGAGCGCTGCGCGTGCGTGTGTCAGGTCAACCCGGGGAGTATGCTTTGACCGGCACCCCGAACCCGCCAAACACATGCGACAGATCGCCCGCGTCCGCGGCGCTGCGGATGCGCGGGGCGAGATCGCGGCACAGCGCGCGCATCATGTCCGCGTCCTGCGCCTCGCGAAGATCAAGCGTATCCAGCAGGCTGCCGCACGCGCGTGCCAGCCTGTTTTCAATGTCCAGCGGGTGCAGGGGCGAGAAAAGCTGCAAAAGCGCCTGTCGTTCGCTTTCGCGGATGTGCAGGCGGCGGGGATCCTCGCCGAGCAGCACGAGCCCCAGCGCGTTGGCGCCGACGCTCAGGCAGAGGCTGACGATCTCCTCACGCCAGCTGGGATTTGTCCCGTCCAGCAGGGCGAGCAGCCGGTGCTGCGGAAAGCGGCCGAGAAAGCGCATTTCCGCGCGCAGGCGCGAAAGGTAGAGCAGGATGTAGTCGATGCCCTGCACGCTCTCGGGCACGGGGTCGATCAGCTGATAGTCGATCTCGCCGGGAACGCGGTGGGCGAAGAAGCGCGCGTCATAGTGGTCCAGCGAGGCAAGGATGCTGCGCACGGTGTCGCTTAGGGACAAGCAGCCCAGCGGCGGCGTTTCCCGGCAGAGCGCCTGAATGAGCGCGCGTGCCTGCTCTGTTTTGCGTAGCAGCGCGCGGCAGCCCGCCTCATAAAGCGGGCGCAGATCCCTGCCGTACAGCGGCGCAAGCGTCTGGGGCTGAGCGGGATCGACGCCCAGCGTGTACAGCAGCGAGGCAAGCAGCTCCAGCATCACCTCAGCGGGCAGGCTGTCGCTGTCGCCCTGCGTATAGGCGACGGCCTGCAAGCGCAGCAGGGCGAGCAGCTCCGCACGCAGGTCGTCGTTTTCCGCTCGGGTGAGCAGGCGCGTCAGGTCAGTCTTCATCGTCCTCCTCCTCCGTCTCGTCCGGCATGAAGAAGAAATCGGTCAGCAGGAGGGTCGAGCCCTGCGCCGGGCCGTTGAACGTGCGGACCATGCGCTCGATCAGCTCGTCGTCGCTGAGTGAGTCCTGCGTCTCGCGCTTGAGGGCGTAGAACAGCTCGGTCAATTCGCCCAGCGTGTCCGCCCAGTCGCAGGCCTGAATGTGCGGCGAGCCGGCGAACGCGGCGGCCAGACGGGGCAGAATGCTTTTGCCGAAGCACACGCGGCCGGTACGGGAAAGCGCCTGACCTTCCTGCTTTTGCAGCGCGGCGATCTGCACAGGGGAGAGGCTGAGGCCAAAGGGCGCGGTCTGTTCGTTGAGCATCGCGCCTTCGATTCTCGGAACGGGAAACAGCATGGAATTCACCTCCGCTATTCTCTATACACCCGCGCGGGAAAAAGCGTAAGACTTGACTTTTTCCCCCTTTTGTGGTAATATAAGCGTACAAAAAAGAAAAGAATTTTGAGCGTGCCGAAGCAGCGGCATGCTTTTTCTGTATATTTGTCCCTTCCCTTTTGCCGGAAGTTGTTTTATAATGATATGGATTATGGAGTATTATGCCTGACTGCGCTCTGGCTGCGCAATCGGGCCTGAACCTGTTCCGGAATTCATAAAGGAGAGAAGATCATGGCGCTTCGCAAGATGGTGTATATTGAGGACGAGCTGCTGCGCAAGAAGAGCCGTCCGGTGGAGAAGTTTGACGAGCGGCTGCACAGGCTGCTGGACGACATGGCCGAGACCATGTACCATGCCAACGGCGTGGGCCTGGCTGCCCCGCAGGTGGCGGTGCTGCGCCGCGTGGTCGTGATGGACTGCGGCGACGGCCTGATCGAGATGGTGAACCCGGAGATCGTTTCCGTCGAGGGTGAGCAGGACGGCCCGGAGGGCTGCCTCTCCGTGCCCGGCCGTCGCGGCATGGTCAAGCGCCCAATGGTCGTGCGCGCGCGCTTCCAGGACCGCAACGGCGAGTGGTATGAGATCGAGGCGGAGGATCTGCTGGCGCGCTGCATCATGCACGAGACCGATCATCTGGACGGCGTGCTGTATGTGGACAAGATGTACCGCGAGATTTTTGACAACGAAGAGGAAGAAGAGGGCGGGGAAGCGTGAGAATCGTATTCATGGGCACGCCGGACTTCGCCGTGCCGTCGCTCAGGGCGCTGATTGACCAGGGCTATGAGGTCGTCGGCGTCTTCTGCCAGCCGGATCGCCCGAAGGGGCGCGGCCACAAGCTCGCCGCCTGCCCGGTGAAGGAGCTGGCCCAAAGCGCGGGCATCCCGGTCTTCCAGCCGGAGCGCATCAAGCGCGAGGAGGGCGTGGCCATGCTCAAGGGCTGCGCGCCGGATCTGTGCGTCACGGCGGCGTTTGGCCAGCTGCTCTCCCAGGAGATCCTGGATATCCCGCCGCTGGGCACGATCAACGTGCATTCCTCGCTGCTGCCCAGGCACCGCGGCAGCGCACCGATCAACTGGAGCATCATCAAGGGCGATCAGGTGACCGGCGTGACGACCATGTTCACCGACAAGGGCATGGACACGGGCGACATCCTGCTCACGCGCGAGACGCCGATCGGCCAAACGGAAAACGCGGGCGAATTGACCGACCGTCTGGCCGTGATGGGGGCTGAGCTGCTTATCGAGACGATCCGCGCGCTGGAGGCGGGAACGCTTTTGCGCATCCCGCAGGATCACGAGGCGGCCACCTATGAGCCGAAGATGGACAAGGAGCTGGGCCGCATCGACTGGAGGAAGCCTGCGCAGGAGCTTGACTGGCTGGTTCGCGGCACGACTCCGTGGCCGGGCGCGTTCACGACGCTCGGCGAGCAGACGATCAAAGTCTTTGAGCTCACCATACTGGACGGCGCGGCGAGCGGCGCACCCGGCGAGATCATCGCGGCGGACGCCAAGCGGGGACTGGTCGTCTCCTGCGGCGATCATGACGTGCTCCTCGCGCAGATTCAGATGCCCGGCGCGAAGCGCATGAACGCGAAGGACTATCTGCGCGGGCACACCATGGAGACAGGCGTTTGCCTGGGAAAGGCGTAAAGCATGGCAGACAACAGGGGCCGCGACGGCGGATTCCGCAGCGGCAGGAAGTTTGAGCAGAACAAGGAGCGCAAGCCGGGCTTCGGCGGAGAAAAGCGCGGCTTTGGCGAAAAGAAGAGCTTCGGTGAGAAGAAGAGCTTCGGTGAGAAGAAGAGCTTCGGCGAGAAGCGCAGCATTGACGGGAAGAAGGCCTTCGTTCCGCGCGGCGGGAAGCCGTTCTTTGGCGAAAAGAAGGGCTTTGCACCGCGCGGCGACAGGCCGTCCTTCGGCGAAAAGAAGGGCGTTTCTCCGCGCCCGGAAAAGCCGAAGCCGATGAACCTCGCGCCGCGCCGCGTGGCGCTGGAAACGCTGCTGGACGTGAGCCGCAGCGACGCGTACGCGTCCCTGGCGCTGGACAAGCGCCTGGCGCAGGCCGCCTTTGGCCGGCGCGACCGCGCGTTCACCACGCAGCTGGTCTACGGTACGCTGGAAAACCGGATCACGCTCGACTGGCGCATCGATCAGTTCCTGGAGGGCGAAAAGGAAATTGAGCCCGCCGTGCGCGAGATTCTGCGCATGGGCGCGTATCAGCTGTTCTGCCTAGACCGCGTGCCGGACATGGCCGCGGTGGACGAGAGCGTCAGCCTGACCCGCGCGATGGGCTTTGAGGGCTTCACGGGTCTGGTGAACGCCGTGCTGCGCAACATGATCCGCGGCAGGGAAAGCGTCGTGTGGCCCAAGCCGCAGGACGACCCGGCGAAGTACCTGTCCGTCATGTTCTCCGCGCCGATGGATCTGGCGCAGCTGCTCATTGAGGCCTACGGCGAGCATGAAGCGCTGGAAATCCTGCGCTATCGTCCGAAGGATCGCGACATCACCGTGCGCGTGAACTACCTGCGCTGCGACGACGCGCGCCTGCGCGCGCTGTTTGCAGACGAGGAACTGGAGTTTTCCCCGGGCATCGTGCCGGGCACCTACAAGGTGAAGAATGCCGGCGACATGACCCGCATGCGCGCGTTCCAGAACGGCCTGTTCACCATCCAGGGCGAGAGCTCCGTGATTGCGGCCCGCATGGTCGGCGCGAAGCCGGGCCAGACGGTGCTGGACGCGTGCGCCGCGCCGGGCGGCAAGACGGCCGTGCTCAGCGAGATGATGAACGACACCGGCCGCGTCTACGCCTGGGATACCCACGCGCACCGCGTGGAGCTGATCCGCGGCACCGCGAACCGCCTGAAGTTGGAGAACGTCCGCCCGGCGGTGAAGGACGCCTCCGCGCCGCGCCCGGAGATGGCGATGACGCTCGACGCGGCGCTGATCGACGCGCCGTGCTCCGGCACGGGCGTGATGCTCGAGAAGCCGGACGTCAAGTACCGCGTGAGCCGCGAGGGCGTCGCGTCCCTCTGCCGCACGCAGAGCGAGATCCTCGACGCGGTCGCGCCGATGGTCAAGGCCGGCGGCACGCTGGTGTATTCCACCTGCTCCATTCTCCCGCAGGAGAACGGACAGCAGATCGAGGCGTTCCTTGCGCGCCATCCGGAGTATGAAATCTTCCCGATGGGTGCGGAGCTGCCGCAGGCGCTGGCTGAGCATGAAAACGCGACCGGCCTGCAGATGTTTGCCCACCGCGATGGTACGGACGGCTTCTACGTCTGCCGCCTGCGCAGGGCCAGAGTGTAAGCGAAGATGGAAAATAGAAACGACAAGACGCAGCTTCTCGGGCTCACCCCCGAGGAGCTTGGCGCGTTTTTCAAGGCGCAGGGCCAGCCGGCCTTCCGGGCGAAGCAGGTGTTTGCGTGGCTGCATCAGGGCGTGCCGTTTGAGCGCATGAGCAATCTGCCCAAGGCGCTGCGCGAGACGCTTGAGGAAACCTGTATCGACAACCCGGTTTCTGTGCTCGAAACCATTCAGTCGAAGCTCGACGGCACGATCAAGCTGCTCTATCGCCTGCCGGACAACCACGTCATTGAGGGCGTGCTCATGCGCTACAAGTACGGCAACACGCTGTGCCTGTCCACGCAGGTGGGCTGCCGCATGGGCTGCAAGTTCTGCGCGAGCACGCTGGACGGCTGCGCCCGCAGCCTGACCCCGGCGGAGATGCTGGGCCAGATCGTCTGCGCCAACGGGATTCTCGCGGCGCAGGGCGAGGGGCAGAAGGTCGGCAATATCGTGCTGATGGGCAGCGGCGAGCCATTTGACAACTACGACAATGTGGTCAAGTTCCTGCGGATTCTGCGCATGGAGGGCGGGCTGTGCATCGGCATGCGCAGCGTGTCGCTGTCCACCTGCGGCCTGGTGCCGAACATGCTGAGATTCGCCGAGGAGGATCTGCCGGTGACGCTGTCGCTGTCGCTGCACGCGCCCAACGACGAGATCCGCCGGCAGACGATGCCCATCGCCAACCGGTATTCCATGGACGAGGTGCTTTCCGCCTGTCGGTATTACATCGAGAAGACGGGTCGCCGCGTGATCTTTGAATACGCGCTGGTGCACGGCGTGAACGCCGCGCCGGAGCATGCGGCCGAGCTGGCTGCGCGCCTTCGCGGCATGCAGTGCCATGTGAACCTCATCCCGCTCAACGCCGTGCCCGAGCGCGGGCTTCAGGGCGTGTCCGAGCGCGAGGTGGACGCGTTCAAAAAGGTGCTGGAGCAGAAGAACATCTCCGTCACCCGGCGGAGAGAGATGGGCGACGACATCGAGGGCGCATGCGGCCAGCTGCGCCGCAGGTATCTGAAGGATCAGAGGCTGAACGAGAAAGAATGACCGCTGCCTCGGCCTCCCCTGCGGGGGAGGCGCCACGGCGCTGCCGTGACGGAGGGAGCCTGAAAGGGGCACGAATGTGACTGCAACGCTGAGAACAGACGTCGGCAAGGCACGCAGGCAGAACGAGGACGCCGCCTGGCTGGATGAAAAGCTGGGCGTGTTTGCCGTGGCGGACGGCATGGGCGGCCATCTCGCGGGCGAGGTGGCCAGCGGCATGGCGATCGACGCGGTGAAGCGCATGGCGGCCTCGCATGAGATCGCGAGCATTTCCGTGATGCGCGAGGCGGTGAGCGGTGCGCACGAGGCCATTTTGGCCCGCGCGAAGGAGAATCCAGCCTGCGCGGGCATGGGCACGACGCTCTCTGTGATGTGGCGCGGCGGGCACTACATGTACATCGCCCACGTCGGCGACAGCCGCATCTACCGCCTTCGCGGGGACGAAATGGAGCAGATCACGCAGGATCACTCCCTGGTGGAGGAGCTCGTGCGTGCACGCATCATCACCCGGGAGGAGGCGCGCAGGCATCCGCGGCGCAACATCATCACCCGCGCGCTGGGCACGCAGGGCGACAACGCGCCCGATCTGCTGGCGGCGGACCGCAAACCGGGCGACCTGTGGCTGCTGTGCACGGACGGGCTGACCGGCATGGTCCCCGACGGGGAGATCGCGCGCACGCTGAAGGAAGCGGAAAACCTGGACGCGGCGGCGGACAGCCTGCTTGCGCAGGCGCTCGATGCCGGCGGGCGCGACAATGTGACGCTGATTCTCTGGCGCGACGAGGAGGGCTGAGCGTGGAATCGAGACTGATTGGCAAGATCGTCAGCCGCCGGTTCCGCGTGGAGGACATCATCGGCCGCGGCGGCATGGCGATCGTCTACCGGGCGTTTGATCTGAAGACGCACCAGACGGTGGCGCTCAAGGTGCTGCGCGAGGAGTACGAGGACGATCCGGAGTACAAGGAGCGCTTCAAGCGCGAGGCGGCGGTCAACCGCAAGCTGAACCACCCCAACGTCGTCAACTCGATCGACGCGGGCGAGGCCGGCGGCATTTCGTACATCGCCCTTGAATACGTCGACGGCGAAACGCTCAAGGATATCATTGCCGAGAAGGGGAAAATGGAGCAGGAGGAGGCCGTGCACTGCGCGCTGTGCATCCTCGCGGCGCTCTCGCACGCGCACCAGCGCGGCATCATCCACAGGGATGTGAAGTCCCAGAACATCATGATCACCCGAAGCGGTCAGGTCAAGATCGGCGACTTCGGCATCGCCGGCCTGGCTGACACCAAAACGCTGACCTCCGACGGCAACGTCATGGGCTCGGTGCACTATTTCTCGCCCGAGCAGGCCAAGGGCATGCGCGCCACGAGCGCCAGCGACCTGTATTCCGTGGGCGTGATTCTCTACGAGATGCTCACCGGTCACGTCCCCTTTGAGGGCGAGACGGCGGTGTCCGTGGCGATGATGCACCTGATGGAGACGCCCAGGCCCGTCGGGGAAGAGGCCGACGTCAGCCGCGCGGTGGAACTCATCGTCGAGAAGGCGCTGGAGAAGGAGCCGCGCGACCGCTACCAGAATGCGGAGAGCATGATCCGCGACCTGCGCCGCGCGCTGCGCCATCCGGACGGCGAGTTCATGGCCCAGCGCATCGAGCACGACGGGCCGCGCGGCAGGCGCCCGCTGCACAAGCCCCATCCGGGCGGCGCGCGCATGCGCGCGGTGATGGCGGTGGTCATCGTCGTCATGCTGAGCATGATCGCGCTGGCGGGCGTGACGCTGTACCGCGCCGTATTCGTCCTCACCCGGATGCCGGATCTGACCGGCGTGGACGCGGCGACGGCGGAGCGGCTCGTCGCCAGCGCCAACCTGCAGGCGCAGCTGGATTACGCGTACAGCGACGTGATGGAGGGCTACGTCAGCAGCCAGATCCCCAGAGCGGGCGATCAGGTGAACCGGGGCGAGACGGTGTATGTGACCATCTCGCGCGGCAGCGACATGCTCGCCGTGCAGCGCTTTACCGGCCTGACGCAGGACAATGCCGTCACAGCCATTGCAGCGCAGGGCTTTGCGGTCGGCGAGATCACGCTCGCGCCGAGCGATCAGCTCGCGGGCACGGTCATCGCCCAGCAGCCGGAGGCGGGCGCAAGCGCGAGAATCGGCAGCGCGGTGAGCCTGACGGTTTCCGGCGGGCGCGTGGTCGTGCCGGATCTGGTGGGCCAGCGCGAGGAGGAGGCGCTCTCGCGCATCGAAACGCTGGGGCTGACCCGCGGGCTGATCACCTATGAAAACGTCTCGGACGCCAGACAGGACGGCGTGGTGCTCACGCAGTCCCTGGAGCGCTTCACCGAGGTGCTGCCGGGCAGCGCGGTGGAGATGAGCGTGGGCTATTACGACCGGCGCAAGTACACCGCGACGGTTAAGGTGACGGTGCAGGTGCCGCGCGAGGGCGTGAGCGTGCGCGTGACGCTGGTGGGCGAGGACGGCAAGGAGAGCGACATGTACGCCGCGACGCACACGGAGCCCGGCGAGGTGACGCTCGACGTGCTGCTGCGCAGCGAGAAAAGCGGCGTGCAGACCTGGCGCGTGTATCTGGACGGCGGCTTTAAAAGCGAAGCGACCGCGGTTCTCCAGTAAAGGCACGCGGTCGGATTCCGGAAAGCCGGAGGAATCAGAAAACGGCCCTTCGGACGGGCTGGGGCGAGGCCCCATGAAAGGAAGTCCATGGTTGGAAGCATCATGCGGGGCATCGGCAGCTTTTACACCGTGCTCTGCGACGAGGACGGGCAGGAATACACGCTGCGCGCGCAGAAGAAGCTGCGCCACCAGAAGCTGACGCCGATGGTCGGCGACCGCGTGCGTTTCACGCCGGGCGAGGGCGAGGACAACGGCTGGCTGGAGGAGATTCTGCCCAGAAGGAGCGTCATGCTGCGGCCCAGCGTGGCCAACTGCGACATGCTCATGCTGGTCGTGGCCAGCGTGCCGCATCCGGACATGCTGCTCATCGACAAGCTGATTCTGCGCGCGGCGCGGGGCGGCATGACCCCGGCGATCTGCGTCAACAAGATCGACCTGGGCGATGCGCTGGAACGGTCCATCCGCGAGGAATACGCCGGCACGCAGCTGCGCGTGTTCGCGGCCAGCGCGCTGACGGGCGAGGGCGTTCCTGCGCTGCGCGAGGCGATGCGCGGCAGGGTGACCTGCCTGGCGGGCCAGAGCGCGGTGGGCAAGAGCTCGCTGATCAACGCGCTGCTCGGCCTTCAGCTGGAGACCGGCGGCCTGAGCCGCAAGACCGAGCGCGGACGGCACACGACCCGCCGCTCGGAGATGATGGCATCAGACGGCATGCTGGTGCTGGATACCCCGGGCTTCAGCCTGCTGGAGCTGGAGGACGGCATTGAGCCGCAGGAATTCGCGCAGCTGTATCCGGAGTACAACGCGCTCTCGGGCGAATGCCGCTTTCAGCCCTGCCTGCACGACCGGGAACCCGGTTGCGCCGTGAAGGAAGCCGTAGCCGCGGGCAGGCTGAGCGCCGTGCGCTGGGCGAGATACCGCGAATTGCTTGCGCAGGTCAAGGAGAACTGGAAGGGGCGATACGAATGATCCATATTTCACCTTCCGTGCTGGGCGCGGATCTGATGCGCCTGGGCGAGGAGATCGAGCTGGTGGAGCGGCTGGGCCTTACCTGGCTTCACATTGACAATATGGACGGCCATTTTGTGCCCAACATCAGCTTCGGCCCGGACGCTGTCACCGCCATACGCAGAAAGACGAAGCTGTTTCTGGACGTGCACCTGATGCTCTCCAACCCGCGGCAGTATATCGCAGAATACGCCCGTGCGGGCGCGGATCTGATCACTGTTCACGCCGAGATCGAGGACGACGTGGAGGATCTGCTGCGCGAAATCGCGGCGCTGGGCGTGAAGACCGGCCTCTCCATCAAGCCGGGCACCCGGCCTGAGGAGATCCGCCGCCTGCTGCCGCTGTGCGACCTGGTGCTGGTGATGACCGTGGAGCCGGGCTTCGGCGGCCAGAGCCTGCGCGAGGACTGCCTGCAAAAGCTGCCGGTGCTCAGAAGGATGATCGACGCGTGCGGACGCGACATCTTCCTGGAGGTAGACGGCGGCATCAAGATGGACAACGCGCACCGGGTGGTCGAGGCGGGCGCCAACGTGCTGGTCACCGGCACGGGCCTGTTCCGCGCGGAAGCCCCGGAAGCGTTCGTGGCGGCGCTGCGCGGACTGCAGGAGGGCGAGCGATGCGCGCGCTGATTGTGCTGGGCGGCGACCTGCCGTCCCCGCCACTGCTGAAACGCTGCACGTCCTGCGCTGAACTGACGATTGCGGCGGACAGAGGTCTTGAGGCGTTTGAGGCGGCGGGCGTGCTGCCGGATCTGCTGCTGGGCGACATGGACTCCGTCAGCGCCGGGACGCTGGCACGCAGGGAGGGCAGCACAGAGATGGAGCGCCTGCCCTGCGAGAAGGACGACACCGACGGCGGACACGCCATGGAGGTCGCGCTGTCGCGCGGCGCGACGGAGATCACGATTCTCGGCGCGCTGGGCGGGCGTATGGATCACGCGCTGGCCAACCTCATGCTGTTTAATCGCGCGCACGAGGGCGGCGCGTTCGCGCAGATTCTCGACGAGCGCGTGCGCATTGTGCGCATCGACGGCGAGATCACGCTGCGCGGTGCGAAGGGGGATACGATTTCCCTGATCCCCATCGGCGAGGCGCACGGCGTGACGCTTGAGGGCTGCTACTATCATTCTCAGGAGGCGCTGTCCTTTGACTTCGTGCATCCGCTGGGCGTGAGCAACGTGGTGACGGCCGACGAGGCGAGGATCACCGTGCAGGCGGGCGACCTGCTGCTGTTTCATCATTACGGCGGAATCTGAAATCATCTGCAAAGGCAAACGTCCCGCTTTGACCCAAAAAGTTGAAGCGGGGATTTTTTGCGCCGCGATAGGTTTTTGTCAGCCGGTGTCGAATTATGCTTTTATAATATCCGCACTTTGGATGAAAGCGCGAAGCGAAGAAGGGCCAAGGGACAATGTCCCTTGCGGGGGTTGGGGCAGAGCCCCAATCGTTCCCCCGATGTGGTGCTAACAAGAAGGGAGGCGGCGCAGATGACTATCAAGGCGATGCTTGAACAGCGGGAGCGCGACACGCTCAGCCCGTTCGCGACGCTCTCGAGCGAGAGCCGCGGCCGGGAGCGGCCCGTGACGCCGGACGACATGCGCACGGAGTTCCAGCGCGACCGGGACAGGATTCTGCACTGCAAGTCCTTCCGGCGCCTGAAGGGCAAGACGCAGGTGTTTCTTTCCCCGCAGGGCGATCATTACAGGACGCGCCTGACGCATACGCTGGAGGTTACGCAGGTGGCGCGCACGCTGGCGCGGGCACTGCGGCTGAACGAGGATCTCGCCGAGGCGATCGCCATGGGGCACGACCTGGGGCACACGCCCTTCGGCCACGCGGGCGAGGACGCGCTCGACAAGATCATCGAGGGCGGCTTTGAGCACAGGGAGCAGAGCCGGCGCGTGGTAGAGGTGCTGGAAAACGGAGGCCGCGGCCTCAACCTCACCTGGGAGGTGCGCGACGGCATCGAGCATCACTCCGGCAAGGTGAAGCCCCAGACGCTGGAGGGCTGCTGCGTGCACCTGGCGGACCGCATCGCCTACATCAACCACGATATCGACGACGCGGTGCGCGCGGGCCTGCTGAGCGTGGAGGATTTGCCCAAACACGCGATCCGTACGCTTGGAGCGACCCACGGCGAGCGCATCGATACGATGATCCGCAGCGTGGTGCGCCACAGCGAGGGAAAAAACGAGACGGCGATGGAGCCGGAAATCTGGGACGCGCTGCTCGAACTGCGCGCGTTCATGTTTGAGCGTGTGTATTCCCGCGACTGGGCGAACAACGAGTGCCGCAAGACGCACCACATCGTCACCGAACTGGTGGGCTACTATATGGAGCATCCGGGGCAGATGCCCAACGAGTATATGGAGATCGTCTATCGCGAGGGCATTCAGCGCGGCGTGTGCGATTTCGTCGCCTGCATGACCGACGCGTATGCGGTGAAAACCTATCAGAAGCTGTTTATTCCGCCGTTTTTTGACGGAATTGGATGAAAGCAAGGACTTTTTCCCGAAAAAAGTGCAGTCCGTTTGCAGGAATGCGCCGTCCTGCGGCGAAAAAGATAGGACGGCATTTGGGCTGCCTGAAGCGGGCCGTGCCGCTCCCACGTCCGGACAGCTTCACAGAGTCGGGCCGCTTTGTGCCCGATGTACGGATTTGCGCAATTGCCTACAGGTCAAGGGAGAGGGCGGTGAAGGACGTTGAGGTTTCCGCAGGCGTGGCTTGACGAGCTGCGCGAACGCTCCGACATCGTTTCGGTGGTCTCCCGGTATGTGCACCTGACCCCCAAGGGCGGGCGCTACTGGGGGCTGTGCCCCTTCCACGGGGAGAAGACGGCGTCCTTTTCCGTCAATCCGCAGCGCCAGATGTACTACTGCTTCGGCTGCCACGCGGGCGGCAGCGCCATCACCTTTGTGATGGAGATCGAGCATCTGGAGTTTGCCGACGCGGTGAAGCTGCTGGCCGAGCAGAACCACATGGAGCTGCCGGAGATGATCGCCGGCCGCGAGGATGCGGCCAGCCGCAGCGAGAAGGAGCGGCTTGTCGAGGCGAACAAACAGTGCGCGCGCTTTTTCCACAGTGAGCTCTGGAAGAAGGAAAACGCGCAGATTCTCTCGTATCTGTATGGCCGCGGGCTGGACGATCAGACGATCCGCATGTTCGGCCTGGGCTCCACGCCCGCAAGGTCGGACGGCGCGACGCAGGCCATGCGCGCGCTGGGCTTTACGGACGACGAGCTCGTGCGCGCGGGCATCTCGGTCCGCCGCGACGGGCGGGTTTACGACATGTTCCGCCAGCGCGCGATTTTCCCGATCATCGACGCGCAGGGGCGCGTGCTGGGCTTTGGCGGGCGCGCGCTGGGTGATATCAAACCGAAATACCTCAACACAGGCGATACGCCGGTGTTCAACAAGCGGCTGGGCGTGTTTGCGGCCAACCTGCTCAAAAAGCAGCGGGGCCTGAAGCGCGTGATCCTGGTCGAGGGCTATATGGACGTGATCGCGCTGACGCAGGCGGGCGTGCCGGGCGTCTGCGCGACGCTGGGCACGGCGCTGACGATCGAGCAGGCGAGGCTGCTCAAGCGGTACGCGCCGGAAATCTGGGTATCCTACGACGGCGACGCCGCGGGCCAGAAGGCGATCCTGCGCGCGCTGGAGATCTTTGACGAGGAAAACGTGAAGGCGCGCGTACTCGTGTTTCCCGACGGACTGGATCCGGACGAATACATCCGTCAGCGCGGACTGCAGGCGCTGGACAGTCTGGCGCCGATGGATGCGACGACCTACCGCATGAGGCAGGAGGCGCAGCATCACGACCTCTCCACCCAGGAGGGACGCACCGCGTACGCCATCGCCTGCGCCAAATATCTGGCGAAGGTCAAGGAGCCGGTTGAGCTTGAAAACTATGTGAAGGAGCTCATGGTTGCCACAGGCTTTCCGCGCGACGTGCTGCTGGCGCAGATCGGCCGCACGGAGCTGCTCAGCCAGCAGCAGCAGAGGACGTACCGCCATGCGGCCCGGCCGCTGGAGGAAATGAACGAGGGCGTGGACACCGAGACGGCCGCCGCGGAGCGCCAGCTCCTTCTGCTGCTGGCAGAAAAGCGCATTGAGCCGGGCACGGTGACGGCGGACGACTTTATCTCCGCGGAGCGGCGCGCGATGGCGCAAAAGCTCATCGACGGCATGACGCCGGGCGCGATTCTTGAGGAGATTGCAGACGAAAACGAACGCGCGCGCGCGGCACGGCTGCTTGAAAAGGACAGCGGCGCGGGCGAGGAGGGGCAGCTGCGCATGGCAGGCGACTGTCTGCGCATCCTGCACAGGAAGCGCATCGAGGAGAAGATCGCGGCGCTTCAGAAGGAGCTCGGCCATCAGACGGGCGAAGACAAGCGCAGAACGCTTTTGAAGATACAGGAACTGACGAAGGAAAGACAGACGGCCGGAAGAAAGGAATGACTTCTTATGGCACTGACACGTGAACAGGCGCAGCAGAAGGTCAAGGAGATCCTCGATCTCGCGCGCAACGAGAAGAAGACGATCTCTTATCAGGAGGTAATGAACAAGCTCAGCGAGCTGGATATCGATGCGGATGCGATTGACGCGGTCTTTGAAACGCTGGAGGCCGAGGGCGTCAGCATCGTGAGCAGCTCCGAGGACGAGGCGGTCGCCAGCGCGCAGGAAGCTGCGGAGCCGGAGCTTGACCTGTCCGTGCCGGAGGGCATCAGCATCGACGACCCTGTGCGCATGTATCTCAAGGAGATCGGCAAGGTGCCGCTGCTCACCGCGGACGAGGAGATCGAGATCGCCAAGAAGATGCTCGAGGGCGGCCCGGACGCCGAGGCGGCAAAGAAGAAGCTGGCCGAGGCGAACCTGCGTCTGGTCGTCTCCATCGCCAAGCGCTATGTCGGCCGCGGCATGCTGTTCCTGGATCTGATTCAGGAGGGCAACCTGGGCCTGATCAAGGCGGTGGAAAAGTTCGACTATCAGAAGGGCTTTAAATTTTCGACGTATGCCACCTGGTGGATCCGTCAGTCGATCACCCGCGCGATCGCCGATCAGGCGCGCACGATCCGCATTCCGGTGCACATGGTCGAGACGATCAACAAGCTGATCCGCGTCAGCCGTCAGCTCCTGCAGGAGAAGGGCCGTGAGCCGCAGCCGGAGGAGATCGCCGAGGCGATGGGCATCTCGGTGGAGAAGGTGCGCGAGATCATCAAGATCGCGCAGGAGCCGGTCTCCCTGGAGACGCCGATCGGCGAGGAGGAGGACTCCCACCTGGGCGACTTCATCCAGGATGACGACGCGCCGCCGCCCGCAGAGGCTGCGTCCTTCACGCTGATGAAGGAGCAGCTCATGAGCGTGCTGGACACCCTGACCCCGCGCGAAAAGAAGGTGCTGTCCCTGCGCTTCGGCCTGGAGGACGGCCGCCAGAGGACGCTTGAAGAGGTCGGACAGCAGTTCAACGTCACGCGCGAGCGCATCCGCCAGATCGAGGCGAAGGCGCTGCGCAAGCTGCGCCACCCGAGCCGCAGCAAGAAGCTCAAGGATTATCTCGAATAATCGATGATCGAGGGGCGAAAGTCCCTCGTTTTTTGACCTGTTATGATTCTATTGACTTCAAAAGCTGAATACAGGCGCGAAGCGATGAAGGGGTTTGGGGATGAAATCCCCAAGCAGGTTTGGGCGGCAGCCCATCGTTTCCTGATTTCTTTGAGAACAAGCGTAAAGGAGGGGGCACATGGTTCAGCTGGACGAGCGGCTCGGCGCGATGGCGGAGCTGGTGCTGGAGGCCGTGGCGGGCTGCGAAAGCCCCTGCGCGGCGGATATCGGCTGCGATCACGGGCAGCTGACGGCGCATCTGCTCGAGCGGTGCAGCCGGCTTTTCATGATTGCCAGCGACGTGAGCGGCCCATCGCTTGAGAAAGCGAAGCGCCTGCTGGCGACGTCCGGGCTGCAGAATCGTGCGCTTGTCGTGCAGGCTGACGGGCTGGCGGGCATTGACCGGCCGGTGCAGGCCATCGTGATCGCGGGCATGGGCGCGGAGACAATCCTCCGGATTCTCCGCGAGGGCCGGGAGCGGATCGGCAGCGCATCGCTGATTCTGCAGGCGAATGTCGATCTGCCGCTGCTGCGCAGCGGGCTGGCCGAGATGGGCTTTGCCGTGGAAAGAGAGGTCTTCTCCCGCGCGGCAGGACGGCGCTATGTGACGATGCTGGCCAGAGCGGACGAGATACGCCGTCTGGATGAGCGCGAGGCGCTGCTGGGCACGGCGGTCTGCGGCATGAAGGACGAGGGGCAGCGGGCATACTTTGCCTGGCAGCGCAGCGTGCGCGTGCGCGAGATGGAGCAGACGGCGGCGCTTTGTTCCGACAAGGCGCGTGCCCGCAGGGCAGTCAGCAGCCGGGAACTTGAATGGATGGCGGAGGCGATGAATGTGAACGCATGCACGGTGAAGGAGCTGGAACGGCTGGTCGGCGAAATCGCGCCATATGAGCTGGCAGAGGATTGGGACAACGTCGGCCTGCTTATGGGATACGCAGACAGAGGCGTCACGCGCGTGCTGACGGCGCTGGATCTGACGGACGGCGTGATCGAAGAAGCAAAGGCGCTGGGCGCGCAGGCGATCGTCACGCATCACCCAATCATGATGGACGCGCGCAGGCGCATGACGGACGCTGACCGCGAGGGCAGGCTGCTGCTCGCGCTGGCGGAAAACGGCATCGCGCACATCGCCGCGCACACGAATTTTGACAGCGCGCCGGGCGGCGTGAACGACACGCTGCTGGCACAGATGGGCGCCCAAAATGTGCGCGGCGAGGGCTGCATTCGCGTGGGCGACGTGGAGGCAGGCACGACCTTTGGCGATCTGTGCGCGCGGGCGCAGAGAAAGCTGCATGCCGTTGTGCGGGCATACGGCGGCGCGAATACGCCGGTCAGAACGCTAGGCTGCTGCTCCGGCGCGGGCGGAAGTCTCTTTCCGGAGGCCGCTGCGCTGGGCGCGGACTGCTTCATCACCGGCGAGATCAAGCATCACGTCGCGCTGGAGGCGATGGATAGCGGCATGTGCGTGATCGAGGCGGGACACTTTGAAACGGAAAATCCTGCCTGTGAAGTGATGGCCAATGCTTTACAAAATGCCTGTGATGCGCTAAAATATAATGTAACGGTTTTTTGCTCCAAGGGAAATCCCTTCGGGCGTTGAGGATAAGGAGGGCCTGATTTTGCATCAGTACGAACTTTTGTGGCAGTACCAGCAGGTTGACATGGAGCTGGATCAGTATGAGAAGGAGATGCGCGCAAGCAGCAACCGCAAGGAGCTGCTCAAGCATCGCGAATTCCTGCTGGAGCAGCAGAGCGTCCTCAAGAAGATTGAGTCGGACGTGGAGATCATGAGCGACCGTATGGAAGCGCTGGCGGATGAGATCACGCGCCTGAACGGCTCTGTGGCCGAGGCGACGGCGAACTTTGAGGCGAACCGTCCGCAGGATCTCGAGGAGGCGAAGAAGCAGATCGCGTCCATCCAGAAGCTGCTGACCACCATCTCCCGCTATGAGTCGGAGCTGGCCAAGATGCGCAAGGACAGCGAGGCGCGCGACCGCCAGCAGCGCGAGGTGCGCGTGCGCGCCGCCAAGGCCCGCGCAGAGTTTGACCGCATCAAGGTCATCTACGACGAGGAGTTCAAGACGGCCTCCGTCAAGCTCGACGAGCTCAAGAAGAAAGTGGCCAAGGAGGCGGAGAGCATCGATCCGGCGCTGATTGAGAAGTACAAGTCGATTAAGCGCCATGCGGCGATGCCCATCACGCGTCTGCATGACGACCGCTGCGGCGGCTGCAACATGCAGCTTTCCGCTGCGGACAAGGACAAGGTGCGCAGCGGCCAGCCGTACGTGGAGTGCGAGAACTGCGGCCGCATCATCCTGGTGAAATAAGCGGACTGCGGCTGTTTCCGCTTCCGAAGGGCTTTGGCCAATCAGGAGGATCGGTGCCCACTGCACGGTTTTACGCGGTTTTCTATGCGTCAAGAAGAGCGGGCTTCGGTCCGCTTTTTCTGTCCGCGGTATCGTGAGGAAGGAGAACCATATGGACGTCATCGCGCAGATCGACGCATTCTTTGCGGGGAAGTCCGAGGCGTGGGCGCTGTTTGAGGCGCTGAGGGAGCGGGTGCTCGCGCGCTGGCCGGACACGGGCCTGCGCGTGATGAAGACGTGCATCGCCTTTGATGATCCCAAGCCGTATCTGTACGTCTCTTTCCCACCCAGAAAGCACATGGCGGGCCTGTGGCTGAGCATCAGCCTGCGGCAGGCGGCGGAGCATCCGCGGTTTGCTATGGTGGTGCCCGTTTCAAAAAGCCGGTATACCGCGCACATCCATCTTCAGGATGCGGATGCGATCGATGAGGAGCTGCTCTCGCTCATCGCGCTGTCCCGCCGTTGACAAGCGCTGCAAAATGTGATATAATCCGACCGTTTGTGAGGCTGCCGGGCGGCCGCGCGCCGGAAGGTGTGAGGAAAGTCCGAGCTGCATAGGGCAGAGTGCCGGGTAACGCCCGGCGGGGGCGACCCCAGGGAAAGTGCAACAGAGAGATACCGCACGCCGCAAGGCGTGTAAGGGTGGAAAGGTGAGGTAAGAGCTCACCCGCGGCCTGGCGACTCGTCCGCGATGTAAACCCCACTCGCAGCAAGAAACGAAAGAGCGTTTGAGACGGCCCGTCGAGCTCTCAGGATTTCGCTTGAACCCGTTGGCAACAACGGGTCTAGATAGATGACCGCCGATTACAGAACTCGGCTTACAGGCAACGCTCACAGACATTTTTGAAAGAACCTGATATACCTGAAAAAGAGCCAGACCCATTGTTTCGGAGATTTCTTCAAGCGATGGGCCTGGCTTTTTATTGAAATGAGGTGTGCTTGATGAAGATCCGGAACAGATGGGGACGAAAACTGACAATAACCGCCGATGAAAGCCGCGACTTGAAGGGGCTATAGGTAAGGAATCGTTGCCGGATACGATGGTGAAGCGACTTGATGGGTTTCGCGGAGAAAAATGACAACACTGCTTCATATCTATTGACAAAAGTTGAGACTTGCTGCATATTATGTGCATCAGTAACCATGAAGAGGTCTTGTCATGAAGAAGGTGCGCTATATGATCGGCAACGCGCATCTGGATCCGGTCTGGCTGTGGCGCTGGCAGGATGGATATGAAGCGGCCCGTGCAGCATTCCGTTCTGTACTAGCTGCTGACCATAGAAAAGCCTATCGCCATGATTGATGGCCGTCGGTGCGGAAACCGCTCTGCTGGCTCATCGGAGTGCCGTGGGCAGAGAAGTGGACATCATCGGCTTTGACAAGATCACGTTGAGCGGATATGTCCCTGGGCCGCTTACCACGGTTGCGCAGGATCGTATTGCTTTGGGCAGAGAATCTGTCAATCTTCTGATTGACATCATCCGAAAAACCTCCGATGAGCGGAATATCATCGTTGCTCACAAGCTGATTATCCGGCAATCGGTTTAATGATCACAAAGGAATGGTTTTATGGAACGGAATCAGGTATAGCTGATCACCTATGCAGACTCCATGGGCGGAAGCCTTGCCGCCCTTCATCAGGTGCTGAATCATTCGCTCAGCGGGCTGTTTACGGGCGTGCATGTGTTGCCTCCCTTTCTTTCGTCCGGCGACCGCGGCTTTGCACCTATCGATTACGCGGTGATAGAACCGTCCTTTGGCACCTGGGATGATATGGCTGCGCTGGCCAGGGACTATGATGTGATGCTTAACATCATGGTCGATCATGTATCGCGGCTTTCGCCGTTCTTCAGGGATTACCTGGAAAAGGGCGATGATTCCGCCTACGCCGATTTTTTCATCACGCCGCAGAAGGTGTGGGGTGATGCGCCGCCTACGCTCGGGGAAGAGAAGGCTGTGCTGCTGCGCCGCTCGTGTCACTACTCCACGTATACCCGCAAGGATGGACGGAAGGTCACACTGTGGACGACCTTTGGCGCGACGGATCCGTCTGAACAGATCGACCTGGACATCACCTGCCCCCAGGTTCGGGCCTACTTTACGGATCTGCTCGATGACATGCAGGCTCACGGGATCCGGTATATCCGTCTTGACGCGGTGGGCTATGTGGCGAAAAAACGCGGCCCGAGGTGCAGCGCGTGATTCGCCTGATCCGGCTGAAGCGGAGGCACCCTGCCTTCAGCGGGGATTTCTTTGATCGCTATGAGGAAAACGGAGAGATCGAATTCACCTGGCGCAAGTATGCGAGCTGCTGCAGCCTGCGTTTCTCTCTGAAAACGATGCGCGGAGAGGTTTGCTATACCGCCGATGGCCCGGAGATGGTGCATGAGGCGCTGTAATCGGCTTGGGGAAACGGCATTCATGGATGCGGATGATTGCAGAATGGGAGGAATCCTCTATGGAAAAGAAATACATTGGCCTGGATATCGGCGGAACAAAGTGCTGCGTGTTATTGGCCGAGGTGAACCACGGCATCGTGATCACGGATAAAATCCGTTTTGCCACATGTGTTGACAAGGGATTTGACTATGCCTGGGGCAAGCTCTGCGAGGGCATTGATGCGATTCTGGCGGCCCATCGGCTGACCCCGCGGGACATTGATGCCATTGGCATCAGCTGCGGCGGCCCGCTCGATGCCCGCCACGGCATTGTGCTGTGCCCGCCCCATCTTCGCGGCTGGGTGAACATTCCGCTGACCCGCATGCTGGAAGAAAAGTATGGCATTCAGGCTTTTCTGCAGAATGACGCCAACGCCTGTGCCCTGGTTGAATGGAAGCTGGGCGCCGGACGCAACACCTCCAACATGATCTTCCTGACGATGGGAACCGGCATGGGAGGCGGCATGATTGTTGAAGGCAGGCTGCTTTGCGGTCATACGGATATGGGCGGCGAGATTGGCCACCTTCGCCTGACGGATGATGGGCCTGTGGGGTTTGGCAAGGCTGGCTCCGTGGAGGGATACACCAGCGGCGAGGCGATCCGCCATCAGGCCATGGCATGGACGAAGGACATGATGAGCAGGGGGCAAATCCCTGCCTGGATGAATGATGTAAACAGCATTGAAGAACTGGACGTCAAGGTGATGGCGGACTGTGCCCGCCGTGGGGATGAAGACGCGATCCGCTTCTGGAATCATATCGGCAGGATGCTGGGCAGGACGGTGGCCATGCTGGTGGATGCCTTCAATCCGGAGGTTGTGACGATCGGCAGCATATTTGTGCGCTGTGAAGAACTGCTGCGCCCCGCTATGGAAGCCGAGCTGAAGGCGGAAGCCATTCCCTTCTCGCTGGAGGGGCTTCGGGTTGTGCCTGCGCAGACAGGCGAGGCGATCGGGGATTTGGCCAGCATCATGGTGGCTTTGTATAACCTGGGAATTGACCCGCTGACGCACGGAGACGAGCGGAAGCCCGAGGTGATGGCGCACTACAATCGCCTGTTTGAGCAGTATCCGCAGCTTGAAGGATGCAGAGAACAGATCATGGATACGTATCTGATCATGCGGGACTGCTATCAGGACGGCGGAAAGCTGCTGATCTGCGGCGAGGAAGGCAGCTGCGCGGACGGCGAGCGCATTGCCAGAGAACTGGTGAAGGGATCTTCCCTGCCGCGACGGTTTCATGGCGCCCGGCTTGAAGCGCTCAGCCGGAATATGGACGCGATACTGCCCGGCAGCGCCAAGGCCATGCAGCAGGGCCTGCCTGCGATTGCCCTGACACGACAGGCAGCCGTTTCAGCGGCTGCTGAGAACGACTGCGGCGCGTATCTTTCCATGGCGCAGCAGACCGTTGCCTATGGACGCAAGGGCGATGTGCTCCTGGGCATCGGCACCAGCGGAAACGCGAAGGATGTGTTGCTTGCAATCGCCGCCGGCAAGGCGCTGGGCATGCGCGCGATCTGTCTCACGGGCGGAACGGGCGGACGCATGGCGCAGCTTTGCGATTCTGCAATCGTTGTACCCGGACACTGTACGGCTGAAGTGCAGGAGATGCATGTGCCGATTTGCCACACCCTCTGCGCCATGCTGGAAGCGAAATTCTTTGCATAATCCAAGGGATCGCTTTGTTCAATCCATCCGTAGGAAACATTTGAACTCTTTCGTGTGCTGCTGATTTACGGATGCGGCATGGGACAACAAGTTGAATCGCAGCATATTCCAAAAAACAAAATGAGCAGCGGTGTTCCTGGCGGAGTGCCGCTGCTTTTGTTGTGCCAAGAGGATTTAAGGCGCAGCAGACACACAGCAGCCTTGCGCAGATCATTTGACAAACGCGTCCGGAAGCGTGCAACTGTAATCGCGCAGGAATGGATCCTGTTTCTTCTCGCCGGTGCTGCGGCTGACAGCCTGCCCGGATGCGATCCGGGGCTTGTGCCATGGAATCTGACCGGCTTCGAGCTGCGCGATGATCCTGTCTGTAACGGAAAATCTTTGCTCCTTTTGCAGCGGCCTTCCGGGCATGGGGAGGCCCTTGTCATGACCTTGTATCGTATGGTATAATCAATCTGTATGGTTGCGTATCTGCGTGTGAGGAGGGAAGACGGATGTGCCGTGTGAGCGTGATTGTGCCGGTCTATCAGGTGGAGGCGTATCTGCCGAAATGCCTCGACAGCATTCTGGCGCAGACGTTTGCCGATTTCGAGCTGATCCTGGTTGACGACGGCACGAAGGACGGCTGTCCGGCGATCATGCAGGCGTACGCGCAGCGCGACGGCCGCATCCGCCAGATCCACAAGGAGAACGGCGGCCTGTCCTCCGCGCGCAACGCGGGGCTTGATGCGGCGCGGGGCGAGTACATCGCGTTCGTTGATGCGGACGATTATGTTGCGCCGCGGTGGCTGGAGGAAACCGTACGCGCGGCGGATGAAACCGGCGCGCAGCAGGTGCTCTACAACTACGCGCTGGTCGTGGACGGACAGGAGCAGGGGCCGTACCTGCGCTTTGAGAGCGGGACGATCGACGTGGACCGGCTCGGCCTCGCCAACTATTTCTACCGGTACTGGATGCCGTATCGGCACGGTCAGGAGGCGTGGAGCAAGCTCTACCGCCGCAGCGTGATCGAGGAAAACGGCCTGCGCTTTGCGCCGAATGACGAGATTTTCGCGGAGGATACGCTGTTTTCCGCGCAGTATCTGATGCATACGCACACGATTGCGGCGCTGGATACGCCGTATGTGTACTATGTCCAGCGCGGCGATTCGCTGATGGGCATGAAAAAGCCCCGGCTGGCCCGGCGGCTGATGACGCTGTCCGTGCGGCTGTGGGAATATGCGAAAACATGCGGCCGGTTTGACGAGATCAAAGACGTGCTGCCGGTGCTTTGCTACGACAAGCTGATCACCAAGGGCATCCGGCTGGACCCGGAGCTTGATGATGTGCACCGCGCGATGGAGGAATACCGGGACAACGGGACGATGAGAAGCCTGCTGCGTGCGCTGATCTCGCCCATGCCGCTGCTCATGTACACGCTCAAGACGCACAAGGGTGTGCGCACGCAGATTCGCGCGCGCGTGTTTGCCCTGCGCTGGCTGCGCGGCGACGTGAAGGGCGCGGCCAGCCTTGTGCAGGGACGGGAGGATACGCCGTGAAGGTCAGCATCATCATCCCGTGCTACAACAGCGAGGCCTATCTGGGCGCATGCATGGATTCCGTGCTTGCGCAGACGATGGAGGACTTTGAAGCGATCCTGATTGACGATGGATCGGTGGACGGCACGCTTGCCGTGGCGCAGGCGTATGCCGAAAGGGACACTCGCGTGCGTGTGCTGGCGCAGGAAAACCGCGGCGTGGCCGCTGCGCGCAACCTGGGGCTTGAGCATGCGCGGGGCGAGTGGATCACATTCGTGGACAGCGACGACCTGCTGCCTCCGGACGCGCTCCAGACGATGCTCTCCGGCACGGATGAAAATGTGGACATGGTGGTCTGCCCGCACGAGACGTTTGATGAAAACGGCCCCCTGGAAACCGTCATCCCGCAGACGCGCTGGATGGACAGGCGGGGCGAGGCCCAGCGGCGCGCGGCGGCGCTGCGGCTGATCGAGGGCGACTGTGTGCTCAACATCATGTGCTGCAAGCTGCACCGGCGCGCCCTGATCGAGCGCGAGGGCCTGCGGCTCCAGGCGGGCGTGAAGATCGCGGAGGACGCGCTGTTCAATCTGGAGGCCGTGCTCTGCGGGCGCGCCATCGCGTATGTGAACCGCGTGGCGTACCGCTACCGCATGCACGGCGCCTCCGCGATGCACGCGCAGGCCGCGGGCGAGATGGAGCGCCACAGGCTTTGGTTGCTCACGATGCGGGGCATGCTCCTCAGACGCGGGCAGATGGAAGCCTACTTTGCCGCGTACGTGGACAGCGCGGCGCTGCGGCTGTACAAGGACGGCGGCGTGGCCGGCGTGATTCGCCGGTTTGACGCGGACGTTCTGCCGCTCCTGCCGCTTGATGATCTTGACGAAGGCCGGCTGACTCCAAGCGCGCGCGTGCTTTGGCGGCTGTGCCGCAGCGGCGCGTATCCGCGCGTCTATCCGCTGATCTACCCCGTGCAGGTGCTGCGCCGCAAGCTCGGCGAGGCCGCGTTTGCCTTGCGCAAAAAGAAGGAGATGCCGCAATGAACAGGCCGCTTGTGTCCATCGTCATGCCGTGCTACCAAAGCGGCCGGACGCTTGCGCGCACCGTGCGCAGCATCCAGGCGCAGACGGAGGAAAGCTGGGAATTGATCGCCGTGGACGACGGCTCAAGGGACGACACCCTGGCCGTTCTGACCCGTCTGGCGCAGGACGAGCCGCGCATGCGCGTCATCCATCAGGAGAACGGGGGCGTGTCCGCCGCGCGCAACGCGGGCATCGACGCGGCGCGGGGAACGTGGCTGTCGTTTGTGGACGCGGACGACCACCTTCTGCCGCACGCGCTGACGCACCTGCTGTCGCTGACTGATGAGGAAACGGACATCGCCTGCGGCGCGTATGTGATGCGCTTTCGCGACGAGGGCGGCCGGGAGGAGTACCACGCCTGCGCGGACGGCGATCTACAGACCGTGCTGGAGAGCCTTCTGCGCGGGGACAGTGCGCTCAACAGCATGTGCGCCCGGCTGTACCGCACGCAGCTGATTCGCGCGCACGGCGTGCGCGCGCCCGAGGGCGTGAAGGTGGGCGAGGACGTGCTGTTCAACCTCGACGCGTTTGCCGCCGCGCGCGCCTGGCGCATGAGCGGGGAGACCGTCTACATCTACGAATTCGGCGGGGATTCCGCGATGACGCGGGCCCACAAGGACTTTTACGCGCGCAGCGTGCCGATGATCGAGGGCATCGGTCGCTTCATTGACGCGCACGATCTGGCGACGCCGCTGTTCCGCGCGCACATCGATCTCTACATCCGCACGCTGCGGGCGGACCGGGGACGGGCAAAGGCGGCGTGCTCGCTTTCCCGCGCCATGGTGGCGCGCATCACCAAGGACGTGGCCTTTGGCAGCCTGCCCGCCAAGCAGAAGCTGTACTACCTGGCGCTTCGTGCGCTGCCTGCATTGAGCTTTTTGCTGCCGTAAGCCGGGAAGAAGGAGTACACATGAGTGAATCACAGGCCGATATCAGCGTCATCGTGCCGTGCTATAACGCCGGACGCTATCTGAGCGTGTGTCTGGAGAGCCTCAAGGCGCAGAGGGAGCCGGAGCTTCAGATGATCCTCATCGACGACGGCTCGACCGACGCGACGGGGGCGATGCTGGATGATTTCGCGCGCGTCGAGCCGCGGGCGCGGGTGATCCATACGGAAAACGGCGGGGTGTCCGCCGCACGCAACCGGGGTCTCGCGCTGGCGACGGGCCGGTATATCGCGTTCGTGGACGCGGACGACGCGCTGGAGGAAAACAGCCTGCGCACGCTGTTTCAGTGCGCGGCGCGCACCGGAGCGCAGATCGTCTCGGCCAATCATACGCTCTTTGACATGGAAAAGGGACAGCGCATGCCGGTTCATCTCCCGCCGGTGGCGCAGGAAAGCGCACAGATCGTCCGGGAGATCATTCACATGCACCGCATCTACAACAACATCTGGAACAAGCTTTACGCGCGCGAGCTGTTTGACGGCCTGCGGCTTGACGAGGGCGTGCGCATCGGCGAGGACGCGCTGCTCAATCTGCAGCTCTTCCTGCGCGCGGACAAGGTTGCCCATCTGCCGGATTACACCTATGTCTACCGCGTGCACAGCCAGTCGGCGATGGCGGGTATCCGCGGCCACAGCGAGGCGCATCAGCCCATGCTGCGCAGCATGAGCGCGATTCTGCTGGCGCAGGGCGTGAAGGAGCGGTATTTCCGGGACTTTTTGCAGAGCTGCGTCTGGATCGACGAGAAGGAGCGCGGCATCCGCGCGTGCATGAAGACGTTTGACAGGCGGGTGCGCCCGCTTGCGATGGACGGCGTGCGGGAGGACAGGCTTTTGCCGCAGGATAAGCGGCTGTACCGGCTGGTCAGGCAGGGCGGATTCCCGGCGTTTTACACGCTCATGCGCGTCCGGGAGAAGCTGACGGGAAGGAAATGGGGAATCAGGCGATGAAGCAGATCATGCTCTACAACCACGGCGGCTGCGGAAACCGCGGCTGCGAGGCGATCGTGCGCTCGACGGCGGCGCTCTTTGACGGCCTGGCGGCGGTCTCTCTGGCCTCCGACGCGCCGCAGGAGGATCGTGCGCAGCGGCTTGAGCGCGTGGACAGGATTGTTTGCAGCCAGATTGCGCCGTACAGCGTGCGTCGGCTCGTCAATTCCATCGGCTTTCGCCTGGGCATCCCGCGCGAGCAGGAGGTCGCCCGCAAGCACGCCACGGTCACCGATCTGGGCAAAAAAAGCGACGTCTGCCTGTCCATCGGCGGGGATACCTACTGCTACGGCCACCAGGAGCATCTGCAGGTGATCAACGGACGCCTGTGCCGCGCGGGCAAGCCGCTCGTGCTGTGGGGCTGCTCGGTGGAGCCGGACATCATCAAGGGCGAGACGCTTTGCGACCTGCGCGCCTACGACCTGATCGTCGCGCGCGAGTCGATCACGGAGGAAGCGATGCGCGCAGCCGGCCTGCCGGTGATTCGCTGGTGCGATCCGGCGTTCACGATGGTGCGCGAGGAGCTGCCGCTGCCGGACGGCTGGCGCGAGGGAAAGACGGTGGGCCTCAACGTGAGCCCGCTGATTCTGAGCCGGGCGAAGGACGGCGACAGGACGCTTCATGCGTTTGTGGGGCTGGTGCGCCACATCCTGAATACGAGCGACTGCGCCGTGGCGCTGATCCCGCATGTGTTCTGGGCACACGACAACGACATGGACGCGCTGGGCAGGATCAAGGCGCAGTTTGAAAACGAGCCTCGCGTGTTCCTGCTCCCGCAGGCCGAAGCGCTGACCGCGCCGCAGCTCAAGGGCTATATCGCGCGCCTTGCGGCGCTGGTGACGGCGCGCACGCACGCGTCGGTGGCGGGCTACTCGACCGGCGTGCCGACGCTGGTGATCGGCTACTCGGTCAAGGCCAGGGGCATCGCACGCGATCTGTTCGGCGACGAGGCCGGGCACCTGATCCCGGTGCAGGAGCTGGGCGGCGAAGCGGAGCTGATTGCGGCGTACGAGGCGATGAGGGCGCGCGCTCAGGAGGAGCGGGCGTTTCTCACGGCGCGCATGCCGGACTATACGGCGGGGCGCGGGGAGATTCTCTCCGCAGTGATGAACCTGGCGAAGTGACGGGAGAGAGACGATGAGACAGACGGTCAGGAAAAGCAAGGCGGAGTGCACGGGCTGCGGCGCGTGCATGAGCATCTGCCCCAGGGGCGCGATCACGATGCAGCCGGACGAGGAGGGCTTCCTGTATCCGGCTGTCGACGGCACCCGTTGCGTGGAATGCGACCTGTGCGAGAAGCGCTGCCCGGCGGGCAGGACGCAGGCAGAAAACAGGCCGCAGCTCTTCGGTGCGCAGAACCGGGACGAGGCGCTTCGCCGGGCGTCCTCCTCCGGCGGCGTGTTCACCGCGCTGGCGAGGGCATGGATGAAGCGGGGCGGCGTGGTCTTCGGCGCCGCGTTTGACGAGGCGCTGCGCGTGGAGCACATCGGTGCGTTTGACGAGACGGAGCTGGACGGCATGCGCGGCAGCAAGTATGTGCAGAGCGACGCGTCGGAGGCGATCGCCCATGCAGCGGCGCTGCTGGAGCGCGGCATCCCGGTGCTCTTTTCCGGCACGCCCTGCCAGATCAGCGGCCTGAAGGCGCGCGTGGGCAAGAAGGAGAGCGACCTGCTGCTGACGGTCGATTTCGTCTGTCACGGCGTGCCGTCGCCCGGCGTGTTTGCCTCGTATCTGCGCGAGCTGGAGAAAAGGCATGGCCAGCGGGTCGTGCGCTACACCTTCCGCGACAAGCGAAGGGGCTGGAAGGACTTTTCCGCCGTGGCGACGTTCGAGGACGGCACGGAGCATGCCGGCCAGCAGACGACGGAGCCGTTCCTCTACGGCTTTTTGCAGAATCTGTACCTGCGCCCGTCGTGCACGCAGTGCGAGACGATGCGCGAGGGGCACCATCCGGCCGACATCACCGTCGCGGATCTGTGGGGCATACAGGAGGTTACGCCCGATGCGGATGACGACACGGGCATGTCGCTCGTGTTCCTGAATACGAAGCGGGGCAGGCAGGCATTCGAGGCCTGCCGGTCGCAGCTTGCGGTTTTCCCGATTGAGGGCACGCAGAAGCTGCTGCGCGATAACCCGAGCATCGCGCACGCGGCGAAGCCACATCAGAACCGCGAGGCGTTTTTCAGGCGATATAAGAGGAAGGGCTTCGAGAGCGCGTATGTGATGAAGCTGCTCGCCGGCCCGGGACGGCTTGAGCGCGCCGCGGCGCGCATCGCGCATCTGCCCAAGGGTCTGCTGCGGCGCGTCCGCGTCCTGCTGGGCAGAGGGTGAAGCGTGCGCCGCCGGGCATGGCGGCGCATGGACAAGGAAAGGATTTATGAGAAGACTGATCAGGCAGCATCCGGATATCAACGGCATCACCGAGGGCGTGATCTGGAAGCAGCTGCTTTTGTTCTTTTTCCCGATCGTGCTGGGCACGTTCTTTCAGCAGCTGTACAACACGGCGGACGCGATCATCGTCGGCAAGGCTGTCGGCAAGGAGGCGCTGGCGGCTGTCGGCGGCTCGACCGGCACGCTCATCAATCTGCTGGTCGGCTTTTTTGTGGGCCTGGCCTCCGGCGCGTCGGTCATCATCGCGCAGCTCTTTGGCGCGCGAAAGGCGCAGGACGTCTCCCGCGCGGTGCACACGACGATCGCGCTGGCGCTTTCAAGCGGCGCGCTGCTGACGGCGGTGGGCCTGCTGTGCGCCGGCGGCATCCTTGAAATGATGGGCACGCCGCAGGAGGTCATGGCCTACGCGCTGCCGTATCTGAACATCTATTTTCTGGGCATGATTCCGCAGCTGGTGTACAACATCGGCTCCGGCGTGCTGCGCGCGGTGGGCGATTCCCGGCGGCCGATGCTGTTTCTCATCTGCGCGGCGCTGACCAACATCGTGCTGGATATTCTCCTGGTGCTGGGCCTTGAAATGGGCGTGCGCGGCGCGGCGATTGCCACGGTGCTCTCCCAGGTCGTCAGCGCGGTGCTGATCCTCGTCAGCCTGTGCCATGCGCAGCCGGTGTACCGCCTGTACGCTGGGAAGATTCGCTTCCATGGCGACATGCTTCTGCGCATCGTGCAAATCGGCCTGCCGGCGGGATTGCAGTCGGTCATGTACTCGCTGTCCAATATGATCATTCAGGCCAGCGTCAACGGCTTCGGCACGGATGTGATGGCGGCCTGGACGGCGTACGGCAAGATCGACGGCCTGTACTGGATGATGATCAGCGCGTTCGGCGTGTCGATCACCACGTTCGCGGGGCAGAACTTCGGCGCGCGGCGCTACGACAGAATGCGCCGCAGCGTGCGCGTGTGTCTGGGCATGGCCGCCGGCGTGACGGTGTTCATGAGCGCGCTGATCCTGACGGTTGGCCGCCCGATGCTGGGCATGTTCACGGACGATGCGCACGTCGTGGAGACGGGCATGTCCATCATCCGCCTGATTGTGCCGACGTGGATCACCTATCTGTGCATCGAAATCCTCTCCGGCGCGATGCGCGGCGCGGGCGATTCGCTGATGCCCACGCTGATGACGCTCACCGGCGTATGCCTGATGCGCGTGTTCTGGGTGACGGTTGTCGTGCCCAGGATGCATCAGCTGCCGGTGCTGCTGCTGAGCTATCCGATCACCTGGGTCATCACCTCCGCCATGTTCATCGTCTATTATCTGCGCGGCAGATGGCTTGACCGCTGCATCGCCAGACAGGGGAGTGTGCAAAAGCCGTGAAGAAGCATGCCGGGCAGAAGCCGCCCGTGTTGCTGCCCGTTCGCCGCAGGCTGATGGCGGCTGCGGCCGCGTATCTGCTGGGCATTTATCTGACGGAAATCGCCATGCTTCCTCCCCAATACCTGATGATCCTTTGCGCGTTTTCGCTTGCGTTGGGCGCTGTGCGCCTGCTGCGGCGAAAGCGCGCGCTTTTTTGCCGGCTGATCTGCATGCTGCTGCTGGGCAATCTGCGCGCGGGCAGCGCGCTGCGCCGCCGCGATCTGCCGACGGCGCCCGGCGTGTCCATCGAGGGCACGGTGAAGAGCATCCTCAGGCCGTACCGCGTGATGCTGGCGGACGTGACGGTGGACGGCGAAGCGGCGTCGTCGCGGCCCGTGGCCGTCACGCTGATGCGGGAGGACGGGGAGAGCGCCATGCCGCCGGACGAGCCCCTGGTTGGCCAGCGCGTGCAGGGCACGGGACGGCTTTTTGCGCCGGAGGAGCCGCGCAACCCGGGCGGCATGAACTGGCGAATCCGGGCCATCTGTGACGGATACGAGCTTTCCGGCTATCTGCTGCCGGGATGGACGGCGCAGGGCGAGGGTCGGTTCTCGCCGGGCGAGTGGCTGCGCCGGCTCCGCGCGGGGATCGCTGCGCAGATCGAGACGCTCTTTGGCGGGCAGGCGGCGCTGTTCCGGGGCGTGATGCTGGGCGACAGGTCCGGCCTGGACAGCGAGACTGCCGCAGCCATGCGCCTGACGGGCACGGCGCACATCCTGACGGTCTCCGGCCTGCACCTGAGCATGATTGCGGGCGTGGTCAGCGCGCTGCTTTCACGCGCGCCGGTCGGGCGGAAGATGCGCTTTGCCGTGCTGAGCGCTTTCCTCGTGTTTTTCACTGCGCTGACGGGTGCGGCGCCCGGCACAATCCGCGCGTGCATCATGGCGATGCTGCGGGAATACGCCGTCGT
>JAGBDL010000109.1 GCA_017937505.1 Clostridia bacterium | reverse complement strand
GGATCTCAAGGCCGCTGGCGTTCATCGCCTGCTGCAGCGCCGCCTGCGCCGCGGCAAACGTCGCCGGCATGCGCGAGGCCGCATAGGCCGCCGCCTCGCGCTCCTTCGTCAGCAGGCGGCTGCCCTGCCCCGTGCGCAGGCGATAGTTTTCACTGATCGTCTGCGCGTCAAGCGCCAGCTGCGCCGCGCTCTCGCCCGCCAGAAGCGCCTCCAGCGCCGCCGTCAGCTCCTGAGGAAATCCTGCCATCACACCCCGCCCTTTCGCATCTCGTGCTCCACGCGCGGCATCACGTCCCTGCCGCGGGAGGCGAGATAGTCATAGGAAATCGTCTGCATCCGTCCGTCCGGCGTCAGGTCGACCTCCGTGGAGCGCAGGCGCACCGGATCGTGCCAAAGAAACACCCACAGGTCGGCCCGCTCCCGCACAAGCGCCTCCCGCAGCACAGCGAGAATCTCGCCAAGCTTTTCCTCCGTCATCGCGTCCGTCTGCACATAGGTGGACAGCACGCGCTTTGTGCCGAACACATAGGCCTTTTTGCCCAGCATCGCCAGCTCCCGCGCCGGCAGGCGCATGTCCATCAGGCCCATGCCCTCGCGCCGGAGCCAGTCTTCATCAAGGCCGAGCCGTCCGGCCTGCGCCTCGCCCCAGGCAGCCTCCTCCGGGCTGATCTTGGCGCTCTTCAGGGCGATCGTATCCAGATACAGCGCGGTGACGGCGAGCCGCTCGTCCTCCGGCGTGACCGGCACGCCCGCCTCCTGCATCAGCCGCAGCACCATCACCGCACACGCGCCGCTGTCCCCGATCTCCACAAAGGCGAAATCTGGCGGGACCTCCGTCGGATGGTGGTCGATGCAGGCGATCACCCGGCCCGCGTGCGCCGTCTGATGGTGATCCACGAGAATCAGCGCATCCTCCTGCGCCGTCTCGCCCGCGAGTGCCTGAACGTCCACGCCAAAGCGCGCCATCACGCGGCGGGACTGCCCGTCCGGCTCGCACAGCGCGATGTCGCTTTTGATGCCCCACGCGGCCAGCAGGCGCTGCATCAGCACGCAGCTGGCGGCGGAATCCACGTCGGCCCGGTCGTGGCCGGTGACGACGAGGCGGCCGCGCGCAGCGGCGGCTTCGCACAAGGCGCGCAGGTTTTCTGTCTTTTTCATGGTGATTCTCCTTGGGGCTGCCAACCCAGGGAACTCGCATAGTCGCGCCAGCAGGCGCTCCTTGCGATTCCCGACGCTCCGCCTGCCTGTTTCGCCCACAGGGCGCGGCAGGCTTTGGTCCCAAACCCCGCAAGGGGCATTGCCCCTTGACCCTTCTACGCTTCGCGGCGGTTTCAAGCCGCTTTGAAAAAAGCGGGCTGCGCCCGCTTCAGTAGGATATCGTCCATTCGGTCGGATAGTCGTCCACCGCGGTCACGCCGGTGGATTTGTACGTCTTTTCTAACTGCTTGTTCAGCCCGAGCAGGCGCTCGACGATCCCGGCGCTGTGCGTCTCATCCGCCGGCGTGGGCTTAAAGTCGTTCACCTTCTCCTGCGAGGAGATGGAGCACGGCACGATGCGGAAGCCCTCGTTTTCCACCACGCCCGTCTGCGGATAGACGCGGAAGCGCTGCTGGAAGATGTAGGTGTCCATATCGTCCGGGCGGGTATTGCCCGCGAACGAGAAATTGCCCAGCGAGTAGCAGATGTACTTGCCCTTGTAGACCTCGATCGGATTCATGCGGTGGCTGTGATGGCCGAGAACCAGATCCGCGCCCGCGTCGATCGTCGCGCGGCCCAGCGGCACCTGGCGCTCGTTAGGCAGATAGTCCTTCTCCTCGCCCCAGTGATAGGAGACGATCACCAGCTCGCAGCCCGCGTCGCGCAGCGCCTGAATGTCGCCCTCGATGGACGCGTAGATGTTTTTATAATTGCCGTTGAACGTCTGATAGGACAGCATGCCGATGTCAACGCCCGTATCGGTCGTGTAGACCGCGCTGCCCAGGTGGCCGCTGTAGCGGATGCCCGCGCCGGCGAGCGCGTCGCAGGTGTCCGCATAGCCCTGCTCGCCGTGATCCATGATGTGGTTGTTCTCCAGCGACACCGCCTCCACGCTGCCGGAGGTGAGCACCTGCACATATTCCGGCGGCGCGGCGAAGGAGAACGTGTTCTTCGTCTTGCTCTTCGTGGTCGTCAGCGTGCCCTCGAAGTTGACGATCGTCATGTCGTCCGCCTCAAGGATCGCGCGCGCGTTTTCAAGCGGGAAGTCAAGCCCCGACGGCTCCAGCGCCAGCTGCTTGTCAAACACGCTCGCACCGCTCTTGCGCGTATCGCCGCCGATGGTCACGTCGCCCGTGGCGGAGACCGTCACAATCACGGAGCCGTCGTCCTGCACGCGCCAGTCGCTTCCGTCCTCGCGCTCATACCAGGGGCGCGTTTCAAACACGGCGTCCGCCCAGGTCTCGGCCGCGGGCGGCTCGCCGCCTTCAAACAGGGACAGATCGAGCGTCTCGCCCAGGCCGCACGCCGGCAGCACCGTCAGCACAAGCAGCACAAGGAGCATATACAGCGCGCTTACATTCACCATGTGGTTCATCGTTTCATCCCATCCTCGCAGCTTGCAGTCGTCTTACGGGTTATTCAGCAGTTCGTGGAACATCGTGCGGTTGCTCTTCCAGTTGACGTTGAGCGCGGAGGACGAATCGCCGACCGTGCCGTAGGAATATGTGCCGTTTTGCGGGATGGCGAATTCCTCAAACGTCGCGCCGCCGGACACCAGGCCGTAGCCCCTGGACAGCGCGCTGAGGATATCCATCGCCGAGAGGTTCATCTTCATGCCGGAGGACACCTGGTTGTACACGCCCACCAGCTCGAAAAGCGACAGGTCGCGGCACTTGTCAAACAGCTGGCCGACCACCTTGCGCTGGCGCTCGGTACGGCTGAAATCGCCGCCGGAGCCCGTCTGCCTCGCGCGCATGTATGCCAGCGCGATGCGGCCGGTCATGTGCGTCATGCCCGGGCCCTTGGGCATGTTCGGATCCTTGCCCAGCAGGATGCTCCGGATGGCCAGATACTCCGCCTGTGTGATCTCGATATCCACGCCGCCCAGCGCGTCGATCACCGGCTTGACATGCTCGAAGTTGACGAGCACCGCGCCCTTGATCTCAATCCCCAGCTCCCTTTCCAGGCACGCGATCACGCCGTCAAAGCCGTAGTAGCGGTAGAGCAGGTTGGCCTTGGTCTCGTTTCCGTTGGGGTTTTTGATCTTGCTGTCGCGCAGCACGGAGGTCATGATGACGCGGTTGTATTTTTCATCCAGCGACACGATGACGATGGTGTCCGTGCGCGCATCCTCGACAACGTCCTCGGCGTAGCCGTCCTGCCCCAGCAGAAGATAGTGCGTGAGCTGCGTGTTGACCTCCGTCTCCTCCATGACCGCCGCGCAGGGCAGCAGCAGAAGGAGCAGAAGCAAAGAAATGAAGCGTTTCAGCATAAATGTCTCCGTTCAGGCGTGTATAGGGAATAGACGAACGCGTCCGGAATTTTCTTCCCGGTCTCACGCGAAAAGCGCGCGCAGGAGCATCGGGCCCTCGCTGAGGAAATCGCCGGTCGCGCGGGCGTGCGCCTCATCGAACTTGCGTGGCGTGCCCGGATGCCGGCTGTCGTACAGGGCAAACGGCACGGCATGGCCGTCGTGGCCGCGGGTGGAGAGCAGCGTCGGGTGATCGGAGAGGATCAGGATGCGGAACTCGGGATCCACCTGCGGCAGGCGGGCAAGCAGCGGACCGACGACGCGGCTGTCCAGCCTGCGGATCGCCTCGCACTTGCCCTCCACATCGCCGCCGTGGGCGCACTCGTCCGGCGCCTCGACGTGAATGCAGCAGAAATCCGCGCCGCCCTCCAGCGCCGCAAGCACCGCGTCGACCTTGCCCTCGTAGTTGGTATTAAGCTCGGCGTTCGCGCCCGCCACGCGCGGGGTGTCCACGCCGCAAAGGTTGGCGATGCCCCAGACCAGCGGCACCGCGGAGACCGCGCTGCCCTTCTTGTGATACAGCGTCTCAAAGGACGGCAGGCTCATCGCCGCGCCCGGGCCCCAGGGCCAGATGCAGTTGGCCGGCAGCTTGCCCGCGGCCCTGCGCGCCTGATTGACCGGATGATCGCGCAGGATCTCAAAGGACGCGCGCATCAGCGCCGTCAGCTCTGCGCCCAGCGCGCCCTGCGGCAGATAGCCCGCGATCGCGCTGCCCAGGATATTATGCGGCTCGGTAAAGCGCATCTGCGCGCGGTCCGGCTCATGCGCCGCGTCGATCACGCCGGTGTGGCGGAACGTCGGCGTGACGTGGATGGTGAAGCCGATCGCGGCCGCCAGCGCGGCAAAGCGCGGATCAGCGCACAGATCCTCCATCAGCGTGACAGCCTCCTCGCCCTCGATGCTGCCGCCGTTATGGGAGAGAATCCGCGCCGTGTCAAAGCAGTCGCCCTCCAGCGCGCAGAGGTTGACGCGCAGGCTCGTCTCGCCCGGCTTGAGCATCACGCCCATGCCCGCCGCCTCCAGCGCGGAGCGGCCGGTGTAGCAGGTGCGCGGGTCATAGCCGAAGATGGACAGGATCGCCGTGTCGCTGCCCGCGGCCACGCCGTGCGGCACGGTCTGGCACATGCCGAGCCTGCCGCCGGCCAGGGTATCGATATATTTGCAGTCAAGCGCGGCCAGCGGGGTCTTGCCGCCCAGCTGCGCGACGGGTTCATCCGCGATGCCGTCTCCGATCACAAGCACATACTTCATACAAAGCGCCTCCAGCGCCGCGCACAGCGCGGCATTTTGGTCTATTATACCGCAGATTCCCTGCCGAGGCAATGCTTTTGCCGCCGCCGCGCGGTCATGACGCCGCAGGAAAATACATAGACTGTTACCATCAGATCGCACAAGAGCGCAGGAACCGTATAAAACGCCTTCGCCATGTACATCCTTATATGCAAAGGCGCCCCGCCACGGGGCTGCAATTCCCCGCTTGATAGCGGGAGTCAACCCAAGGAGGGGCAAAGATGGAGATGTCCTCAGGTATATTGCAGACACAGGAAGCCGTGCCTGTGCGGCGTCCGGTTCGCGGTCCGCACGGCGGCTGGCAAAAGAGCGAGATCGACGCGCTTGCCCGGCGCATTGACGAGGCAGCCAGAACCGGCGAGTCGCTGCGCAGCGTGTTTGATCAGCTGGGGCAGGAGCTGGGCCGCAAGCCCAACAGCATCCGCAATTTCTACTACGCACAGATCCGCTCGCAAGGCGGGGACAGCATGGGGCGCGCGCTGCCGTTTGAGACGTTTTCCCAGGACGAGGTGGAGCAGCTCGTGCGCAGCGTGCTCACCGCGCGCGCCCAGGGCATGAGTGTGCGCGCCTGCGTGCGCAAGCTTGCGGACGGCGACCGGACGCTCATGCTGCGCTATCAGAACAAGTACCGCTCCACCATCCGCACGCGGCCGGAGCTGGTCAGCCGGGTGATGGCGCAGCTGACCGAGGAGGGCGTCGCCTATGTGAACCCCTATGCCGGCGAGGCGCTCCCCGAGAACCACGCCATGCCGAGCCTGCAAAAGCAGGCGGAGCTCTCCGGCGATCCGCAGCTGACCCAGCTGTTTTCCTCGCTGGATCACCTGCTCGCCCTCGCGCTTGCGCCCAGGACGCCCGTGCAGGACAGCGACGCCCAGCGCAGAGCCGACCGGCTGAGCGCCCAGCTCGACGTGCTGCGCATTGAGCTGGATAACGAGCAGACGCGCAGCGCAAACCTGCGCACCGAGACCGAGGGCATGGTCACGCTCCTCAAGGAGTATATCGCCCTGCCCCAGAGCGACAGGCTCAGCCATGCCGAGCAGTTCTGCGAGCAGGCCGCCGCGCGGCTGAGCGCCGTCGAGTGCGCGCTGATGGAGCCGTGAACTCCCTCAGTCTGCCTGCGGCAGCCAGCTCCCTCAGGAGGGAGCCTTCCATGAATCTGATCAGTCCTCATAGCCGCTTCTTCTAACAAGGTATGCTCTGCCTCCCTCTTGAGGGAGGGGGACCATCCGAAGGATGGTGGAAGGAGTGCATGATGCAGCCGACCGAGACCGGACATCCGTCCGGTCTTTGCGTATTCCCGCGCATGCAAAAAGCCGGGCGGGCACGCGGCCCGTCCGGATCACTTCACCGATGTCTTCAAACCTGACCCGTCTCAATCGTAGGCTGCTGCGCAGCCTGCTCTGAGACTGCGTTCTTCTCCGGAGATATTGGGCTGCCGCCCAAACCTGCTTGGGGCGCTGCCTCAAGCCCCGCAAGGGATTTCATCCCTTGACCCTTCTCCGCTTCGCGCTTACAGATCGCTGCGGTCATCCTTTACTCGCAGCAGAAATCCTCTTCCTTGCTCTCCCTGCGCACGGCGACGTACAGGCAGAGCACCGTCACCACCAGCAGCACGCTGGCCCAGAACACGCCGTTCCAGTCGGCGCGGGACATGCCCAGGAACTCCGGGCGAACCACGCGCATGGCCACCGCCTCGCCCAGCTGCATCTGCTCCTCGCCGACGCTCCACGCCAGGGACGCGCCGACCAGCTGCTCGCCGAGGTTGTCCTGCGGCGTGTCGGCGACCACCGGGATCTCGATCACCCGCGTGCAGGCGATCACGCCGTCCGATGCCTCGTCGGCCGCGTCCATGTGCAGGTCAAAGACCAGCGTCCTGTCATGACGCGTCATCACGGGCGTCGCCTGGAGTTGACCCGGGACGGCCGTGCCGGTCATGGGCAGGTCGTCGCCGCCGCCATTCATCGGCGCCGCCTGGACTTCCGCCGCCGTCGCCTCCTGCTGTTCGTCCTCCGCCACAGCCAAGCTCAGGCCATCGGGCAGCATGCACGACAGGCGCACGTCCGCCGCAGCCAGGCCGCTGTTGACCACCACGACGCTCAGCGTCGTCTCCTCGCCGGCCTCCAGGCGCTCCGTATCCGCCAGCAGGCGCGCGTTGATCTTCGCGTCGCACACCTCGATGCGCTCGAGCGGCACGCGCTCGCCGTCCACGCGCAGCGTGCCGGCCATCAGTCTGTGCGCATCCTCATCGCCCTCCAGCGCGTTCTGCGCGATCACCGCCGGCAGCGTGATCACGGCGCTGCTGGGCTCATCGCCGTCCGCCGCCTGCGCGTACACCTTGCCGCGGATCACGCTGCCCGCCTGTGCAAAGCCCTCGGGCAGCTGCGCCGTGAGCGTCACATCCTGCGGCAGCACCATCTCCACCGCCACGTCCTTGGGGGCGTCGCCCGCGTTGGCGATCTCGATCCGGTAGGCAAACGCGTCGCCCGGCTGCATGCGGTGGTTCTCCGCGCCCTCCACGCTCGCGTTCACGCTCACGTCCGGCACACACAGCGCCAGAGGCGTCTGCGCGCGGTAGAAGCGCGTGCCCATCTCAAGCTCGCTGCCAATGACCGCCTGCTCGCTCCCGCCGCCCGGCAGAAGCGTCAGCTCGCGCGTGAACGTGGTCACGGACGGCGTCAGCTCGCCCGTCTCCTCGTCCAGCTGCGCGGCAGGCAGCGTCGCCTCCCACGCGGTCTCCTCCGAGGCGCGCAGGCGCTCCGGGAGCTCCAGCGTCATGCCGACGCTCACCTCTCTGGCCAGCGGGTTGCCCGCCGTCACGGTGAGCACGACGCTTTTGCCCTCCTCCACCCGCGCGCTGTCCGTCGCAAGCGTGAGCGTCAACTCCTCGCCCAGGCTGTTTGCCGCCAGGCCGGCGCCCTGCGCAAGCCCCTCGCCGATGCTCTCGTATACGTCCTCAAACAGCTCCGGCAGGTCCTGCGCGGAGCCAGCCGCCGGCGCAAGCGCAAGCAGCAGCGCAAGCAGCAGCATGTTCCTCTTCTTCACTGGGATCAACCTCCTTGTGCGCTTTACTTTGGCCTGTTTGCGCGGCGTTTATACCGTTGCCTGTGCACATTTCAGCGCTTGACAAACGCACGGGGATACGATAGGATGAACGAAAGCAACGTCGCTTTCGGAGGTTTTTTATGCAGGAAAATTCATGCAGCGCCTGTCTGCCCGTCGCGCAGGAGGTTCAAAGGAGCATGCCCGATGAGGCGGACATCGCCGCGCTGGCGGAGTTTTTCCGCGTCATCGGCTCGGATACGCGGCTGAAGATCCTGCTGGCGCTGGACGGGCGCGAGCTGTGCGCCGGGCACCTGGCCGAGGCCGTCGGCATGACGCCCAGCGCGGTCTCCAATCAGCTCAAGGCGCTGCGGCAGGCGCGTCTGATCACCGCGCGCCGCGAGGGCAAGATGCTCTATTACAGCCTGGCCGACTGCCACCCGCGCGAGATCATTCACCTGGCGATGAGCCATGTGAAGGAGGAAAACTGATAAGCAGCTTTCTCAAGCGCGAAGCGGAGAAGGGGTCTGGGGGACCGGAGCCTGCCGCCCGCTGTGCGGGAAACAGGCAGGCGGAGCGTCGGGAATCGCAAGGAGCGCCTATGGCGCGACTATGCGAGTTCCCCGGGCCCGCGGCCCCAACGTATCCCCTATCCAAAGAAGAACGCAGTTTCAGAGCAGGCTGCGCAGCAGCCTACGATTGAAACGTCGGCATACCTGCAGCGATCGTTCTTTCACTCACCCCATCCACACAGCAAAAGGAGCTCCGGCGCATGCCGAAGCTCCTTGCTGTTTTTCATTCAGTCCGGTTTGAAGCCGCGCGGTCGGAATCGCAATGGTCGCCTTCGGCTCCGCTGCGATTCTTGTCTGGGCGCTTCGCGGATGGGGACGTCAGGGCTGCCGACCCGGGGAACTCGCATAGTCGCGCCATAGGCGCTCCTTGCGATTCCCGACGCTTCGCCTGCCTGTTTCCTGCACAGCAGGCGGCAGGCTCCGGTCCCTAAACCCGCTTGGGGATTTCATCCCCAAACCCCTTCTTCGCTTCGCGGCGGCGTAAAGCGACGGCTCAAATTATTCCTCTTCGCCGGTGAAGCCCTCGAGCGCGTCCTCGACGGCCTCCCAGACCTCCTCGTTCTCCTCGATGGTCTCCTCCTCGACCTCGAACACGTCCTCCTCGCCCTCCAGCACGAGCACGTCGTCCTCGGCGGCGTTCTTCGCCTGGACGATCAGCTCCATGGTGTCCACGTCCACGGCGAAGACGGTCTCCGGAGAACCGGAGTGATCCTTGATATAGCGGGCAACCGTCGCCGCCTGCTTGCGGTTCATCTTGAACACGATCGCGCGGTGCTCGCTCTTGATCATCTCTTCCATATGCTTCTCTCCTCATCATGAATTGATCAGCAGCAGGATACCACGTGCGCATCGCTTTGTCAAGCCGCGTCAGCGCATGGCGCGCATCGCGTTGAGCACGCAGAGCAGCGCCACGCCCACGTCCGCGAACACCGCCGCCCACATGCCGGCCGCGCCGAACGCCGCCAGCACGAGCACCGCGACCTTGACGCCCAGCGCGAAGGCCACGTTCTGACGCGACAGCTGACGCACCCGGCGCGCCACGCCCATCACCTGCGGCAGGCGGTCCATCTCGTCGGTCATCAGCACGACGTCCGCCGCCTCGATCGCCGCG
>JAGBDL010000108.1 GCA_017937505.1 Clostridia bacterium | reverse complement strand
CTACGACCGGATTCTTGAGACCGCCGTCTATGCGAGGGTGATCCTCGCCTCACCGGAGGAGATCGACCGGGTGAACATCCTGAACGCGACGAAGAACGCCATGGCGCTGGCCGCGAAGGACGCGCCGTGCGACCTGTTCCTCGTGGACGCGATTGACCGGCTGGACGTGGCGGGCGAGGTGCGCGGCATCGTGCACGGCGATGCGCTGTGCTACTCGATTGCGGCGGCCTCCATTCTGGCGAAGGTGACGCGCGACCGGCTGATGCGCGAGCTGGACGAAACGTACCCGCAGTACGGCTTTGCGAAGAACAAGGGCTACGGCACGGCGCAGCACATCGCGGCGCTGAAGGAATACGGCCCGTGCCCGGCGCACAGGCGCTCGTTCATCGGGCATTTCGTGTGACTCCTTCCACCATCCTTCGGATGGTCCCCCCTCCCTCAGGAGGGAGGCCTGGGACGGCGGAAAAAAGCGCTGAGACAGGAGTACGGCATATGCAGAAGACAACGGGCAGGCTGGGCGAGCTCCGCGCGGAGCAGGTTTTGACGGACAAGGGCTACGAAATCCTCGCGCGCAACGTCGTTTTGCCCGGCTCGGAGATCGACCTGATCGCCCGGGACGGGGCCGTGATCGTCTTTGTCGAGGTGAAGACGCGCACGGGCGGCTTCGCGCCGGGGCGCGCGGCGGTGACGCCCGCCAAGCAAAAGCGCATCTGCAAGGGTGCGGTGTACTATATGATGCGAAACGGCCTGATGAATCGACAGGCACGGTTTGATGTGATCGAGATTCAGGGGGAGCGCGTGACGCACATCGAAAACGCGTTCCCGTATCAGGGGCCGGCGTTTTGACGCGGCCCGTCCAGGACGGAGGCGTCAGGAATGAACAGGAAAACGAAATGGAGCATCATGGCGGCGGCGCTGGCCCTTGTGCTGGCGGCGTGCGCCGTGGTGTTTTTGGCGCAGAGGGAGCGGGAGCTGCCTGTGCAGCAGGGCAATCTGCTGGAAAACGGGGACTTTTCCGCCGTGACCGGCGGCATGCCCGATCACTGGAACACAGGCATGTGGGTGACGAACGCCGGCGCGTCGTATCTGGAGGCGGCGATGGCGGCGGACGGCACGACGGCGGCGCTGGTGGAAAACGTCGCGGCGAACGACGCGCGCTTTGAGCAGACCGTGTCCGTGCGCGAGAACGCCACCTACCGGCTGACCGCGCGCGTGCTGGCGGAGGACTGCGATCCAGAGCAGCTGGGCGCGAACGTGTCCTTTCTGGGCGTCTACGGCACCAGCGAGGACGTGCACGACACGGACGGCGCCTGGCAGACGCTGACGCTCTACGCACATACGGGCAAGGGACAGAAGGAGGCCACGGTCTGCGTGCGCCTGGGCGGCTACGGCTCCGAGGCGACGGGCCGCGCATGGTTCACCGACGTGAGCCTTGAGCAGGTGGAGGAAGCGCCGGTGGGCGCATTTGTGCTCGATCTGTCCACGCCTGCGCCGCAGAAGGAGACGAACAAGGCCGAGGGCGGCAAGGACACGGTGATCCCCGGCCTGCTGGCCGTCGCGGCGGCGTATCTGATCGCCGCGGTGGTCATCGCGCGCACGCTGCTCATCGGCGGACGGATGGACGATCGCCGGGGGTATGCGGCGCTGGCGGGGCTGCTGCTTGCGGCGCTGCTTTTGCGCGTGGCGCTGTCCGCCTGCGTGGCGGGCTACGGCGTGGACATGGGCTGCTTCGGCGCGTGGGCCGCGCGGATGGCCGCCGTCGGCCCGGCAAATTTCTATGAGGAGGGCTACTTCTGCGATTACCCGCCGGCCTACCTGCTGGTGCTGGGCGCGCTGGGCGGCCTTGCGAACCTCCTGGGCATCTCCTTTGGCACGATGAACGGCGAAATGCTGCTCAAGACCGTGCCCATCTTCTGTGATCTCCTGCTGGCGCTGGCCGTGTTCCTGGCGACGGACCGCGTCATGGGCAGACGGCCCGCGCTGGGCATGGCGGCGCTCATCGCGCTCAACCCGGCGTACATCGTCGCGGGCGCATGCTGGGGCCAGATCGACTCGGTGCTCGCCGTGCTGCTGGTCGCGCTGCTGCTGCTGGCGCGGCAGGGCAAATGGCAGGCGGCGATTCCGGTGTTCGCGCTGGCCGTGCTGGCCAAGCCGCAGGCGGGCCTGCTTGCGCCGCTGGGCGTGGCGGCGCTGGTACGCGATGCGGTGAAGGAAAAGACAGCAAGAAAGCCCATCTTCTGGGGCCTGCTGGGCGGCGTTATCGTGACGGCGGCGATCGTGCTGCCGTTCTCGGGGAACCAGGCGTCGCCGCTGTGGATCGTGGACAAATATGTGGAGACGCTCTCCAGCTACGCCTATGCGACGCTCTCCACCGGCAACCTGATGTTCCTGCTGGGCGGCAACTGGACGCCAAACAGCCAGGCCGTGCTCGGCCCCATCACCTATGGCCAGATGGGCATGGCGCTGATGGTGCTGTCCTTTGCCTTCGGCATCGTCGTGTACCTGCGCGGACAGGGCAGAAGGCGCCTGCTTCTGGCCAGCGCCGCGACGATGCAGCTGGTGTTCGTGCTGGGCAGCAAGATGCACGAGCGCTACATTCTGCCCGCGCTGGCGCTGCTGCTGCTGAGCTTCATCGAGACGGGCGACGTGCGCCTGCTGGCGTCCGCCGTGCTGGCCAGCGCCACGGCGGCGGTGAACATCGGCGTGGTGCTGGCGTTTGAGCACCTGATTGCGCCGAACCTCTGGCTGGGGTACGTCCTGGGCGTGGTGCAGCTCATCGCTGCGGGCCTGACCGTCTGGGCGGCGGTTTGCCTGTCCCTGGGCCGCGCGCCCATGCGCCTGCCCGCGCGCAAGGCGCGTCCGGTAAGCGACGCGCACGGCGAGGCGGTAGGCGGCGGGGAAGGCGCGCCCTCCGCGTCGGAGGCGTGCATGCGCGAGGAGCTGCTGCACGCCAAGGACTACCGGCTGCACCTGACGAAAACGGACGCGCT
>JAGBDL010000012.1 GCA_017937505.1 Clostridia bacterium | reverse complement strand
GATGAGCGGCGTGCTCACTGCGCTCATGGGCGTCATCGCGCAGGCGACCGCGACGGCCAGGCCCGCGCTCGCGTTCACGCCGATGATGTTCGGCGCGGCCAGCGGGTTGCACAGCACCGTCTGGATCACCGCGCCGGCCACCGCCAATGCGCAGCCGGAGAGCAGCGCCGCCGCCGTGCGCGGCAGACGGGTATAGAGCACGATGCGTGCGCCCACCGTCTCCCGCTCTCCGCGAAGGAGCGCGCCGAGGATGTCTCCGGGTGCCACCGGCACCGCGCCGACGCACAGGCTGAGCAGCGCGGCGGCGAGCAGCGTACACAGCAGCAGCGCGAACACCGTCTTACTTCTGGCCATAGAGAATCTCCGCAAGCTGCCCGTACGCCTCGCCCCAGCGGCTGTTGGGCTTGAGGTTGAAGAGGCTGCCGTCCATCACATGAACCCGGCCCTCGCGCACAGCGGTGAGCGTCTGCCAGGCCGGATTGGAAAACAGCGTCTTCTCCAGCACCGCCTTCGCAGCGTCCGGGTCGGCGCTCTGCTCGACCACGAAGATGAAGTCCGGATCGGCCTTAAGGATCGCCTCGATGCTCAGATTTTCCAGCAGGCCCTCCTCGCTGTCTGCGATGTTCTCGCAGTCCATGGCCGCCAGCATCTCGCCCAGCACGCTGCCCTCGCTGCCCTTCACCCTGCAGCTTGTGCCCGTCGCGCGGATGTAGAGCACCGTCGGCCGGCTGCCGTCCGCGCGTGAGCGCGCCGCGTCCACCTGCGCCTGCACATCCTCGCCGTAGCGCGCGTAGTTATCATCGCACCCGGTGATCTGCGTGCACACGCGGAGCATCCGCAGGTAGTCCTCGAAGCTGTCCACGTCAAAGTAGACCGTGTTCAGGCCCATTTGCGAAAGCGCCGGCTTGAGCGCGACCTGCTCCGCAGTGGAGCAGCTGGCGATGACCAGCTGCGGCTGGGCAAGCAGCAGCTTTTCAAGGCTGATGTCCTTCGTCGCGCCGAGGTTGATCGTATCCGCCGCGATGGGCAGATCAAACTTGCGGAAGGTATCGTCCGCCGCGGCGGCCAGCGAATCCGCGCCGCCCGCCAGGCACCAGATATCCGCAAAGCTGCCGATCAGCGCGGCCACGCGCTGCGGCTGGCGCTCAATCGTCACGCTGCGGCCCAGATCGTCCGTCAGTACCATCGTCTCCTGCGCTGCGGCTGCGCCGCCAATCAGCATCGCCAGCGCCATGACCGCCGCGCACGCCTTCCGCCTATTCATGGTCATCTCCCCGTTTCGCCTGAATTCCTGCAATCCCGGATATTATAGCATTATGCGGTGCGAATAAACAAGAAAACGCCGAAGATTCGGCGTTCGCAATTTGTGTTATGGGGCGCTGTGCTCCAGCTCGGTCACGCACTCGCTCTTGAGCCTGCCGACCAGGAACTGCAGCGCGTCGATCACGTGCGGGCGGATATCGCCGCCGACGAGCACGAACATGATGTCCTCGCCCACGGCGAGCTCGCCCTCGTTGAGCCAGGCGCGCGCGTAGTAGATGCCGTCCATGGCGAGGGTTTCGGCAACCGCCGCGTCCATCTTTTCCCGATCGTAGGAGAAGGTCATGCCGGTGACGGGCTGCGCGTCCTGCGCGCCCAGGCGCACCCTGGCCTTCGCCGTGCCGCGCACCACGCCGTTGTGCGTGAGATACATGCCGACCTTGTCGGCGTCCGGATGCGCCTTGGCCTCCCGAAGCCAGGCGTCCATGGAAGGAACCGTCTTCGCCATCTCCATCCTCCTCACTTTTCCGGCGCGGCGCAGTCCGCCGAGCCCTCGGATGCGAGCATGTCCAGCCCGTGCTTGATCGGCTCGATGACGGCGAGGAGGTTTTCCTTCGCCGCCTTGGGGCTGCCGGGCAGGTTGATGATCAGCGACCGGCCGCGGATGCCCGCCGTGCTGCGGGAAAGGCAGCCGCGCGGGGTGATCTTCATGCTCTCCGCGCGCATCAGCTCCGGAATGCCGGGCGTCGCGCGCTGCACAACGGCCATCGTCGCCTCGGGCGTGACGTCGCGCGGGGAGAAGCCCGTGCCGCCGGTGGTGAGCACCAGGCGCACGCCCAGCTCATCGCAGCACCGGACCAGCTCGGCCTTAATCCTCTCCTGCTCGTCCGGGATGATGCTCGTGTAGACCACGTCGTAGTCATGCTCGAGCGCCAGCGCGCAGAGCGCCGGGCCGCTCTTGTCCTCGCGCTCGCCGCGCGCGCCCTTGTCGCTGACGGTAATCACTGCCGCCGTGTATGCCATTGTCTTACGCTTCCTTTCTCTCAAAATCGCCGTGCACGCCGCCCGTCTTGGAGAGCAGGCGCACGTCGGTGATGACCATGTCCTTCTGCACGGCCTTGCACATGTCGTAGACCGTCAGCGCCGCCGTGGAGGCCGCCGTGAGCGCCTCCATCTCCACGCCGGTCTTGCCGTCGCAGGAGACCGTCGCGCGGATATCGACCGCGCAGCGCGCCTCGTCCAGGGACAGCTCCAGGTTGATGCCGGTGATCCCGATCGGATGGCACATCGGAATGAGGTCAGGCGTGCGCTTGGCGCCCATCACGCCCGCGATCTGCGCCACAGTGAGCACATCGCCCTTCTTCATGCCGCCGGTTTGGATCAGATGGAACGTCTCCGGGCTCACCAGCACGCGCGCCCCGGCGACGGCCGTGCGATGGGACGGCGCTTTTTCGCCCACGTCCACCATCTTCGCGCGGCCCTGCTCGTTAAAGTGCGTAAAGTCCTCCATGTTCTGCATGCTTATCCTCCGATCTGGTTCATGCTGCGCGCCGCCTGGGAATGCTGCGTCGCGGACAGCGCCGCATGGCAGGACGGCTTATTCAGGATGGCCCTGCGCATCGCCTCCCGCATCGCCTCGGGTGAAAGCCCCTTGAGCGAGATCTCGTCCGCGGAGTGCAGGCAGGGCTTGAGCTTGCCGTCCGCCGTCAGGCGAATGCGGTTGCAGCTCGCGCAGAAGTGATCGCTCACCGGGCTGATCAGGCCGATGCTGCCCTGCGCGCCCGGCAGACGGTACAGCCGCGCCACGCCGCCGTCGGGCGCTTCGGGCACGGCGTCCGGCAGGCGCTCCAGCACGGTGGTGCAGGGGATGAACGCCTCCGGGCCGAATGCCCGGCTGTCCACCATGGGCATCAGCTCGATGAACCGGACGTCCACGGGATACGTCCGCGTCAGCGCCGCGAGCGCCCCGATCTCGCCGTCATTGAAGCCGCCGATGAGCACGGCGTTGATCTTGATCTTTTCAAAGCCCGCGTCGAGCGCCGCATGCAGGCCTGCCAGCGCGTCCTCCAGCCTGCCGACGCGCGTGATGCGCGCGTACCTGTCGGGATCAAGCGTATCCAGGCTCAGGTTCACGCGGCTCACGCCCGCCGCGCGCAGGCCCTTGGCCATCTTGGGCAGCAGCACGCCGTTGGTCGTGATGCAGACCTCGGAAATGCCCGGCACCCTCGCCGCCCGCGCGCAGATGGACACGATGTTCCGCTTGACCAGCGGCTCGCCGCCCGTGATGCGCAGCTTCGTCACGCCCAGGGACGCCGCCGCCGCGACCGCGTCGATCATCTCGTCCTCGGTGAGCATGGCCTCGTGCGCCTTCTTGCACACGCCGGTTTCCGGCATGCAGTAGCGGCAGCGCAGGTTGCACAGCTCCGTGACGGAGAGACGCAGGTAATTGATCTCCCGTCCGTATTGATCCTTCATCGCTCAGTACCTGCCAAACGTACAGTTGGGGAAGTGGCAGGCCTTGCACATCTGGCACAGGCCGCCGTCGCCCAGGCGGATCAGATCGGCCTTCTCAAGCCTGTCGCCGGCGAAGATCTGCGGCAGCAGCACGTCGAAGATCGTTGTGGGCAGGCTGATCGCCGCGCCCGGCACGCCGAGAATCGCCACGTCGCCCAGGTAGGCCACCAGCGTCATGTTGCCCGGCTGGGACGGCACGCCGTGGGAGACGACCTGCGCGCCGAGCCGGCGGATGGCCGTGGGCGTGAGATCGTCCGGATCAACGGACATGCCGCCGGTGAAGATCAGGAAGTCCGCGCCCTTGGCCAGATACGCCTTCGCGCTATTGACGATCATGTCAAGGTCGTCGTCGCAGATCGTCACGCCCAGGATCTCGGCGGGGTAGTGCTCCATCTTGCGGCGCACGACCGGCTCAAACTTGTCCTTGATGCGGCCGGAGTAGACCTCCGAGCCGGTAATGATCACGCCGATTTTCCTGTGCGCATACGGGCGCAGATCGAGCAGCTTCTTCTGCGCGCACATACGCTCCGCAGCGATGATCTGCTCCTCCTTCGTCACCAGCGGCACGATGCGCATGCTGGCCAGCCGCGCGCCCGGCTCGACGGGATAGTGGTCCGGCAGGGTGGAGATGGTGATGTCGCCGATGGAATTGATTGCCCGCAGCAGCTCGGTGTCCACGCGCAGCATGCCGCGCGTATCCGCCATGAGCAGCACCTTGCCCTCGGAGGGCGCGGTGTAATGCGCGCCCTGTACGGGGGCCATCGCGGCCATGCGCAGCGCGCAGTCCTCCTCGTGGATTTCGCCCGCGTTTTCCTCCCAGACGAACACGGTCCTCTTGCCGATATTGAGCAGCTCCTCGATGTCCTCCTCGCGGATCACATGGCCGCGCTTGAACGCCGCGCCCTTGAAGCCGTCCACCATCCTGGTGATATCGTGGCAGAGCGTCATGCCGACGGCCTGCTCGACCGGAATCTTTTTCATAGCACAAATCCTTTCAGCACAGTTCCTTCGGGGAGCGCGCCGCTTCCTGCGGGCACGATCGCCATCACGTTGCAGCCGATGGTGCTGGAGAGCACCACATTGCCCTGATCCTCGGGCAGCATCATCATCGCCGTTCCGTCGGAGAGGTCGAGCCTGCCGCGCAGCACGCGCGTGCCGGGGCTCTTCTTTCTAAAGCCGTTGTGAAGCCTCACCGTGATCTCGGGCGGGATGGGCGCGCTGTGGCCGGCCAGCTTCCTAAGCACAGGCAGCGCGATGCAGTAAAAGTTGGTCAGCGCGCTCGCCGGATTGCCGGACAGGCCGCACACCGGCTTGCCGTCCCTCACGCCGTAGGCGCAGGCCATGCCCGGCTTGAGGTTCACGCCGCGCACGAGCAGCTCGATGCCCGCGCTCTCCATCGCCGCCGGGGTCAGGTCGTAATCGCCCACGGACACGCCGCCGGTCAGCAGCACGGCGTCGCAGGAGGCCAGCCCCTTTTCAATCAGGCGCGCGATATTCTGTGTATCGTCGCCCGCGAGGCCCAGGTACACCGGCTCCATGCCCTCCTTTTGAAGCGCGGCGGCAAGCGCATGGCGGTTGGAATTGCGGATCTTGCCCGGCGGGGGCGCCGTTTCGGCCTCCACGACCTCGTTGCCCGTGGAGATGATGCCCACGCGCACGCGGCGATAGACCCGCGGCTGCGCCTCGCCCTGCGCGCAGAGCGTGCCCGCGATGCCCGTGTCGATCACGTCGCCCCGGCGCGCGAGCACCGCGCCCTTTTTGACGTCCTCGCCCGCGCGCACCACGTTCTCACCCGGCCGCATGGGTGCAAAGAGCGTGACGGTTTCCTTCGTGAACGCCGTCTTCTCGTACATGCACACGCAGTCCGCGCCCGGCGGGATCGGCGCGCCGGTGAGAATCTTCGCCGCCGTCCCCGGGACGATCTCCCTCGTCGGCGTCGCGCCCGCGGGGATCTCCTCGAGAATGGCGAGCGTCACCGGCTGTTCCCCGGACGTGCCCTGCGTGTCCTGCGCCCGGAAGGCGTAGCCGTCGTAGGGCGAGCGGTCAAACGGCGGGATGTTTTCCGCCGCGATCAGATCGTCCGCCAGCACGCGCCCCGCGCAGTCATGAAGCGCGACGCGCTCCGCGCCGAGCGGCGCAACGCGCCCCAGCAGCAGGTCGCGCGCGTCGGCAAATTCCATGGTTTCTCTCATCATCTTCACTCCCTGAGCAAAAGGATATTTTCTGGCGGCAGGCAGACCGTCACAGTGTCCGCTCTGCGCCTGCTCCATGCGTTTTTATCCAGCTCCCAGCCGATGGGCTTGGCCTGCGGCGCGCCCTGCGGCCGGAGCATGACGGTATAGGAAAACGGGTTCTCAATCTCCTCGACGACCTCGCAGCGCAGCGCGTTCCGGCCCTGATCGCCCGCCAGCACGTCGTGCATGCGCACGCCGATGTGCGTGACCTCGCCGATGTCCCGGTTTGTCTCCAGCGTCACGCCCCAGTCGGGGATGTGCGCCAGGCGCTCGCCGCGCTTCTCAAGCCGCGCGACGTTCTTGCAGCCGGTGAGGATTGCGCCGCTGACCGTCTTCGGATCGGCAAAGACGGCCTTCTTTTCGCCGATCGTCTCGAGGACGCCGCCGTTCATGATGGCGATGGCGTCCGAGAGCCTGAAGACCTCGTCGCGGTTGTGCGAGACGAGCAGCACGGTCTTGCCGAAGCGGCGGATGGCGCTGCGCACCTCATTTTCCAGCTGAAAGCGCAGATGGCTGTCCATCGCCGAGAACGGCTCATCCAGCAGCAGCACCTCGGGCTGATTGACCAGAATGCGCGCGAGCGCCGCGCGCTGCTGCTGGCCGCCGGAGAGCTGATGCGGCTTCTTGTGCTCCAAGCCCTGAAGGTGCATCGCCTCGATCATCTCAGCCACGCGCGCGCGGGTCTCCTTCTTCTCCCGCACGCCGCAGGCGATGTTCTGCGCGACCGTCATGTTCGGAAACAGCGCGTACTGCTGAAAGAGGTAGCCCACCCTGCGCTTTTGCGGCGCGAGGTTCACGCGCGCCTCGCTGTCAAAGAGCGTCGTGCCGTCGAGCACGATGCGGCCTCTGTCCGGCGTCTCGATGCCCGCGATGCACTTGAGCGTCATGCTCTTGCCGCAGCCGGAGGCGCCCAGCAGGGCGAGCACGTGATTTTCAGCTTCAAACTTCACCCTGAGGTGAAAGCTGCCAAGCGTTTTTTCGATATCCACACAGAGGGCCATTTATCCAGCCCTCCTTCCCGCGCGCTGCTTCTTTTCCAGCATGTTGACCGCCAGCAGCACCACGGCGGAGATGGCCATGTTGATCATGACCCACCGGAAGGCGAGCGCGTCGTTGTTGGTTCGCCAGAGCTGATAGACGGTCGTGGAGATCGTCGCCGTGCGCCCCGGCGTGTACCCGGCGATCATGCTGGTCGCGCCGTATTCGCCCAGCGCCCGCGCGAACGCCAGCACGGTGCCGGCCAGAATGCCCTGACGGCAGTACGGCATGCGGATGCGCCAGAAAATGTAGGTGCCCGAGAGGCCCAGCGTCTGCCCGGCATAGGCCAGCGTCTCGTCAAAGGATTCAAACGCCCCGCGCGCCGTGCGGTACATGAGCGGGAAGATGACAACCGTCGTGGCGAAGATGGCCGACCACCAGGTCATGGTCAGCTTCACGCCGAAGGTTTCCAGCACCCACGCGCCGATGATGCGCTTGGGGCCGAGCACGCGCAAAAGCAGATAGCCCACGACCGTCGGCGGCAGCACCAGCGGCAGGGTCAGCACCACGTCGAGGATGCCCTTCACAAGGCGCGGGGCTTTGGCGATGTAGTAGGCGGCAAAGATGCCCAGAAAAAAGATGATGACCGTGCTGATTCCCGCGATGCGCAGCGAGTTGATCAGAGGAAACCAGTCCATATGCTCACCCTCAGCGGGTCGCGCCCGCTGCCACTTCATAGCAAGGGGCAGGCGGCAAACCGCCGCCTTCCCGAAAGAAAGGATGTTGCTTACTTACTTGGAAAGCGGGCTGAAGCCGACGCTTTCAAACACGGCGCTGGCCTCTTCGCCGGTCAGGTAGTCAAGGAACGCCTTGGCGGCCTCCTCGTTCTTCGTGATCTTGAGCACGGCGGCCGGATAGATGACCTGGCCGCACATCTCGGCGGTGGCGGTGTCCACGACGGTCAGGCCCGCAGAATACGCGTCGGTGCCGTAGATGATGCCGCAGTCCACCGTCGCCTCGGAGACCTGCGTGGTGACCTCCTTGACGTTGGAGCCGTAGGTGATCACGCCGGCGGCGGCCAGCTCTTCCTCGCTCACGCCGTAGTACGCCAGAATCTTCTGGGTGTACTGGCCGACCGGCACGTCGGAGTTGCCCATCGCCAGCATGAGGCTGCCGGCCTTCAGGCCCTCGATCAGCTGATCGTAGGAGGTCACGTTCTTCGGGTTGCCCTCCGGAATGGCGAGGGCGACCTTGTTCTCCAGCAGATTGATGCGGGTGCCCTGCAGGACAAAGTCAAGCCCCGCCGTGTTGGCCTCGGAGGCGATGTCCAGCGCGTTCATCTGCTTGGGGGCGGCGGAGATGAACAGGTCGCAGTCCGCGCCCTCCTCAATCTGGGTCTTGAGCGTACCGGAGGAGTCGAAGTTGTAGACGATCTCCACGTCCGGCGCGACGCTCTTGTACAGCTCGGCGATCTCGGTCAGGGTTTCGGTCATGGACGCAGCGGCGAACACGATCAGCTCGGTCGGTTCGGCATGGGCGCACATGGGCACGACTGCGCTCAGCACGAGCGCCAGGACAAGCGCGGCAAGCTTTTGGATCTTCATCGGGTTTTCTCCTTTACATATTGATTTTTCGGGAGAAAGCCGCTATCATATTCCCGATATGGTGCGCAAAGGAGGCTGACAGCGGCTTCCCCCCATATCTATAGGAAACGGCTGAGTGGCACCTCGGCCGTTTTCTATTGCCAAAACGGGGCAAATCTGATCTGAAAAAACAAAAGTCCGCAATCCCAAAAGGATGCGGACCACAGCAAACAGGGACAGCCTGCGCCCTGTACATGCGTATTCCGTCTCCTTTTCAAACAGGAAGGCTGCACCGTTTCCCTTGCAACCCTTGGCCGGTTTCCCGGCGCGGCCCTGATGCCATAGCCAATGGCCTTAGGCAGGAGGGCTCGAAGACATTATCATTGTATCGATCTGCTGACGATCTGTCAAGCGGCTTTGGCCGAAAAATCCATTCACGGTCATCTGTTCAGATTCCGCGCAATGGCCTGTACGATTTCTTCCATGACGATGGGCTTGGACAGATGTCCGTTCATGCCTGCGTCAAAGGAGGCCTGCACATCCTCGGCGAAGGCATTGGCGGTCATGGCGATGATGGGGATCCTGGCGGCGTCCGGGCGGAACGTCATGCCGCGGATGGCCTTCGTGGCTTCATAGCCGTTCATTTCCGGCATCATGATGTCCATAATGATCATGTCGAAGGTGTCCGGCGGATGCTCTGCGAAGGTGTTGACCGCCTCTCTGCCGTCGGCGGCCCGGGTGACCTGAATGCCCAGCTCCTCCAGCTGCACCATGGCGATCTCCGCGTTCAGATCATTGTCCTCCGCCAGCAGAATCTTCACGCCCGCCATCTGCGTTTCGGCGGCAGGCTGCTCCTGCGTCTGCGCCCTGACCGGATCGGTCAGCTCCATGGGCAGCTCCACGGTGAAGGTGGAGCCCCGGCCCTTTTCGCTCTCCACACGGATGGCGCCGCCCATCAGATCGACGTAGCGCCTGGTGATGGCCATGCCCAGGCCGGTGCCCTTGTAGTGCGTCCGCGCGCCGTTTTCCTCCTGGGCAAACTCGTCGAAGATGTGCTTGACGAATTCCTCGCTCATGCCCACGCCGGTATCGGTCACGCGATAGCGCACCACGATGTGCCGGCCGTCCGCGCAGGGATGATAGCTCGCCTCAAAGGTGATGCTGCCGCCGTCCTCCGTAAACTTGACCGCGTTGCTCAGGATGTTCACCAGCACCTCGCGGATGCGGATGGAATCGGCGAGCACATAGGGCGTTTCCGGCCTCGGCAGGCTGGTATGGAAGGCGAGATTCCGATCGGCCAGGAAGCCGTGCATGATGCTCAGCACCGTATCGGTCACCGACGTGATGTCCATGGGAAGGGGCGCGAATTCGGTCTTACCGCTTTCGATGCGGCTGATATCCAGCACGTCGTTGATCAGGGTCAGCAGATGCTCGGAGCTGTTTCTGATCTTGTTCAGGCAGCTTCTGACCTCCGGCTTGGGCTCCTGCTTCAGCGCGATGTTGGTAAAGCCGAAGATGGCGTTCATGGGCGTGCGGATGTCGTGAGAGATGCTGTTGAGGAAGGTGGTCTTCGCGCGGCTCGCGTTTTCGGCGGCGCGAACGGCATCCTCCAGCTCCTGATGAATCTTCCTGTCGCCGGTGCGGTCGGACAGATCCAGAATGAACTTCCTTTCGCCCTGAATATCGCTGCAGAACGCGACCACATGAAACCAGAGCGCCTCGCCGCTTGTCTGATGGATGTATTCGCTGTCCCATTCCCTCTGCTCGCCGGGGAGCAGGCCCGTCAGCCAGCTCAGGATATGGACGGCTTCGCCCTCCTTGACAGGCCGCTCGATCACATGGACGTCCTCGTACACCTGCGCCTCCGGAATGCCCAGCAGCTTTTCGATGTTGGGGCTGACATAATCCACCCGAAGACGCTGGGCGTCCAGCATCAGAAACACATCGTCCACGTTGACCGAGAGCCTGGAAAACAGCTCGTCGCGCACGAGCAGCTCATGATCCATGTGCTTGAGCTTCTGCCGGTTCAGCAGAATCACGAGCTGCAAAAGCGTGATGACCAGGACAATGGCGACGGCCGACACCACGATCATGGTCGTGGACTGGAGCTTGTTCATGCTGGCGTTGACCACGTCGGCGGGCACGATGCCCAGAACCATCCAGTCCTGGAAATTCGCAGGCTCGTACACCATATAGTGGTTTCTGCCGCCGATGTCAAACAGGATCTCGCCGGACTGCCCCCGAAGAAAGTCCTGCTGCACGGCAGCGATCTCCCCGTCGGTCAGCCGTTTGGATTTTTCCAGCAGGGCAAAGACATTGCGGACATTCTTGCGGCCCTCGCCGCCGTTGTCCACCACGACCCGGCCGTCGGGCAACGCCGCAAAGGTGCCGGCCTGCCCGTCGAAGGCGGAGATTTTGAGTGCCTCCACCATGTCGGAGTTGTTGAAGGTGATGGCAATGGCCTCATAGTCAAAGTCCCGGTAGCGGTTCGGCGCGGCGGGCGTGGCAAACACCATGATCTCCGGCTTGTCCGGAACAACGGAATTGGCGACCACCGGGCGCCTCTCGAGAATCAGATCCGATAGCTTCTCCCGCAGGTCCAGATAGCCCCGCTTCCCCTCCAGCGTGAGGTAATCGCCGTTGCGGGAGATGAAATAGAAATCGGTGAAATGGCTCTCCTCCCGGGCCTGGTTCACATAGGCCACGATATCCTCTTCGCTCCCGGCGGTTTCCAGATAGGGCGCCCACATCCGCATGCGGCTCCAGTTGACGGAAACCAGATTGTACAGGGTCTGATTCGCCTGGTGGAAGATCTCGACGAGGTGATCGACGCTCTCCTCGCAGATCGTCCGGGCGACGAAGTCAGAATAGTAGCTCAGGCCTTCCCCGATCAAAACGCCGGCCAGCACAAGGGCAGCAAGGAGGGACAGCATGCGCTTCTTCACAGCGTTATCTTCCTTTCGGTGCTCATTGCCCCTGGAGAATGGTCACATACTGCGTGGGCTCCAGCAGCTGCTTGGTCTTTGCCAGGGCCTCCCTGATGCACTCGTAGTTCGAGTAATGATCCACATACTGATCCTCGCGCTTGGCCTTCAGGTCCGCCGGCATGGGGCAGTTGCAGAAGTCGGGATGCTCCAGATAGGTATCCGCGCCGATCAGCAGCACGGTGTAGACGGCCTCATCGTCGAGGGGCTTCCCGTCCACGGTGATCTCCCCGAGGGCAAACTTGCCGCGCTCCGTCTCGGCGACGGTATATTCCATGCCGCTGGTGATCGGCAGCTGGTTGCGGTGCCGGACGGGGTTGGAGCCATCCTCCTTCACGTTCACCAGCCAGTCCATGATCCGCCGGATCTCCGCGCCGGTATACTTGCCGCGATAGGCGTCGTTCTTGTAGGTCATGATCCACTTGATCTGCTGCATGGTGTAATCCCCGACAAAGATGGGCGAGCTGGCTACGCTCGCGTAGCTGATGGCGATCTGATCGTCGTTGGCCCTGCGCAGCGTATTCATCAGGGAGGAGCCGGCGGCGCTGCCGTGGACGCCGAAATCATTGGAATAGGCCTTCCTCTGGGTAAACAGAACCTCCTCGGCCTCCGGATTGACGTAGTGCGTGAGCTGCGCATCAAAATCGTCAAAGGCGCCCTCGGGGCCGTACTCGCCCGTCATCATCCGGTGCGCGACGCTCTGGGAAACGGCGAACATCTCCGTGGAGGCCAGGCGCATATACAGGTGGTTGCTGTCGATGCAGTCCAGCACATACGCCAGGGAAGGGGCGGGGGTGATGCTGACCTCTTTGTTATAGGACAGCACGGAAGCCCCGGCCGCAACGGCCCGCTGGCCATCATCGCTGAAAATGGCCAGCAGAACCTCCATAACGGCGGCCTTCTTGGCCTCGTCCTCCTCCACGCGCTTTGAAACGGCCAGCTGGCACATGGGGTAGGTGAGCACCCAATTGTCCTGCGCGGTTTCGCCGAAATAGGGGAGAATGACGCTGTGCACGCCGTACTCCGCCGTGATGCTCTCCGCCATCGCCGCAGTGGCGCGGATCATCGCGGTCTGTCCGCTCAGATAGGGTTGGGTCACGGGGTTGAAGTCCAGCTCCTCGTCGCCGGGCTGGAAGCGGACATCCCTGAGGAACTGCTCGTACTTGGCAAATACCTTCGGCCAGACCTGATCGTCCATCCCCACCTGACAATCCGCCGTCTCGCATTCATACGCCATGCGCCACCGGGTTCCCTCCAGGCTCATCAGCTCCGGAATAGCGCAGCCCTGCATGGTCTCCAGGCAGGTATAGTCGTATATCCAGTCGGTCTGAAAGTCCTTGATGCCCAGCGCCTCAAAGGCGTCGATGGCGGCCACAAACTCGGCGTAATTGGTAGGCAGGGGAATGCCATACCGATCAAACAGCGCCTTGTTGGCCATGATGGAGTCCACCTCGGCGCACATGGGCAGCCAGCGGATCGCGCCGCAGCTTTCACGGTTGCTCTCCAGATAGCTGCTGTAGAACGTGCCCGCCACCTCGGACTTGCTCAGATCCATCAGATGCTCGGCCAGCGGGGCGGCGTCGTTCAGGGAGAACCGGCGGCAGGTGATGATATCCGGTATGGGCTCTCCGCGGCCCAGCAGATCCTTGTAGTATTCCATCGAGTTGTAGCTCTGAACAAAGGTAAAATCGATCTCGGGGAACTTCTGCTCCAGCCAGGGCGTGAACTGCTTGAACATGGATCTGTCCCACATGTACATGCTGATCGCGATCCTGCCATCCTTTTCATCCTGCCCGGCCTTGTCCTTCCGGCCCGCGCAGCCGGCGAGCAGGACAGCCGCCATGACCAGAACAAGCAGCAGGCTTGCGCGTTTCCTCATTTTCATCTTCATCTGCGCTCTCCTTATGTGTTGCCTTTTATGCAATAGGGAATTGCGTCAAGAATCGTGCAGCGGGCACGGCCCGCCTTCAGGAACCGCAGGACGCCGAATAGCTGCGGATGACCCGGACGGCCAGGCGATAGTCCTGCTGCACCTCTTCAAAAAGCGCATGTGCGCTTGCCGGAATCCCCTCCGCCTCGGGCCGGAGCAGCTCTGTCAGCTGGGACGCGGAAGAAAACAGCCTGTCCAGGCTGAGGCTGCCGCTGACGCCCTTGAGCGTATGCGCCGCGCGAAACGCCTTGCCGCAGTCGCCCTCCTCCATGGCGATGCACAGCGATGAAAAGCTGCTGTCGTCCGGGAACTTCACAATGAGTCTGCTGATCAGCTTCTCGCTCGGCAGCCGCTTTTGCGCCTGAGCGAAATCACCGCCCAGCTGCCGGTAGCACTCCTGAATGGTCATCTCTCTCCCTCTTTTCCTTTGCGTTTTCTCTCCCAGGTGGGGAGCTGCTTTCTGTGAAGGCGATTCTTCGCATGGACAGACTCCCTACATTATATGTCCATATACGATAATTATACATATTTTTGATTCTTTTTCAAGAAAAAGCGGACATACAAAACCGGCATGCTGCCGGCGGCAAGCCCTCCAAAGTGCAGTAAATCCCGATACTTTGCGCCCGAGGCCGATGCGTTGCGGTAGGCTTTACATAACAAAAGCCCTCCGCTGTGGCGTTTTCTTCCACAGCGGAGGGGGATTGATTTTACAGCGCGCCGAGCGCCTGATCGAGGTCTTTAAGAATGTCGTCGATGTGCTCCGTGCCGATGGATAGGCGGATGGTGCTGGGCGTGATGTTCTGCTGCGCCAGCTCCTCGTCGGTGAGCTGGCCGTGCGTGGTCGTCGCCGGGTGGATCACCAGGCTCTTGACGTCCGCGACGTTGGCCAGCAGGGAGAAGATCTTGAGGCTGTCGCAGAATTTCTGCGCCGCTTCGCGCCCGCCCGCGAGCTCGATGGTGAAGATCGACGCGCCGCCGTTCGGGAAATAGCGTTCGTACAGCGCGTGATCCGGATGCTCCGGCAGGCTCGGGTGGTTGACCTTCGCAACCTTCGGATGCCGGTTCAGGAATTCGACGACGCGCTTCGTGTTGTACGCGTGGCGCTCCAGGCGCAGGGACAGCGTCTCCACGCCCATGAGCAGCAGGAAGCAGTTGAACGGCGAGATGCACGCGCCCGTGTCGCGCAGCAGCACGCAACGGATGTACGATACGAACGCCGCGCCGCCGAACGCTTCGGTGAACGACACGCCGTGGTAGCTCGGGTTCGGCTCGCAGATCTGCGGGAATTTCCCGCTTGCCTTCCAGTCGTATTTGCCGGAATCGACGATGATGCCGCCCAGCGACGTGCCGTGGCCGCCGATGAACTTGGTGGCCGAGTGCACGACGATGTCCGCGCCGTGCTCAATCGGGCGGATGAGGTACGGCGTGCCGAACGTGTTGTCGATCACCAGCGGCAGGCCGTGGCGGTGCGCGATCTCCGCGATCGCGTCGATGTCCGGGATGTCGCTGTTCGGGTTGCCCAGCGTCTCCAGGTACACGCATTTGGTGTTCTCCCGGATAGCCGCTTCGACCTCGTCAAGATGGCGGGCATTGACGAACGTGGTCGTCACGCCGCTCTCCTCAAACGTGTGCGCCAGGAAGTTGTAGGTGCCGCCGTAGATCGTCGTCTGCGCGACGATGTGGTCGCCCTGCCTGCACAGCGCCTGCAGCGCGTAGGCGATCGCCGCCGCGCCGCTGGCCGTCGCCAGGGCCGCCGTGCCGCCCTCCAGCGCCGCGATGCGCTTTTCCAGCACGTCCTGCGTCGGGTTGTTCATGCGGCCGTAGATGTTGCCCTGCTGCGAGAGATCGAACAGCGCGGTCGCGTGCGCGGCGTTGTCAAAGACGTAGGAGGTCGTCTGGTAGATCGGCACGGCGCGCGCGCCGGTGGCGGGATCGGCCTGCTCCTGGCCGACATGGAGCTGCATGGTCTCAAAGCGGTACGGCGGATTCATCGTATTCCCCTTTCTGGGCTTGGGAAACTGCAAAACAGCTTGCAGCGAGCACGAAGCGACTTGATGTGATTTGGCGGTTCGGAAGCGGGTGCGGGCACAGCCCGCTTACACGCCCAGCAGACGGACGCGCTTCATGCCCGGGATCGTGCGCACCTTCTCGCACAGCGCGTCCTGCGCGCGGGCCGGAATCTCGTCCATGTCCACGACGGACACGGCCATCGCGCCGCGGGAGCGGTTCACCAGGTCGGAGATGTTCAGACCGAAGCCCGCGACGGCGGAGGTGATGGAGCCCAGCACGTTCGGGACGTTCTCATGGATGCACAAAAGGCGGGGCTTGGAAACCGGCGCGACGTCGATGGCCGGCAGGTTCACGCTGTTGCGGATGATGCCGGACTCCAGGAAGTCGCGGGTCTGCGCGGCGGCCATCACGGCGCAGTTCTCCTCGCTCTCCGGGGTGGAGGCGCCCAGGTGCGGAATGGCGATCACGCCGTCCAGATCAAGCAGCGCGTCGCTCGGGAAATCGGTCACATAGCAGCCGACGCGGCCGTCGCCCAGCGCGTCGATGAGCGCAGCCTCGTCCACCAGGCCGCCGCGCGCAAAGTTCATGATGCGCACGCCCTTGCGGCAGATGGACAGGCTGCGGGTGCCGACCATGCCGCGGGTCTTTTCGTTGAGCGGCACGTGCAGGGTGATGAAGTCGCACTCGGAGAACAGCGCGTCCAGCGAGTTTTCCCGCTTGACCTGCCGGGACAGCTTCCACGCGTGCTCGACGGAGATCATCGGGTCATAGCCGATGACGTTCATGCCCAGATGCACGGCGGCGTTGGCCACCAGCACGCCGATGGCGCCCAGGCCCACCACGCCCAGCGTCTTGCCGCGCAGCTCCGGGCCGACGAAGGCCTTCTTGCCCTTCTCCACGGCCTTCTCCACCGCGGCGCCCTGGCCCTTGAGCGTGCGCGCCCACTCGATGCCGCCCACGATGTTGCGGCAGGAGAGCAGCATGCCGGCCAGCACCATCTCGGCGACGGCGTTGGCGTTCGCGCCCGGCGTGTTGAACACGCAGATGCCCTTCTCGCTGCACGCGTCCACCGGGATGTTGTTGTAGCCCGCGCCGGCGCGGGCGATGCACAGCACGCTGTCCTCGATCGGGGTTTCGTGCATGGAGGCGGAGCGCACCAGCACGGCCTGCGGGTTGGTCACGTCGTCGGCGACCTTGTAGCGCTCGTCGAGCTGCGTGTAGATCGCGGAGGAAATCGCGTTGAGCGTCTTGATCTTGTATTCCATGGAAGAAACCTTCTTTCAGCGTAATATGAGAATTGTTTTGTCATCGGATCGTGATCGTGGGTTTGCCCTCGGGCGTGTATTCGCCGTAGGGCCAGCATTCGCGCAGGAACTGATCCAGCGTCCCCAGATGCTTGAGCGTATAATTGTACAGGTCGGTGATATCCAGATCCTCCGCGGTTCCGTTCCACCTTTCGGCATTGCGCCGGAAAGCGCCGGAAAGGTTCACCAGATCCTCGGCGTCGTGGAACCATTGATACAGCGCGTCGTCGGAAAGAATGGTGTTGCGCTTTTCAATCCAGAGCGACCACAGCATCCGGCGGCTGTCCAGGCCATCAAGCTCCAGAAGGCGGTAAGGGATGCGCAGGTCGGTGCAAATGCGATCCTCGCCCTCCAGCAGCGGCTGATCAAACTGGGCATGGCAGAGGACGAAAGACCGATCCATATCCCACGGCGCGTACCAATACCGATAGTTCCCGCCGTCGGCGATCGCCCAGACATACAGGTTGTTGTAGACGTTGTCTTCCTGCAGGCTGATGGCCTGTGAGAACAGATAATAGCTCAGCAGATCCTCCACATCCATGTGGATGGCGAGCTCGCGCAGGAAGGCGTCGTCCTCAAGGAGCCCCTGCTTGACGTCCGCCAGCGCGATATAGTCGTCGAGGATGGCAAACGAGCTTTCCTCCGTGAAGCGCAGCGGCGGCTTTCGCACCTCAAAATGCACGTCGGCGGTATCCTTGAAGCTCTTGACGAGGCGCTCCTTGACATTCGCCGGCGAGAGGATGCGGAACGCGCAGTCCGTATCGGGGTTTCCGCCCATCCTGACGATCTGGGCATCCGTATCGACGCGCTGCATCAGCTGATACAGGCCCCTGTATTCGTTGTTGACGAACACCTCGACCATCCGGCTCTCCAGAAGGGAAAAAGCGTCGCCGTCCGGATTCCATTGCCGCCACATGTCCCAGGCGAGGTGATTGCGAAGCTGGGTGTCCTCGTCAGCGTTGCTGATCAGCAGCCAGTCCGTATCGGCCTGCATGCCCAGAAGGCTGATGGCGTTCTTCTTGTCCTTGCCCTGCTGGTTGATGCGATGGAACTCCAGCCGGTAGGACACCTTTTGGTCATCCGCGTGGAAGGCGGAGCCCCGGGTGTGCGCCTTGATCAGAGCGCGCACCGCCTCGTTCTCCGCGCTGCTCACGCTGGCCACCGCGGGAACGTATTCCGTGCCGATCTCCTGCCCGGAAAAGATGGATACGATGGGCAGACCGGTGAAGACCAGGTCGAAGTAGGCGTACTCGGTGTCCGTATAGGCGATCAGCTCGTACGGATATCCCTCTGCCACGGCCTCGTCGCGCCAGTCATAGGTATAGTCGTCCAGAAAGCAAATCGTGACGCCGGAGGCTTCGGGCGCGGTCAGCACGATCTCCGGCCAATCGCTTTCGGCCTCCAGGCCCAGCGTGCAGTAGAAGGTATTGCGCTGCGCGTCGTATCCAAGCGGCGAGCCGTTGTTTTCCAGGCAGGTGACCAGCGGCGCGGCGCTTTCGGTGCGCGCGTCCTCGATCGCCCACAGCGCCTCGATGTCCTCAAAGGGCGGCAGGACGACCGCCGGCTCCGTGGTCTGACGCGCGTTCAGGCTGTCGGCGTACATCGCCAACGGAAGGACGAGCGCGAAGAGCATGCCCAGCGCAAGCAGCGACAGCCAACGGTTTTGATCCACAGCATCCACGCTCCGTTTTTCCTGACTGAATCCTGAATGGGCGAGAAAGACGGCGAGGAGCAGAGCGCTTTCAGGCGTTCTTCATCTCGAATTCCTTCATGAACTCGACCAGCTTCACCACGCCCTCGATCGGCATGGCGTTGTAGATGCTCGCGCGCATGCCGCCGACGATGCGGTGGCCCTTGAGGTTCACCAGGCCCCTGGCCGTCGCCTCCTTGACAAACGCCGCGTCCTTGTCGGCGTCGCCAGTGACGAAGGTGACGTTCATGCGGCTGCGGTACTTCTCCTGCGCGGTGCCCTTGAAGAGCTTCGAGTTGTCCAGGAAGTCGTAGAGCAGGTTCGCCTTCTCGATGTTGACCTTCTCGATGGCCGCGACACCGCCCTGCTTCTTGAGCCATTCAAACGTCAGGCCCGCCACATAGATGCCGAAGCAGTTCGGGGTGTTGAGCATGCTGTCCGCGTCGGCCATCTTCTTGAAGCTCATGACCTTCGGGGTGATGGGCAGCTCATGGCCCAGCAGATCCTCGCGCACGACGAGGATGACCACGCCGGCCGGGGCGACGTTCTTCTGCGCGCCGGCGTAGATCACGCCGAACTTCGAGACGTCGTAGACCTCGGAGAGGATGTTGGAGGACATGTCCGCCACCAGCGGGATGTCGCCGGTGTCCGGCACATGGTCATAGCGCGTGCCGTAGATGGTGTTGTTGGTGGTGATGTGGACGTACCTGGCGTCCGGGGAGAGGGTGTAGGCCGGAATGTAGGTGTAGTTGTCCTCGCGGGAGGAGCCGGCGACGTTGACCTCGCCGTACTTCTGGGCCTCCACCAGCGCGTTGTGCGCGAAGTTGCCGGAATCGATGTAGTCGGCCTTGCCGCCCTGCATCAGGTTCAGCGCGACGGCGGAGAACATGGCGGTCGCGCCGCCCTGCAGGAACATGACCTTGTAGCCCTCCGGCACGCCCATCACGTCCTTAAAGTCCGCGACGGTCTTCTCGAAGATCTCCAGGTACATTTTAGATCGGTGACTCATCTCCATGACGGACATGCCCGTACTGCCGTAACAGAGCAGGTCCTTCTGTACCTTTTCGAGCACTTCAGTCGCGAGCATGGACGGGCCGGGCGCGAAATTGTAGACGCGATTCATAGAAACAAGCCTCCTCAGCAATTCCTCCGAAAGTGCAGGACAACAGTCCATATTCATCATTTCAGAGGTGTATTTGCCCCATATTACCATAGAAACGAAAGAATTGCAATGGCGAACGGATAAATATGTGTTTTTCCCGCCAAACAGAACCCCGGACGGGAAAATTTGCTTGACGGGAGCGGTCGGGCATGGTATGATTTTCCTGATCCGATCAGGGAGAATTCGCCCTCTCGGAAAGCGGCATGACTGACGGAAGTGGGACGACCCACAGGAAGTGCCGCGGCGCGCGAGCGCTTGAGCCGACCGTCTGGGCGCACTGAATTGTTCGGTGCGCCTTTTTATATGAAAAGACGCTGCCGGAAACGACACAAGGAGGATTCTGTCATGGCTTATTTGTCCGATATCGAAATCGCGCAGGCGTGTGAAATGAAGGACATCCGCGAGATCGCGAAGACCGCGGGCGTCAGCGAAAAGTACCTGGAGCTCTACGGCAACCACAAGGCGAAGGTTGATTACAACCTTCTGAATGAAAACAACGCGCCCGACGGCAAGCTGGTGCTGGTCACGGCGATTTCCCCGACCCCGGCGGGCGAGGGCAAGACCACCACGAGCGTGGGCCTGGCCGACGGCATGCGCCGCATCGGCAAGAACGCGATTCTCGCGCTGCGCGAGCCGAGCCTGGGTCCGGTGTTCGGCGTGAAGGGCGGCGCGGCCGGCGGCGGCTACGCGCAGGTCGTGCCGATGGAGGACATCAACCTGCACTTCACCGGCGACTTCCACGCCATCGGCGCGGCGAACAACCTGCTGGCCGCGATGCTGGACAACCACATCCAGCAGGGCAACAAGCTGGGCATCGACGTCAAGAAGATCACCTGGAAGCGCTGCGTGGACATGAACGACCGCCAGCTGCGCAATATCATCGACGGCCTGGGCGGCAGGATGCAGGGCGTGCCGCGCGAGGACGGCTTTGACATCACCGTCGCCAGCGAGGTCATGGCCGTGTTCTGCCTGTCCTCCTCCATCCGCGACCTCAAGGAGCGCCTCTCCAAGATCATCGTGGGCTACACCTACGACGACAAGCCCGTGACCGCGGGCGACCTGAAGGCTGCAGGCGCCATGGCCGCGCTGCTCAAGGACGCGCTCAAGCCAAACCTCGTGCAGACGCTGGAGGGCACCCCGGCGTTCATCCACGGCGGCCCGTTTGCCAACATCGCCCACGGCTGCAACTCCATCATGGCCACCCGCATGGCGCTCAAGCTGGGCGACTACTGCGTGACCGAGGCCGGCTTCGGCGCGGACCTGGGCGCGGAGAAGTTCCTGGACATCAAGTGCCGCAAGGCGGGCCTTACGCCCGCAGCCGTCGTCGTCGTGGCGACCGTGCGCGCGCTCAAGCATCACGGCGGCGTGGCCAAGGCCGACCTGAACAGCGAGAACCTTGAGGCGCTGGCGAAGGGCCTGCCCAACCTCCTGCGCCACGTGGAGAACATCACGAAGACCTATCAGCTCCCGTGCGTCGTGGCGATCAACCGCTTCCCGATGGACACCGAGGCGGAGCTGGCGCTGGTGCGCGAGAAGTGCCGCGAGCTGGGCGTGAACGTCGCGCTCTCCGAGGTCTGGGCCAAGGGCGGCGAAGGCGGCGAGGAGCTGGCCCGAGAGGTCGTGCGCCTGTGCGAGGAGGGCGAAAACCACTTCCGCTATGCCTATGAGCTGAACACCACCATCGAGCAGAAGCTTGACGCCATCGTGAAGAACGTCTATCGCGGCGCGGGCGTGACGCTCACCCTGGCGGCGAAGAAGCAGGCGCAGCAGCTCACCGAGCTGGGCTTCGGCGAGTATCCGATCTGCATGGCCAAGACGCAGTATTCCTTCTCCGACGACCAGAAGCTGCTGGGCGCGCCGGAGGGCTTCACCGTCACGGTGCGCAATCTCAAGGTCTCCGCAGGCGCGGGATTCATCGTGGCGCTCACCGGCGATATCATGACCATGCCGGGCCTGCCGAAGGTACCGGCCGCCGAGAATATCGACGTCACCGACGACGGCAGGATCGTGGGCCTGTTCTAAGCGCAAAGCAGCGGCTGTAAGCGCGAAGCGAAGAAGGGGTTTGGGGATGAAATCCCCAAGCGGGGTCTGGGGCCTGCGGCCCCAGCGTTCCCCTGATCCAAAGAAAGAATGTAGTTTCAGAGCAGGCTGCGCAGCAGCCTACGATTGAAACGGGTTCACGTGCCTGACTGGCTTTTCACGCAAAATGGAGGAATCACATGCTTCCCGAAGGCTTTGTCTATATCAGGGATGTCATCCCAACCGCATACGAGGATATCCGCTACGCGGGCAGCCACAACTTCGTCGGCTGCCCGGTGGACGGCTACTTCGCCCCGCGCGGCGTGCTGCGCGAGGAGGCGGCGCTGGCGCTCAAAAACGCGGCGGACGCGTTTGAAGCGAAGGGCCTGTATCTGCTCATCTACGACGCGTACCGTCCCCAGCGCGCGGTCGATCACTTCGTCCGCTGGGCAAAGGACCTGAGCGACACGAAGATGAAGGCGGAGTTCTATCCGACGCTCGAGAAGTCCGAGCTGTTCCCCAGGGGCTATATCGCCGTGTATTCCGGCCATTCCTGCGGCATGACGGTCGATCTGACGCTCACAGACCGGGACGGCACGCCGCTGGATATGGGCGGCGAGTTTGACTGGTTTGCCAAAATCTCCTCGCACGATTATGAGGACCTCACGCCCGCACAAAAGGCAAACCGCCGAATGCTTCGCGAAACCATGCTGGAAGCGGGCTTTGAGGATTACAGCGAGGAGTGGTGGCACTATACGCTGCCGTCCGACGCGCCGAAGGTCTATTATGATTTCCCGATTGAGTGAAACTCAACCGTCCCTGCGGTGAAATGAACGGCATTTACGGCTTGACAAGGCGTCACCCGGCAGGTACAATAATATGCAAATCGTGCATAGCTTTTGTAAAGGCCATGAAGGAAAAAAGACGCATTGTCTGACCCAAAGAGAGCCGGCATCTGGTGCAAGCCGGCGGCAGGCAAGCGGGATAACTCACTCCGGAGCCGCCCGCGTGATGAGCGCGGGACGTACGCCGCCGCGTTAAGGCAAATGAGGATCCGTCTGTTGCTGCGTGCGCAGTCGGGTTGAATCAGGGTGGTACCGTGTGGCAATTTACGCCTCGCCCCTGCGAAAAGCAGGTGTGCGAGGCTTTTTTTGTGGGCAGTGCCCACACCCGCTTCCGGACAGCCTGACGGATACCGTCGGCCGCTGCACGGAGGTTTGCAAAGTTCCCTGTCTGTTCCCAAGAGGAATGAATCATGAGGAGGTCAAAACGATGGGCATGACCATGACGCAGAAAATCCTCGCGCGCGCCGCGGGCGTTGAAAGCTGCCGCGCCGGCGAGCTGCTGATGTGCCGGCTCGACCTGGTGCTGGGCAACGACATCACCGCACCGGTCGCCATCAACGAGTTTGTCAAGATGGGCGCGACGAAGGTGTTCGACCCCGCGAAGATCGCGCTGATCCCGGACCACTTCGTCCCCAACAAGGACATCAAGTCCGCCACGATGGCCAAGCAGATGCGAGACTTCGCCAGAGCGCAGAAGATCGTGCACTACTACGAGGTGGGCCGCGTGGGCATCGAGCACGCGCTGCTGCCGGAGCAGGGCATCGTCGCCCCGGGCGAGGTCATCATCGGCGCGGACAGCCATACCTGCACCTACGGCGCGGTCGGCGCGTTCTCCACGGGCGTGGGCTCCACGGATATGGCCGTGGGCATGGCGACCGGCGAGTGCTGGTTCAAGGTGCCGGAGGCAGTCAAGGTCGTGCTTCATGGAAAGATGAAGCCCTGGGTGTCCGGCAAGGACGTGATTCTGCACCTCATCGGCGAAATCGGCGTGGACGGCGCGCTGTATCAGTCGCTGGAGTTCACCGGCGAGGGTGTGAAGGAGATCGACATGGACGGCCGCCTGACCATCGCGAACATGGCGATTGAGGCCGGCGCAAAGAACGGCATCTTCCCGGTGGACGACGTCTGCAAGGCGTATCTTGCGCAGCGCGTCAGCCGCCCGTGGACGGCGTTTGAGGCGGACGAGGACGCGGAGTACGCGAAGGTCGTGGAGATCAACCTGGATGAGCTCGACATGACCGTCTCCCTGCCCCACCTGCCGGAAAATACGAAGCCCGCGCGCGAATGCACCGACCTGGCGATCGATCAGGTCGTCATCGGCAGCTGCACCAACGGCCGCATCAGCGACATGCGCGTGGCGGCGAAGATCCTGAAGGGCAAAAAGGTGGCGCCGTATGTGCGCTGCATCGTCATCCCCGGCACGCAGCAGGTCGTGAAGACCTGCCTGGAGGAGGGCCTCGTGGACATCTTCATCGACGCGGGCGCGATCTTCACCATGCCGACCTGCGGCCCGTGCCTGGGCGGTCACTGCGGCGTGCTGGCCGACGGCGAGCGCGCGGTGTCCACCACGAACCGCAACTTCGTGGGCCGCATGGGCCACACCGGCAGCGAAGTCATCCTGGCCAGCCCGGCGGTTTCCGCCGCTTCCGCGATCATGGGCCGCGTCGCCACGCCTGAGGAGGTCATGTAAGATGAAAGTCAAGTCTACGGTCATCAAGTACGGCGATCACGTCGATACCGACGTCATCATCCCGGCCCGCTATCTCAACACCACCGATCACAAGGAGCTGGCCTCCCACTGCATGGAGGACATCGACAGCAATTTCAAGGCGAAGAGCGAGACGAGCAAGATCATCGTCGCGGGCCGCAACTTTGGCTGCGGCTCCTCCCGCGAGCACGCGCCCATCGCCATCAAGGCCAGCGGCATCCAGTTGGTCATCGCGGACAGCTTCGCCCGCATCTTCTACCGCAATTCCATCGACATCGGCCTGCCGATCGTCGAGTGCCCGGCGGCCGCCGCGGCCATCGCCGAGGGGCATGAGGTCGAGGCCGATCTGGACAGCGGCGTGATTGCCGATCTGAGCACCGGCGAGACGTTTACCGCCGCGCCGCTGCCGCCGTTCATCCAGGAGATCGTCAACTGCGGCGGCATCGCGAACTACGTCCGCAAGAAGGTGCAGGCTTAAAACCGCGCGAAGCGAAGAAGGGACTGAAGCCTGCCGCGCCCTGTGGGCGAAGAAGGCAGGCGGAACGTCGGGAATCGCAAGGAGCGGCAGAATGCCGCGACTATGCGAGTTCCCCGGGGGATGAAATCCCCAAGCAGGTTTTAGGGCGGCAGCCCTAACGTATCCTATCCCGTCAGAAAAAGCGCAGTTTCAGAGCAGGCTGCGCAGCAGCCTACGATTGAAACGGGTTCAAACAGATCAACAGGGAGGAATCATCCCATGCATGCGAATATCGTGACCCTGCCGGGCGACTACATCGGCCCGGAGATCGTCGCGCAGGCGGTCAAGGTGCTTGAGAAGGTGGCGGCAAAGTACTGCCACACCTTCCGTTTTGAGGAGTGCGCGCTCGGCGGCGCGTCCATCGACGCCTGCGGCGTGCCGCTAACGGACGAGACGCTGGCCAAATGCAACGCCGCCGATGCGGTGCTCATGGGCAGCGTCGGCGGGCCGAAGTGGGACGGCGTGGAAGCATCGCGCCGCCCGGAGAAGGGCCTGCTGGCCCTGCGCAAGGGCATGCAGGTGTTTGCGAACCTGCGCCCCTGCACGATCCATCCGCAGCTGGCGGGCGCGTGCCCGCTGCGCCCGGACATCATCGCCCAGCCGATCGACATCATGATCCTGCGCGAGCTGACCGGCGACATCTACTTCGGCAAGCGCTGGCGCAGCGAGGACCGCAAGGCGGCGACCGACGAGATGGCGTACAGCGAGATGGAGGTCGAGCGCCTGGCGCGCATCGGCTTTGAGATGGCCATGAAGCGCCGCAAAAAGCTCTGCTCCGTGGACAAGGCGAACGTGCTGGAGTGCTCCCGCCTGTGGCGCGAGACCGTCGCGAAGCTGGCGAAGGAATACCCGGAGGTCGAGGTCACCTATATGTACGTCGACAATGCGGCGATGCAGCTCATCCTGCGTCCGAGCCAGTTCGACGTGATGATCACCGGCAACCTCTTCGGCGACATCCTCTCCGATGAGAGCGCAGCCATCGCGGGCAGCCTGGGCATGATGCCCTCCGCCAGCCTGGGCGCGGGCACGCGCGGCCTGTACGAGCCGATTCACGGCTCCGCGCCGGACATCGCGGGACGGGACATCGCCAACCCGCTGGGCACCATCCTCTCCGGCGCGCTGCTGCTGCGCCACAGCCTGGGCCTGGAAGCGGAGGCGGCGGCGATCGAGGCGGCGGTCACGCAGGTGCTCGACGAGGGCTACCGCACCGGGGACATCTGGTCCGAGGGCTGCACGAGGGTCGGCTGCACGCAGATGGGCGACCTCGTGGCAGAGCGGATTTAACGGGAGGCGGCGACTTGCAGTACACCGGCCGTTACGCCTCGCCCCTGGGCGGCATGCTCCTGGCGGCGGACGATGCGGGTCTGACGGGCCTGTGGTTTGAGGGGCAGAAGCACTTCGCCCGGCGGCTGGACAGCGCGCACGAGGAGCGGGAGATTCCCCTGTTTGATGAGGTCAGGCGCTGGCTGGATCAGTATTTTTCCGGCCGCGAGCCGGACTTCATGCCGCCGCTGCACCTCATCGGCACGGCGTTTGAGCGCGAGGTCTGGGACATTCTGCGCGCCATTCCCTATGGGGAGACGACAACCTACGGCGCAATCGCCGCGCAGCTTGCCAGGCAGCGCGGTTTGGCGCACATGTCCGCGCAGGCTGTGGGCGGCGCGGTGGGCCGCAATCCGATCTCCGTGATCGTGCCCTGCCATCGCGTGCTGGGCGCGGACGGCAGCCTGACGGGCTATGCGGGCGGAATCGAGCGCAAGCGCCGGCTTCTGGCGCTGGAAAGCCATTAAGCAAGGAAGGACGCCCTGCGGACATTGCCGACAGCCATGGACTGTATCCCGTTAATACTAATTCGCAATTAAAATGCTTAACAGAGAGCATTAGATTTTTCGCTCTGATGAAGCCGAGTGAAGTGAGGCGTACTGGATGTACGTTGAACGAAACGAGGCAAAGTCAGGGCGGAAAAGATGATGCGCGGATTAAGCCATTTTAATAAGAATTAGTATAAGCAAACAACGAGAATAATAGGCCTCCTGTTGCAGAATAGAAACTGCGGCAGGAGGTCATTTGCATGGCAGGAAAGTATACGAAAGTCGAGCATCTGATCAGCATCATTCACGGACATGCCAATACAGGAGAAACGTACCGGGAAATCGGGCAAGCCCGAGGCTGACTCGAGAAGAAGTGCGCGGTGCAATGCACCGACGCCATGCCAGGGAACGAAAGCTGTCAGCCGGATACATCCCGCGTCCCCAGGGACGTCCACGCAGGGAACCAGCCAGCGAGGAAGCAAAACAGCGCAATGAGCTCGCAAAGCTTCGGATGCAGGTGGAGTTGCTGCGAAATCTTCTGTCCGAAGCCGGAAGGAGGTAAAACTGAAGTAACCTCCTTTGATTTCCCTTTAGAAACACATCCTGGCATTACAATCTTCCGATCCAGACAGTCATTTCTCCCGGAACGCGCTCGCCCCACAGGCAGTAGGGTATGGCCTTCACCGTCACATTGCGTGCAGACATCTCCACAGGGAAATACAGCCGTTCCTCCGCCAGCGCAGCCGCTGAGGACGCCTTTCCCGGAACGGACAGCCCCACGTATTCGCCGAAGCCGGGTACGTCGTTTTGCCAGGTCTGTTCAATGGGCGCCGATGCGCTCGCACGCAGATCCTCCACAAGCGCTCCGTTGTCCGCCTCCTCGCAGCAGTAGACCACCGGGCCGCGGGTAAGGACAATCTTGCCGCTGTCTTCACGCACGCGGGGATGCGCCTGCATCATGTACGGCGTCATATCCATCTCCAGGGTGAGCACCGTTTCGCCTGACCAGTTCCGCTCGATCGCCAGATAGCCCCGGCTGAGCATGCCGCTGCTGCCGGGACGTCCGTCGATCCAGAAGCGGCGGCACCAGCCGGGGATGCGCAGCATCAGCGCAAACGCTGTTGGCTTGTCCGTGGCGACCGTAATGCGCACGCGCCCCTCCATGGGATAATCGGTATGCTGAGCAACGGTGATGTTCGCACCGCCCAACTTAAAAGAGGTACAGCCCTGCGCATACAGGTGCAGCCACAGTCGTCCCTCCTGCACTGTTGCCGTGTAGCGGGGCAGGCTGGAGAAAAAACGCGCCAGATTGGGCGGGCAGCAAGCGCACTCGTACCAAGCCTGGCGTACAGGCTTTACATGGGTCTTGAGCGGATCGCGGCGGCACGCCTCCTCGTTGACCTGCAGCGGATTGACGTAGAAATAATGCTGGCCGTCCTGTGCAATCGCTGCGGGCAGAATATTGTAGATGCACCGCTCGATCACATCGGACAGCTCGCCGTCCGGCTGCATCATCAGCATGCGGTGGGCAAAGAAGCACAAGCCGATGGACGCGCAGGTTTCGGCATACATGGTGTCGTTGGGCAGATCGTAAGGATAGGTGTATGCCTCCAGCACCGACGTGGTGCCGATGCCGCCGGTGATGTACATCTGCCGCCGGGTAACCTCGTCGAGCAGCTCGCGGCAGTGCGCCAGCAGCGCCTCGTCTCCCGTCAGCTGCGCTACGTCCGCCATGCCGGCATACAGGTACATGGCCCGCACCGCATGTCCGGTCACATGTTCGTAGCTGGAGGTCTCGCGTTCGGGATCGCCCCAGCCCCAGCAGCCGTAATCCAGCGGATTGCCCTCCTTGCGGGTCGCCTGATAGAATTGCTCCGGCGTATCCCTGCGGGCATGAACAAACCACACGGCGGTATCCCGGTAGCGCGTCTCCCCCGTCGCGCGGAAAAGGCGGCACAACGCCATCTCGATGATCTCATGACCCCGATAGCCATGAAGCTGCCCCGCCTCCGGGCCGAAGACGCGGCAGACGTGATCCGCCATACGGCAGGCTACTTCCAGCAGCCGGGTCTTTCCGGTGCCCTCCCAGTAAGCGACGCCCGCTTCGATCATGTGGCCGAAGCAGTACAGCTCGTGTGAATCCGGATCGGTCCATTTCTCGTTGGGGCGTACCAGCTGGTAGTAGGTATCCAGATAGCCGTCCGCATCCTGCGCGTTGGCAATGGTCTCGATGACGGCATCCGCGATGGCCTCCAGCGACGCATCCCGGCGGTTGCGCAGCGCACAGCCCACGGCGTCAAGCCATTTGGACAGATCGGTGTCCTGATAGGGCACACCGCCGAATTCTCCCTTTACCTCGCCTGCAGCGATGCGGAAATTGTTCACCGTGGGATTGGGGCCCCGCTGTCCGCTGATGACCTGCCATTGATAAGGGAGCGCCTTGTCCGCGATGATGTCCATGTAATGCCGCAGGAAGCCGCCGCTGATGCTGCTGTGAATAGGTTCGGCCGCGTGATTCATGGGATGTCCTCCTTGTTCGATTCAGTTTGTGCATAGGGAATGCGCAGGGTCACGGTGGTGCCCTCCTCCCACTGGCTGTCGATCTCGATACCCCGGTTGTAGTACAGCAGCATCCGCTGATGGACGTTGCGCACGCCTACGCCTCCGGCAAAGGGATCGGTGTTCTCCACGACGTCGGTTCGGTTCATGAAGCTGCGCAGCCTCTCCAGCGCTTCCTCGGTCATGCCGTTGCCGTTGTCCGTAACGCGAAGGACGAGGTCATCCCCCTCCCTCGCGGCGCAAACGTGAATGTGCCCTGCCTCGAAGCTGTTGCGCAGCCCGTGATTCACGCTGTTCTCCACCAACGGCTGAAGCAAAAATTTCAGAACGCGCCGCCCTCTGAGTTCTTCGGGCACATCGATACTCCAGGAGAATGCCTGCGGGAAGCGTATTTTCTGGATATCCAGATAGCAGGTGATGTACCTGACCTCGTGCTCCAGCGATACGAAATCGTGCCCATGGGCCAAGCCCAGGCGGAACAGCGTGGACAGGCTGATGACCAGCGACGCGATCTTCTCGCTGCCTTCTTCGCGCGCCATCATGTAGATGCTGTCCAGCGTGTTGTAGAGGAAATGCGGATTGATCTGTCCCTGCAGCGCCTTGAGCTCCAGCGCCCGCTGGCGGCGCTGATTCTCCTCGTTTTGTCGGATGTAGGAGCGCGTGTCGGCAATCATCCGGTTGAACGTTCTTGCCAGCGCAGCCGTCTCGTCGTCCCGCCGGACAGGCACCACCACATCCATGTCGCCGCTTCCAAAGCGCATCATGGCTTGTCCGATTTCCTGCAGCGGGCGGGTCAGCCGCCCGGAGATGAACACCACCAGCGCCACGCCGACCAGCAAGGTGGCCAGCAGCGCCAGCATCAGGACGCTGAGCATCTTGTCGGCAGGCGCATAAACCACGCTGCGGCGAAGCCACGTCGTCAGCGTCCAGTCTCCCGCAGAGGCTGTACACAGGAAGTAGTTGTCCGTATCCTCCGGCAGAGGATCGCCCAACGCAAAGCCGCGGCCCTCCAGCCGCCAGCACTGCTCGTCGTTCATGTACTGCGACGCTGTGTCCATGAAGGCCGAGCAGTCGACGAGCATGTAGAGCGCACCCAGCTGGCGGTTGAGATCCCTGGTGGTTTCGTGAATCACGCGGAACATGACAGCCGTATCCTTCTGATACGCCGTCGACCACAATGCATTGCCGCTGGAATTCTTGACCTGAGGAAGCGTGTCCTTTACGAAAACAGTGACCGCGCGGGTCACATTGTTTCCATAAATCTCCCCTTGGCCATCGACCAGATACAGCCCGCGGATTCTGCGGTCGTAGGCCGAGTAACGCATCAGCAGCGTGCGCAGCATGTTGCTTGTCTCGGTGGGATCCTTGTCGTCGTATGCGCCTGTCAGGAACCCCTGCACGGTGTCGTCCGCCAGAATGTTGACGGAATACGCCTGAAGCGATGCACGCGTGCTGTTGAGCTGGGAGCACAGCAGCGTGGTGGTTCGCTGCAGATGGTTGACATGGGTATCATATAGCGAAGGGCGAAGCGTGGCCGCCGTGACATAGGCCAGCACGCCCAGCAGCACCACGATCACCGCCACAAACCACAGGATGAGCTGATCACGCAGAAGCTTGGGGGACCATCGATTTCGCTTCTTCATAGGCTGTGCTCCTGTCGGTATTGCTTGGGGGTCATTCCCTCGTGCTTTTTGAACAGTGCGCTGAAGTAGTTCGGGTGATTATAGCCGACCTTCAGCGCAATCTCATAGCTCTTGACCTGCGTGGAGCGAAGGAGCTCCTTGGCAGCCCCGAGACGGACAGCGGTCAGATAATCCATGCAGGTTTCTCCGCACACCACATGGAACAGCCGGGACAGGTACTGCGGGGATACGTACAGCTGCCGCGCGATGGCTGCCACGCTCAGGTCAGGATCGCTGTACGTTCGGTCGATGATGCGCTTGGCGTCCTCCACCAGGCGGGACATGGCGCAGCTTTGCAGGCGCTCCTTCTGCCTTGCCAGCGCCCTGAGCAGACCCAGGAGGCGGTTTTCTGCACCTGCACGGCTCTCCGGAACCGTCGGCACGGCAAAAGGCGGCACATCGGGCAGGTTGTATTCTTCCGCCACCCGATACAGCGCCACCTGAAACCGCAGCAGCTGCAGCTCCTGACGCCCTCCCATCCCATACACCGCATCCAGAAAGGCTGACAGCGCCTGGGCATCTGCCCTGTCGTGATAGCGCAGCGCGTCGAGCACCTGCTCTTCGAGCTGCGTGGGGTAGACCAGCTTTTCCCGGTGGCCGTGCAGCAGATCTGCCGCAAAGCACGCGTGCGTGTCGCTGCCCTCGATGCTCTTGAGCGCCTTGATGGCCTCACTCGCGGTGTACTGCAGGTCGTCCAGCCTATCCACACTCTGTCCAATGCCCACAAAGAGTGACAAATCAAAATGTGCACGAACCGCCTCCGTCAGCGTACGAAGCTCCTGATCGCAAATTCCCTCGGTGAGAACGGCCAGCTCCATATCGCCCTGCTCCACCCACTGAATCAGCTTCTCCTGGAGGATCTCCTCCATGACCTGCCGCAGGGAGACGCGCTGGGACAGCGTGATATCCTTGCCAACGAATGCAAAGGCGGCGCATTGCAGGGGGCCGTCAGGCAGCACGATGTCAAAACGCCGGGCTCGGGAGACGATCTCAGCGTCTGTCAGGGTATTTTCCGTCATCAGGCTTGCCCAAAAGTCCCGGCAGACCACCGGGTAATAGGCCTCCAGCTTGCTCTTTGTCTCCAGCAGCGCCTTCTCAACCCGCTGCTGCTCGGTGATCTCGCGGCTCATCTCCCGCAGGAGCCCGCGCAGCTCGTTCGGCTGAATGGGCTTGGTAAGGAAGCGCTTCACCCCCAGCGCCACCGCCTTCTGCGCATACTCAAGCAGGCCGTGCCCGGTGAGAATGACGAACAAGGCGTGCACGTCCATGCGCTGGGCCATCTCAATCATCTCCAAGCCGGAGAGGGCCTGCATGTAGATGTCGGTGATCACCAGGTCTGCGCCGCTGTCGTTCATGATTTCGAGCGCATCCACAGCACCGGCACAGCCGATGACCTCGTTGAAGCCCTCTGCTGCCCAGTCCACCATGGACAGCAGTCCTTCGCGAATCAGCTCCTCATCCTCCACAATCAGCACGCGCACACCCTCGCCTCCTTTTCGGTAAAGCAGATTCCGCAGAGCCGGTCGCCCTGACGCAGACCCGGCGGTATTTGATTTCGCCGCGTCGAGGCTTTATCCCTTCACAGCGCCCGCCGTCATGCCGCTGATGATCTGATTCGTCAGCAGGCTATAGACGATGATGGTCGGCAGAATCGCCAGCACCATGGCAGCAAAGGCATAGGCGTAGTTGGCCTCGAAGGTGGTCAGAAAGGATCGGATGGCCACCTGCAGCGTGCGGGAGCCGTCCGACTGATTCAGAATGTTGGCAAACAACAGCTCATTCCAGCACTGAATGACCACAAACACGCAGGCCGTTACGATGCCCGGGACGCTGATGGGCAGCACGATGTGAATCAGGGTCTGTCGCGACGTCGCGCCGTCGATGTGTGCGCTCTCCATCAGCTCAGTGGGCAGCGTGTCCATGTAGCCGCGCACGACCATGACCGTGATGGGCAGGTTGATGCCGGCGTAGGTCAGCGCAATGCCCCACAGGTTATCGTAAAGGCCTACCTTGTTCACCATGATGTAATATGGCACCAGAAATGCATTGGTGGGAATGAACAGGCCGAGAGACAGCAGGAAGACGACGAATCCCTTTCCCTTAAAGACATGCATGCAGCCATATCCCGCACACACCGCCACGGTCACGTCGATGACTGCAGCTACGCCGGTGACAAACACGGTGTTGAACAGATACAGGAACATGGGGTGGCTGGCCAGCACCGCCGAATAATTGGCCAGGCTCAGATGACGGGGGAGGGAAAAAGGCTCGCTGAAGAGCTCCATATTCGGGCGGAAGGAAGAAAGGATGAGCCACAGGAAGGGCACGATCATGACGATCAGCATCAAATACAGGAAGATGTACATCATCACACAGGAAGCGGTCAGCTTGGGCTTCATCAGAGCTTCACCTTCCTTTCCTTCTGCAGCAGCGTCACAATCGTCATGAGGAGGACGCCCAGCAGGATGGTCACCAGGCCTGCCGCCATGGACACACCGTAGCGGTTTGCGCTCATCATTTCCCGATAGATGTACAGCGCCAGGTTTGTGGTGGAATTGCTGGGGCCGCCCGAGGTCATCAGGAAGGGATACTCAAAGGTGCGCAGGCAGAATGCACCGTTGAGCATCACATTGGTGAGGATCGCAGGCTTGAGCATGGGGATAGAAATGTAGAGATCCTTGCGCAGTCCGTCAGCGCCGTCAATCTCCGCAGCCTCGTACAATTCCGGAGAAACGGTGGACAGCTGCGTCAGGAAGATGATGGTGGTCAGGCCGACGTAAAGGATGAACGGCACCTGATTGCAAAAGAGCGCCGTCGACGTATTGCCCAGCCACGAACGCGTCAGATGCCCCAGCCCCACCGCGCGCAGCAGGCCGTTGAGCATGCCCATATCCGAATGATAGATAAAGTACCACATGAAGCTCACAGCCGTGGTAGAGATCACATTGGGGATGAAGTACATGACGCGCAGAAATCTCCAGCCCTTGGGCCGGCGGTTGAGCATGAGTGAGAGGACCATGCCCAGCGGAATATGCAGGAATAGTGCTGACGCCAGCCACGTGAGGGTGACCCGCAGGGCCTTATGGAAATTCGCATTGTTGAAAATGTAGGTATAATTGCCCAGCCCGACGAATTTCATCGCGCCCAGGCCGTTCCACTTATACAGCGACACCACGATCAAATAGACCAGCGGAACGACAAAGAACGCCACGGTCATCGCCAAGGCGGGCACGGTGTACCAGAAAGCGCTGCTTCCGCGCTTGGACGAAACTCTCTGCATGCGGTCAGGCTCCTTTCAAAAAGAAGCTGACCCGCCAGCGCGCGCATCACGCCAGCGGGCCAGCTCCGATACGTTCCCTCGCATGAAAGCTTTCGCCTTCCATGCAGGATTTCTGCTTTCCAAAGAGGAGGAGAGAAGGGGGGAAGTCGTTTTTCCCCTCCTCCACCTTGATGCTTAGTAGGCGTTCTCAGCGTCGAGCTGGGCCGCAAAGTCAGCAGCCGAAATCTCGCCGAGAACCAGGGATTCAACAAGAGACGGCAGCGCGCTGTTGGCTGCGGTGGACAGGTTGCGCTGGACGTTGACCACGTTCTCGGTGCCCGTGGCATACAGCTCGTAGTAGCCCAGCTGCAGCGGCGTCATGCCAGCCTTGTCCTCATCCGTCAGGGTCATCCTGGCAGACTGATACTCGCTGCCCTCCAGGGTGTAGATCTTCACCGCTTCCTCGCTGGTCAGATACTTGAGCAGGGCAACGATGGCTTCGGCCTTGGCCGGATCAGCCTGTGCGGCGGCAGCCCACGGGGACTGCGCGTCGGTCACCTGATAGTTGTCCTGAATAGCGCCGCCCTCAAAGTTGGGCGCGGCGGCAACAGCGACCTTGCCTGCGATGTCTTCCGGCAGGGAGCCCATCAGCCACGGGCCGTCGATGATCATGGCCGTCTTGCCATTGGCAAAGTTGTTGGAGGCCACGGAGTAGTTCGCACCCACAGCGTCGTTGGTGGTGTACTGCCACACCTTCTGCAGGTCCGCAGCAGCCTTGACCATCTCCTCGCAGTCAATCACGCCGCTGTTGGCTACGGTGGAGCCGGCGTAGCTGGCAAAGGCATAGGTCAGGAAACAGGTGGCATACCACGCATCATCCGCAGTGTACAGGGATATGGCCGACACGTTGTTGGCCTTCAGCGCTTCGCAGCAGGCATAGAACTCATCCCAGGTCGTCGGGAAGTGATCGTATCCGGCAGCAGCGAGCAGCTCCGTGTTGTAATAGAACACGGCGGACTGCTGGGCGCGCGGGATGGAGTACAGGTGACCATCCAGAGTCAGCAACTCCAGATCGCTCTCCTTGAAGCAGGCCTTCCACGCTTCATCCATGTAGGGGGTGAAGTCCATCAGCTTGCCGCTCTCCTGGCGGGACAGGTCGTTCGGGTTGAAGTTGTAGCAGAAGATGTCGGGCGTCTCATTGGCCGCGATCATCGCCTTCACCTTTTCCTGATAGGTGGGGAAGTCGGGATTCACGCTGGAAACAGCCTTGTATTGACCGGCATACGCTTCGTTGAACATCTCCAGCAGCTTTTCCGTTGCCTGTCCGCGGGCGGTATCGGTGCTCATATGATGATAGATGTTGATCTCAATCACATCATTGCCTTCCGCAGCAGCAAAGCTCAGGCAGCCGAGCAGCATAGACAGCGCCAGCATAAGGCTTAACAGTTTCTTCATCTTGGATACCATCCTTTCTCGTTTTGTCGGAACCTTGTCCCCCCTTATGAATTGTAACTATATTGTATCATGCTTTTATGTGACGATTCATTCAAGATATTTAGCCAAAAAACTAAACTTTTGTGCAACATGGCACTTTTTATCCCGCGAGGCTCTTGTGCGGAATCTCACAATAGGCAGATAACACGGAATCGCTTTCGTCTGTTTCTGGGCAGACGATCTGTCACGGCGACTGCGGCCGGACGTCGGCCGCGTCCTGGCGCGCAAGCAGCGTGAAGTGGCTGCGCGTGCAGGAGAGCACGCCCTCCCGGCGCAGCTTCCCGATCTCGGCGGACAGGCCGCTGCGATCGACGCCCAGATAGTCCGCCAGCTCCTGCCGGTCAAACGGAATGTCAAAGCTGCGGCTGCCCGCCCGCTTGGCCTCCAGCAGCAGATAGGTCAGCAGCTTGCCGCGCGTGGTGCGCTGAGCGGTGATCTCCGTCTTCCGGTGAAACGCGAGGTTCTTCGTCGCCAGAATGCGCATCAGGTTGTAGATCATCTGGTGGTGAAAGCCGCACGGATGCTCGCAGGGGTGCAGGATTCTTTCGGCGGGGAGCAGCAGCACGTCGGCCTTTTCGGCGGCCACGACGTCCACGGGCATCGCCGTCATGCCGGCGCACGCAAACGCCTCCGCAAACAGCTCGGCGGGGCCAAGCTTGGAGAGGATGCTGCGGCTGCCGTCGTATCCCATGCGGACGATCTGCACCGCGCCGGAGAGCACGACGCCCAGGCAGCGGACGGGCTCGCCCTCCAGGAGGATCGTTTCGCCCTTCTCAAAGCGCCGCGGATACGCGCCCAGGCACGAAAGCGTGTCGGTCAGGCCGCTTTCCCCGATGCCGGCAAACAGCGGACAGGCGGTGAGGGAATCCATATATTTCTGCATAACATCCTCCTGATGTTGAAGTTTCAACTTACGTTCTGCACTCAGTATACTATAATGATCTCGCGAAAGCAAGAAGCGGGCCGTTTCAAGCCACTTATCGCCTGCTGCATGATGCTTCGCGCAATTTTCTATGATACAAGAAAGACCCGACCATCGGGATGGAGGTATATATGCGCAGAACAATCATCCGAATCGACGAGGAGAGGTGCAACGGCTGCGGCGCGTGCGCGTCTGCATGCCACGAGGGCGCCATTGAGATGGTGAACGGCAAGGCCAGGCTGACGCGCGAGGACTATTGCGACGGCCTGGGCGACTGCCTGCCGGCCTGCCCGGTGAACGCCATCTCCTTTGAGGAGCGCGAGGCGCCCGCCTACGACGAGGCTGCGGTGCTCGCGGCCAAGAAAAAGAAGCAGGAGGCGGCGCAGCCGTGCGGCTGCCCGGGCACCAGGTCCGCGGCGATCCGGCGCCCGCAGGCGGCGGAAACGCCTCACGCGGCGGGTGCGCAAAGCCAGCTTACCCAGTGGCCGGTGCAGATCAAGCTCGTGCCGGTCAAGGCCCCGTACTTTGACGGCGCGCACCTGCTCATCGCGGCGGACTGCACGGCCTACGCCTACGGCAGCTTCCACCAGGACTTCATTCGCGGCCGCGTCGCGCTGATCGGCTGCCCCAAGCTCGACGCGCAGGACTATGCCCAGAAGCTGACGGCCATCCTCTCCGGCAACGACATCAGGAGCGTGACCGTCGCGCGCATGGAGGTGCCCTGCTGCGGCGGCATCGAGCAGGCGGCTCGCCGCGCCATACAGGCGTGCGGCAAGGATCTGCCCTGTCAGGTCGTGACCATCACGACCGACGGGCGCATCAGGGAATAAGCGCAATCCAATCGACAGAAGCTAAAACGCAAAGGAATGCAGGAGGAATGATGAATATGCACAAGACAAGCGATATCCGGCATCTCGGCGTCAACGACCATGCGATCGATCTGTTCGAGGGGCAGTACGCCGTGCCAAACGGCATGGCGTACAACTCCTACGCGATCATGGATGAGAAAATCGCGGTCATGGACAGTGTGGACAGGCGTTTTGCCGGGGAGTGGCTCGAGCATATCGGGCAGGCGCTCGGCGGGCGCACGCCGGATTACCTGATCGTGCAGCACATGGAGCCGGATCACTCCGGCAGCATCGAGGCGTTCATGGACGCCTATCCGCAGGCGGCAATCGTCTCCTCCGCCAAGGCGTTTGCGATGATGCAGGCGTTCTTCGGCAAGGATTATGCGGATCGCAGGCTTGCCGTCAAGGAGGGCGATACGCTTTCGCTGGGGCGGCATGAGCTGCGCTTCATCGCCGCGCCGATGGTGCACTGGCCGGAGGTCTTCGTCACCTACGACGCCTGCGAAAAGGCGCTCTTCTCCGCGGACGCGTTCGGCAGATTCGGCGCGCTGGACGTGCAGCTGGACTGGGCGGACGAGGCGCGCCGGTACTACATCGGCATCGTGGGCAAATACGGCGCGCAGGTGCAGGCGCTGCTCAAAAAGCTCGCCGCGCTCGACGTGCAGGCCATCTGCCCGCTGCACGGCCCGGTGCTCGCGGACAATCTCGCGCAGTACCTGGCGCTGTACGACTGCTGGTCGTCCTATCGTCCGGAGGACCATGGCGTGACGATCGCGTGCGCCTCCATCTACGGCGGCACGATGAAGGCCGCCCGGCTGCTCGCCGACAGGCTGCGCGCGCAGGGCGAGACCGTCGCCCTCTACGACCTGGCCCGCTGCGACATGGCGCAAGCCGTGAGCGACGCGTTCCGCTATGACCGTCTGGTGCTGGCGAGCTCGACCTACAACGCCGACGTGTTTCCGTTCATGCGGACGTACATTCACCATCTGACGGAGCGCGGCTTCCGCAACCGCACGGTGGCGCTGATGGAAAGCGGCGCCTGGGCCCCGATGGCGGCCAAGGTGATGCGCGGCATGCTGGAGAGCAGCAAGGAACTGACCTTTGCCGAGACGGCGGTCAAAATCACCTGCGCGCCCAACGACGCCACCCTGGCGCAGATCGACGCGCTGGCCGCGGAGCTGCACGGCGCCTGACGGGCAGGCCTTGACGAAGGCCGCAGACCGTATTTAACAAAACTTCAACCAAATCTCATCAATTTCATAAAACTCCGGCGGTAGAATCTGTCCGTCACCTGAAAACAAGGACAGTCATTCGCAGGAGGAAAAGAAAATGAAAACGATGGATTTTGTGTCCCTGGTGCTGGGCATTGTGGGCTTTCTCGTGTTCGGCATCGGCATGAGCATGTGCCTGATCAAGGAATGGGGCATGTTCAAGCCCGGCGTGGTGGTGATCGCGGTGGGCATTGCGCTGCTGATCGCGCTGCTGGCGCTGCGGTGGAAGCTGGCGGGCTGCCCGGCGGTGCATGTGAACGGCCGTCTGCTGTTCAAGGTGCTCTACGACGCGGCGGGCGTGCTGGTGTTCGGCGGCGGCATGAGCCTGGCGCTGGCGATGAACAAGCTGGTTCCCGGCATGGCGCTGAGCCTGATCGGCATCGTGATGCTGCTGGGCCTGATTCCCATGACGATGGGCCTCAAGTAAATCGTTCTGCGGGGCGGCGCAAAATTGCGCCGCCCTTTGCTGTGTAAACAAAACGTTAACATCTGTGCGCTATAATCCCTGCATACACAGAACATGCGCGCGCTCAACCAGGAGATCCCGATCCTGCTGATGACCGCCCGGGACGATCTGTCAAGCAAGCAGCGGGGCTTTTGCATCGGCATCGACGACTATATGGTCAAGCCAATTGAGCTGGACGAGCTGGCCATGCGCATCGGCGCGCTGCTGCGCCGGGCCAAAATCGCCAGGAGCCGGAAGATCGTCGTGGGCGATTTCGTGCTGGACGCGGACGAGCACGCGGCGTACCTGCGCGGCGAGCCCATCGCGCTGACCGTGCGGGAGTTCAATCTGCTGTACAAGCTGCTGTCCTATCCCAGGAAGGCGTTCACCCGCTCGCAGCTGATGGACGAGTTCTGGGGAATCGAGAGCGCCTCGTCGCTGCGGACGGTGGACGTGTACATCACCAAGCTGCGCGACAAATGCGCCGCGTGCACGGGCTTTGAGATCGTGACCGTGCACGGCCTGGGCTACAAGGCGGTGATCACATGAGGCGGAATGAGGACAGGATCGGCCGCGTGCTCTTCGCCGTGCGCAGCTATGTGATCTTCTTTGCGCTGGCGGGATTTGTGGTCACCTGCTGCATGATGCTGTTCCTCTCCAGCATGGTGCGGGAGATGGGGCTTGCGCTGACGCAGACGGACATCCGGCACGCGGCCCGGATCACGCTGGTCAATGTGCTCGCGCTCACCGGCGCGCTGACGCTGATTGACGGCGTGCGCCGCTATCAGCTGATCGACAAGCCCGTGCAGCGGATTCTTGACGCGGCGGAGCGGCTCATGCAGGGGGATTTCTCCGTGCGCATCGCGCCGGTGCCGACGCTGGGCAGCCACAACGGGCTGGATGAGATCGCAGCCTGCTTCAACCGCATGGCGCAGGAGCTCTCCGGCACGGAGACGCTGCGCGCGGATTTCATCGCGAACGTGTCTCATGAGCTCAAGACGCCGCTGGCGGTGATCCGGAATTACGCGACGATGCTGCGGGCGCCGGAGCTGCCGCAGGCGCAGCGTCTGGCGTATGCGAAGGTGATCGGCGACACGTCGCAGCGTCTGGCGGACCTCATCAGCAACATTCTCCGGCTGGGCAAGCTGGAAAACCAGCAGATCTTTCCCGCGTTTGCCGAATTTGACCTCAGCGAACAGCTCTGCGCTTGCCTGCTTGCGTTTGAGGACGCGTGGGAGGAAAAGCGCCTCGACATTGAAACGGCGATTGAGGACGGCGTGCGGGCCTATGGCGACGCGCAGCTTCTGGAGCTGGTGTGGAACAACCTGTTTTCCAACGCCATCAAGTTCACCGGCTGCGGCGGCAGGGTGTCGGTTCGCCTTTCGCAGGAGAACGGACAGGCCGTCGTAACGGTCGCGGACACCGGCTACGGCTTCAGCGCCGACGTGGGCGCGCACATCTTTGAAAAGTTCTACCAGGGCGACACATCCCATGCGACGCAGGGCAGCGGCCTGGGGCTGGTGCTGGTGCGGCGCGTGGTAGATATCCACGGCGGGGAGATCGCCGTGAGCAGCGCGCCGGGCAGGGGAAGCACGTTCACCGTGCGCATTCATCAAGGGGGAGCAATGAAATGAGCGAAGAGCACAGCACACGCGAGGACAGCAGCGTCTTTACCTACACCTATTCCGCCAGGCAGCAGGAGGAGATCCGGTCCATCCAGAGAAAGTACCTGCCGCACGAGGAGGACAAGATGGAGCAGCTGCGCCGTCTGGATCGGAGCGTGACGCGAAAGGGGACGAGGGCCGCGCTGGCCCTGGGCATTGCGGGCACGCTGGTGCTGGGCACGGGCATGAGCATGACGATGGTCCTTGCAGACATCTGGTTTGTGCCCGGCATCGCCGTCGGCGTGCTGGGCCTGGCGTGCATGGGCCTTTCGTATCCGCTGTATGTGCGCGTGACAAAAAGGGAACGCGAGCGCGCAGCGCCGGAGATTCTGCGGCTGAGCAGCGAGCTGCTCAGGTAAGGGGAGTACGCGAACCTTACAAAATCGCCGGATAAATTCGTATATTTGATTTGATATGTTCAGCTATATCGGGTTAGTATTGTCTTATTCTTACAAATATCACGCGATGTGCAGAAAATTGGTCTGATGACTTGATTTCAAAAGTATCATCGTGTATAATAATGGCAAAACTGAGGGAATTTGCAGAGGTTTTTTCCGCATGTTGCCTCAAATAAAATTCAGGAGTGATTACCAATGGCCCGTATTATTACTTTCGGCGAAATCATGCTCCGTCTGAAGAGCCCGGCGCTGGAGCGTTTCTTCCAGAGCCCGTCCCTTGAAGCCACCTTCGGCGGCGGCGAAGCCAACGTGGCTGTCTCTCTGGCGAACTACGGCATGGACGCGGCCTTTGTGACCGCGCTGCCGAACAATGCGATCGGCGAGGCCTGCCGTCGTGACGTCCGTTCCTTCGGCGTCGACGTGTCCAACATCAAGATGACCGACGGCCGTATGGGCATCTACTTCCTGGAGACCGGTTCCAACCAGCGTCCGTCCAAGGTCGTCTATGACCGTGCGGATTCCGCGATCGCCATCGCGCCGATCGATCTGTTCGATTGGGAGAAGATCTTCGAGGGCGCCGACTGGTTCCACATTTCCGGCATCGCTCCGGCCATCTCCGCCTCCGCTGCCGAGCTGTCCCTGGCCGCCTGCAAGGCCGCCAAGAAGTGCGGCGTGAAGGTCTCCTGCGACCTCAACTACCGCAAGAACCTCTGGAAGTACGGCAAGGAAGCCAAGGAGGTCATGTCCGAGATCGCCAAGTACATCGACGTGGCCATCGCCAACGAGGAGGACTTCCAGAAGTCCCTGGGCATCACCGCCGATTCCGACGTCGAGTCCGGCTCCCTGGACCGCAACGTCTACGAGGGCATCGCGAAGAAGGCCATGGCGCTGTATCCGAACCTGGAGCGCGTCGCCATCACCCTGCGCGAGTCCAAGAGCGCGGACCGCAACGACTGGGCAGCCTGCATCTACGACGGCAAGGAGTTCTACGTCTCCCGCAAGTACGAGATCACCGATATCGTGGATCGCGTCGGCGGCGGCGACTCCTTCTCCGGCGGCCTGATCTACGGCCTGCTGACCTTCGAGAAGCAGAGCGACGCGCTGGAGTTCGCCGTGGCGGCCTCCTGCCTCAAGCATACCATCTCCGGCGACTACAACCGCGTCACCGTCGCGGAGGTCACCGCGCTGATGAAGGGCTCCGGCTCCGGCCGTGTCGAGCGCTGATTCGTCAAACAGCAAAAAGGAACGTGGGCGATATGCTCGCGTTCCTTTTCTGTTATAGAATGGCTTCTTGCGATGTATCCTGCGATATGATAAAATGAAGCCGTGTAGGCAGGCAGGGTCTACGGGTGGTTCTCTCCGCAATTTCGTACAAGAGCGGGGAGTGATGCGCATGAACAATGTTGAGCTTTTCAATATGATCATCGCAGTCGCCGGTCTGGTCTTCGCGGCTTATGTCGCGGGCACGCAGAACAGACGATAAAATAAAAAACCGCCTGCAGTCGGAACCTGCATTCGGCGGTTTTCTAAAATAAGGAAAACAGCGGTGAGAACTCACCTGTAGGCTATCACCCCTACCTGCCTACATTGTACGATATCCCCGGGATCTTGTCAATCAGGATTTCGGGGTCTTTGTCATCTGTCTTGCAGGCAATTTTCCGGCAGAAAACTTTCAGTTGTTCCTGCTGATATTCGAGCCATGCTTATCCACAATCGCCGTCTCTTTGTGGACAACCGGGGAGGTCAATTCATGAGCATCAACATCTCAAACGACACCATCGCCGCGCAGGCGACCGCCAGCGGCGAGAGCGGCATCGCCATCGTGCGCCTGTCGGGCGCGCGCTGCGAGGAGATTCTTCTGCGTGTCTTCCGTCCAAAAAACGGAAAGCCGCTGACCGACCGGATGCTGACCTTCGGCCATGTGATGGACGGCGAGTCTGTGGTCGATGAAGCGATGGCCGTGTTCTTTCCCGCGCCGCACAGCTACACGCGTGAGGACGTCGCCGAAATCCATTGCCACGGCTCCGACGCGCTGGTGCGCCGGATTCTGCTGCTGCTGCTGGGTAACGGCGCGCGCATGGCCCGGCCCGGCGAGTTCACCTGCCGCGCATTTCTGAACGGGCGCATCGATCTGGCGCAGGCGGAAGCCGTCATGCGCATGATCCGCGCGGGCAGCGACCGGGCGATGACCTCCGCTATCCGCCAGATGGAGGGCGGCGTATCCGCCTTTGTGCGCACGGCGCGGGAGGAGATCGTGGCGCTGCTGGCGGAGATCGCCGCGGCAATCGACTTCCCGGACGAGGTGGAGGAGAGTGAGACGGCGCAGCAGGTGCATGCGCGCTGCGGGGCCATCCGCGGCAGGCTGCTCGCCTCCTGCGATCCGCGCGCGGGACGCATCGAGGACGAGGGCCTGCGCGTGGTGCTCTGCGGCCGGCCGAACGCCGGAAAGAGCAGCCTGCTCAACGCGCTCCTGGGCGGCGAACGGGCGATCGTCACCGACATTCCCGGCACGACGCGCGACACGCTGACGGAGTCCATCCTGATCGACGGGCTGAGGGTCTGCCTGACGGACACGGCCGGTCTGCGCGAGACGGGCGACGCGGTGGAGCGCATTGGCGTATCGCGTGCCAGAAAGGCGCTGGATGAAGCCGACGTGCGCGTGCTGGTGCTGGACAGCTCCTGCGCAATCGGGGCGGAGGACAGGGCGGCGCTGTGCGCTCTTGCGCCGCACATCGTCGTGCTGAGCAAGGGCGATCTGCCTGCGGTGATTACTGCAGAAGCAGCATCCCTGGAATTTCCCGGCGCGCGGGTCATCGGCGTCTGCGCGCCCAGGGGAGAGGGGCTGGACGCGCTCAGAGCGCTGCTTGTCTCCTTTGCGCCGAAGGACGGCGCAGAGTCATCCATGCTCTCTCAGGCGCGCCATGTGCAGGCGGCGATGCATGCGTGCGAAGCGCTTGAGGAGGCACAGCGTGCCATCGAGGAGGACATGCCGCTGGACGTCTGCGCGGTGGATCTGTCCGACGCGCTCGACGCGCTGGGCGAGATCACGGGTGAGACGCTGAACGAGCAGGTGATCGACGAGGTGTTCGCGAGGTTCTGCGTGGGCAAATAAGTGGTTTATGCCGCGTGAAGCGAAGAGGGGGTTCGGGGACAATATCCCTAAACCCCTTCTTCGCTTCGCGCGGTTTTAAGTCATTGCTCAGTAATTCGCCTCTCCCGCGAACGCCCGGATCGCCTCGCTCCTGTTTGCGCCGAGCACCTCCTGCGCGGGGCCATCCTCGACGACGAGGCCGTTCTCCATGTAGATGACGCGGTCGGCGACGTCGCGGGCGAAGTTCATCTCGTGCGTGACGACGACCATCGTACGCTTCTCCTCGGCCAGGGCGCGGATGACGGAGAGCACCTCCTGCGTCAGCTGCGGATCCAGCGCGCTCGTCGGCTCGTCAAAGCACAGGATCTCCGGATCCATGCACAGCGCGCGCGCGATGGCCACGCGCTGACACTGTCCGCCGGAGAGGTTGCAGGGATACTCGTTCGCCTTTTCCTCCAGCCCGACCTTGGCAAGCAGCGCCATCGCCTTCTCCCGGGCCTCCTTCGCGCTGCGCTTTAAAACCAGCATCTGCGGCGCGGTGAGGTTCCTCAGCACGGAGTAGTGTGGAAAGAGGTTGTAATCCTGGAACACCATGCCCATCTTGAGCATCAGCGCGCGCAGCTCCCCGTCCTTCTTGTAGACGGGTTTGCCGTCCGGGCCGGGGGAGACGAGCGCCTCGCCGCCGATGCGGATTTCGCCGCCGTCCACGGTTTCCAGGTTGTTCATGCAGCGCAGCAGGGTGGACTTGCCGGAGCCGCTGCGGCCGATGATCGCGACGACTTCGCCGCGGGATACGCGCACGGACACGCCCTTGAGGACGCCGGTTTCGCCGAATGACTTGTGAACGTTGATCGCTTGAAGCATGGGAAACCTCCTTCCTCAGTCCTTGTAGTAATCCATGCGGCGGGTCAGATAGCTGAACACGAGCGTGACCACGCCGTTCATCAGCAGATAGAACAGGCCCGCGACGAACAGCGGCTCCACCGACGCGGTGCGGCTGGCCTCGTTCTTGGCCGCGCGGAACAGCTCGCCCACGGCGATGATGTTGGCCAGGGACGTGTCCTTGACCAGTGTGATGACCTCGTTGGAGACCGGCAGCAGCACACGCTTGACCACCTGCGGCAGCACGACGTGGAAGAACGTCTGCGTCTTTGTGAAGCCCAGCACCTGACAGGCCTCGTGCTGGCCGACGGGAATCGCCATGATGCCGCCGCGGAAGATCTCTGCGAAGTACGCCGCGTAGTTGAGCGAAAACGCGAGGATCGTCGCCGTCATGCGGTTCAGGTTCGTGCCGGTGAGCATGGGGATGGCGAAGTAGATGGCGAAGATCTGCAGCATCAGCGGCGTGCCGCGCATCACCAGGATGTACAGCGACACGGGCAGGCTGATGATCCTGCGCCGGTTCATGCGCAGCAGCGCGATGACCATGCCCAGCGGGATGGAGAAGATGAGCGTCGCAAAGAAGATGGTGAGCGTGGCCACGATGCCGCTCTGCATGGAGGCCATGAGCTTCATGAACGCCTCGGGATTGTTGAAATACCGCATGAATACCTCTCAGCTGCTGACTCCTTCCGCCCGCCTCAGCCGGGTCTCTCCCTCGGAGAGGGAGCCGGACGCCGGAGGCAGACCGAGGGCGTGAAATGTTGAAACGCGGAATGAGGCTGTAACAACCATTACAGCCTCATTCATATGGGAGGGAATTACTTCTTGTACTCGGCCGCGTACTTGGCGACGGTGGTCACGTCATTGGCGAACCAGGCCGCGCGGATGGTATCGAGCGTGCCGTCCTCCTGGATGGCGATGAGCTGCTGGTTGATCGCGTCGGCCAGCGTCTGCTCGCCCTTGCGCACGGCGATGCCGTATTCCTCCGCCTGGAGCACCTCGGGCAGCACGGCGAACGCGGACGGATCGTCCTGCTGGGCGATGTAGTAGTTGCCCACGACGGAGTCGATCAGCAGCACGTCGATGCCGCCGAGCTTGAGGTCCATCAGCGCCGCAACGAAGTCGTCGCTCAGCGCAATCTCAGCCAGGGAATCCTTGAGCTCCGGATTGGCCTCCAGCACGTCCACGGACGCGGAGCCAGCCTGCGTGCCCAGCACCTTGCCCGCCAGATCCGCCTGAGAGGCGATGCCGGAATCGGCCATGACGACCATGATCTGCTCGTTGGCCAGGTACGGCATGGTGAAGAGCATCTGCTCCTTGCGCTCCTCGGTGATGGTCAGGCCGGACCAGATGCAGTCGATGTTGCCGCCGCTCAGCTCCAGCTCCTTGGCGTCCCAGGAGATCGGCTGCAGGACAAGCTCGACGCCCATGCGCTTGCAGACCTCGCGGGCCAGGTCGATGTCAAAGCCGACGTGCACGCCGTCCTCATTCACAAAGCCCATCGGCGGATAGGCCTCGTCAAAGCCCATGATCAGCTGGCCCTTGGCCATCACATCGGCCAGGCCGTCGTCCTCCGCCAGGGCGGAGCAGGTGAGCAGCAGCATGGCGGCGAGCAGCAGCGCGAAAATCTTCTTCATAAACGGTACCCCTCTCGAGTTGCTTTATTGTGTTAGTGCTTTAACGTAATGAAGTATAACACAGCCAGGAGGGCCTGTCAATCGGTTTTGAAAAATTTTTCCGGACTGAATGAACGAAAGCGCCGCGCGGATGCGTCTATAGGGATGAACACGAAAGAAAGCGCGCAGAGATGGAGTACCGATCGGAGGAAGGGATGAACGGCTTGAACATCGAGGAGATGATCGCCCGCTATGGCGACGATATCCTGAGGCTGTGCCTTTTGTACCTGGGCGACAGGCAGCTGGCGGAGGACGCCTTTCAGGAGACGTTTGTCAAGGCGTGGAAGGGCCGCGGCTCCTTCCGGGGCGATTGCAGCGAAAAGACGTGGCTTTGCCGCATCGCGGTCAACACCTGCCGGGACATGCTGCGCACCGGCTGGTTCCGCCTGATGAAGCGGAGCGAGCCGGTCGAGGCGCTCTTTGACCTGGCCGCGCCGCAGGAGCCGGACGCCGCACCGGTACGCGACGCGGTGCTCGCTCTGCCGGGCAGGTACCGTGAGGTCATCGTGCTGTATTACGACCGGGACATGAAACTGGGGGAGATCGCCGAAACGCTGCATCTCCCCGTCAATACCGTATCGACCAGGCTGCGCCGGGCAAGGGCGCTGCTGAAGAAGGCGCTCGGCGAGGAGGTGGACGCATGACGCGCAAGGAGCTTGTCGAAAGGCTGCGAAGGGAAACGGACGGCGTTCACGCCGCGCCGGCGCTTGTTCAGCGCACGCTGCGCGCAGCACAAGGAAAGGAAGAGAACAAACCTGTCATGATGAAGAAGATTTCTCTGGCGGTCGCATTCGCGCTGATCGCCGTCACGCTCTGCGCCGCGGCCATCGCGGCGGCCAACCGTTGGGGCATGCTCGACTTTGTCGACCGCTATGCCGTGGACCACTACATTCCGGAGGACGCCCAGGACTATGTGCAGACGGACGTCGCGCAGCTTGAAAACGAATGGGTCACCGTCAGCATCCGCGAGCTGTACTACGACGGGCGCACCTCCCGCATGACGGTGGACGTGACGCCGAATGCGGAGCACGTCCTGCTGGTGGGCGAGGACATCTGTCTGTCCGATCCGTTTATCAACCTGACCCATGAATATGTGATGGACGGCGAAAACGACATGCGCACGGTGTATCAGGTGATCGGGGAGGAAGGATACGAAGCCGTCTATACCGCCACCTCCTGTACGTTTGACGCAGAGCACGGCATCACCGGCGGCTCCATGGACTATATTCTCGGCGAGGACGGGACGCTGACGATCTTCCAGCAGGAGGAATACGCGGAGAACCGCCCGCAGCGTGAGGTGACCTTCCAGGCCATCATCATGCCGTACGACACGCCGCTCAAACCGGATGGATACGCCAACTACGACAAGCGCGATACCCTGGAGGGGGCGATCACCCTGACGGCCTCCGCGAGCCCCTCGGACGTGCCCGTCGCGGCGGGCGAGGTGCCGAACGTCTATGTGAACCGCGAGCCGATCGAATATCCGAGCGTCGGCGTGCGCGTGGACCGGCTGATGATTGAAGTCAAGCCGCAGGACATCTACGCGATCATCGATTACACAGTCACGGACATGGAGGCTTACGAGAAGACCGATCGCGGTCTGTGGTTCGAGTTCATCGACCCCGAAAAGGCGATCGCCCCGCCTGCGGACGGCCAATACGCGCAGCAGCGTCTGACCTCCGGCCTCTCCGGCGGCGGCATGGTGATGCCGCTGGACGAGGAGCAGTCCGAGCCGACGATGTACCGCCAGACGGAGACGCTGGGCAAAAACGAGCTGCACGAAGCCTACACCCTGCGCGCGTTTGACTGCTGGGAGAAGGAGCGCTTTGAGACGCACACCTTCGCCATGCGCCCGGCGACCGCGGAGGACATGGGGGAGAATCAGTGAGCTGATTCCATCCTGAGATGACGAAAAGAATCACCGGAGCACCTGTCCGCGACTGCGCGGCGGATACGCCGGTGATTCTTTTTTGCGGCGCTGCACGCACAAAAGCCTCCTTGTTGCAGGCAAATCCGTGTTTACTGCCGGGCCTTCCTGCCTTATAATGGGGATAAACGTTCATCCACCAAAGCATCCTGCGTCTGGCCGCATGGCGGCTTCAGGCAAGAGGGGAGGAAATCCATGGCCAACCTGATTACCTTCGTTCGCATCCTCTGTGCCGCCGTGCTGGCGTTCCTGCCCGCCCTCTCTCCATCCTTCTATGCGCTGTATCTCCTGGCGGGCGCATCGGACATGCTCGACGGCTTTGTCGCCAGAAGGACGAACACGGTCAGCAGTCTGGGCGCAAAGCTGGATACCCTCGCGGATATCGCCTTTGCCGCCGTCTGCCTGGTCAGGCTGCTGCCTCTGTTTGCGCTGCCGGTTTGGCTCTGCGCCTGGATTGCCCTGATCGCCGCCGTCAAGCTCGTCAACGTGATCTCCGGGTGGATCCTGCATCATCGCTTTGTCGCTGCGCATACGACGCTGAACAGGCTGACGGGCCTTCTGCTGTTCATGCTGCCGCTTGCCCTGCCCGTCATCCCTCTGCGGTCTGCTGCCGGCATCGTCTGTGCGGTCGCCACGCTTGCGGCGGTGCAGGAGGTCATTTCATCCGAACGGGGAGGTGCTGAAATGAGCAAGTATGATCCGCTGTGGGCCTGGATCCGTGAGAACGGCGTCGACCGCTTCACGCTGTCCTTTGATGACATCGGGCGCATCGTCGGCTTTCCGCTGGATCACGCTTTCCTTCGCTTCAAGAAGGAGCTGACCGCGTTTGGCTGGCAGGTCGTAAAGATTTCGATGAAGGAGCAGACTGTTTTGTTTGAAAGGCTGCCCTGAGCGGCTGGTTGGCCGACTGTTTGTCCATATGTTCAAAGCACATGCCGCTCCTTGGCATGTGCTTTTCTTGTTCCGTTTACGTCGCCGCCTCCCGCCAGTACGCCGCCGTGCCGACGCCGCCTGGCCAGTCAAACGCCGCGTCCACGTCCTGCCAGGTCTTCGGGCTGATGACGTGTTCTCCGCGCGCCTGGCTCAGCGCAAGCGCCTTCTCCACAAATCCGACGAGGAAATCGACGTTCATCGTCATCTGCAGGCAGATGAGGTGCGCCATGACCGGGCAGAAATCGGCCATGCCGCTGTTCACGAACAGCCTGCGCATGGGGCGGATATCATAGGCAACATAGTACGGCCGCAGGAAGGTTTGTCCCTTTGAAAGGGTCAGGATGGCGTACGGCGCGGTGCCGGGCACGCCGTCGTCCATGCAGCCGACGCTGCCGATGGAGTCGAGCGTCAGATTGCCCAGTTGGATGTGCGTCGGGTTGTGTCCGTGGCCGCAGAAGATGTGCGTCGGCTTGTCAAACTCCATGCCCCGCAGCAGGGGCAGCGCCCTGCTCACGTCGTACATGGGGAAACGGTCGTCCTCCGGCATCGCGTGGGTGAAGACCGCGCCTTCCAACTCCATTACCTTCGGAAAGGTGATCTCCTCCGCCGTCAGCAGGGAGGCGTTCCAGCGAAGGGACGCGAAGTTCGCTCCGGCATAGCCGGTGTCGCCCGCCATCGCTGCGAGGATGTAGCGCTCGTGGTTACCGTGCAGGCAGGTCACGTTCTCCGCCCTGAGCAGCGCCAGCGTCTCCCGCGGGCACGGCCCCAGGTTGACCTGGTCGCCCAGGGAGATGATTCTGTCCGGGCTGTGCTTCTTGACGGCCTTCATCACGGCCTCCAGCGCCAGAATGTTGCTGTGGATATCGGCGATCAGTGCGATGCGCATCGTCTGCCTCCTGTATGCTTCAATTGAAAGGCTGTATCATCTGTGCTATAATTCTGTACAGAACTCGTCATTTCCTTGTTTCACGTGAAACAATTCCGTCTCCGTTCGCGGCAGCAGGCATTGTTTCACGTGAAACATTCCGAGGGGAGAAGCCGCCATGAAGATCATCACCGCCAGACCGCACAGGCTGCTCGGCGAAACCGTCGAGCGCATCGGGGCGCTTGCCGAGCAGGGAAAGTGCTGCATGCTGCTCGTGCCGTCTCAGTACACCCTGCAGGCGGAGATCGAGGTCATGACGCGGCTGAACCTTGACGGCACGTTCCTGATCGACGTGCTCTCTCCGGGCAGGCTTCAGTCGCGCGTGTTCGAGCGCGCAGGCCGTCCGGATCGCGTGATCTTCGACGAGCGCGGCAAATGCATGGTGCTCAGCGAGATCATCGAGCAGGAGAAGGAAAACCTGACTGTTTACCGCAGCGCGGCGGAAAACGGGGCGCTGGGCCTGGCACAGAAGATGTCCTCGCTGATCGCGGACTTCAAGCGCAGCGGGAAGAGCGCAGAGGATATCCGTCAAAGCCTCGAGGCGATGGACGAGACGCAGCGCGCCCGGCCCTCCCCCAGAAAGCTCTCCGACGCCGCGCGCATCTACGCCGCGTATGAAGAGAAAATGCGCGGCAAGCTCTGCGACGCGGAGGACGTCTCCCGCGAGATGCTTTCGCGGATGCCGCGTTCCGGCGTGCTGAGCGGGCAGAACGTGTTCGTCTACGGCTTTGACATGATCACGCCGGCGTTCGCCGATCAGCTGGTGCACATGGCCGCGCTGGCGGACACGCTTACCCTGGTCATGGAGACGGACGACAACAGCGCGCCAGACGGCAGGCTGTTCGCGCCGGTGAACTTCTCGATCAACCGTCTGTGCGCGCTGGCGCAGCAAGCGGGCGTGCCCGTCGTACGGGAGCGCATCAACAAGCCCCTGGACGCTCCGGAGGATCTGAGGGTACTCGAGCGCTCGCTCTATGCGCTGGGCGCGCCCGCCATGCAGGAAGCGCCGTCGCACATCGAGCTGCACGCGGTCAGCTCCATGCTGGCAGAGGTGCACCTGGCGGCCAGCCGGATGCGCCGCATGATGGCGGAGGGGGAGGACACGGCGCAGATGGCCGTGGTCTATCCCCGGGACAGCGGCTATGCGCCGTTTATGGCCAGTGTGCTGCCGCTCTACGGCGTAAACACCTATATCGCGGAAAAACGTCCGGCAGGCGCGCATCCCCTGTGCCGGTTTGTGACGTCGGGTCTGGCGGTCGTTTCCGGCGGCTGGCGGGCGTCGGACGTGGTGGAGTGCGTGCAGTCGGGCTTTATCCATCTTGACCGGGAGGACGCGGACGAGCTTTGCGCCTACATCGAGGGCATGGACGTGCGCGGCGAGGCGATCAGGCGTCCGTTTTCCTATGTCAAGGACGGCGGGGAGGAGGCGCTTGCTCGGCTCAACTCCAGCCGGGAGAAGGTGGTTGCGCCGCTTGCCGCGCTGCAAAGGGCGCTGAGGCAGGCGAGGAACGCGGACGAGACGATCGCCGCAATCCTCCTGCTGCTTGACAAGGTCAACGCATTTGACACGCTCGACGCCATGCGCGTAACGCTTACGGAGGCAGGGCTCATGAGCGAAGCGGAGGACTGCGCGCAGGTGTGGAATCTGCTGATGGAGACGCTCGATCAGCTCCACACGCTGCTGGGCGGGGGCAGCGCGCCGGCCAGGGTCGTGCTCGACCTGCTGCAAAGCGGCCTGTCCGCATTGGAGCTGGCCGCGCTGCCCCCGGCGGACGGCGCGGTGATCTGCGGCGAGATCGGCAATGTGCGCACGGGCGAGGTGAAGACGCTCTTCGCGCTGGGCATGAACGACCGGCTGGATGCGTCCGGCGGCGGCCTGCTGACCGCGCAGGAGCAAAGCGAGGTTGCCAGCGCAGCGGACGTCTACCTGGGTATGAGTCCGTCGCAGCGCGCGGCGCTTGCTCAGCTGGATGAGCTCAAGACGCTCACCATCTGCTCAGAATGCCTGATCGTCTCCTATGCGCTCTCGGACGAGACGGGGCGCGCCCTGCGCGAGTGCGCGGCGGTGCAAGCGCTCAAGCGGCTGTTCCCGGCGATGCCCGTCTATGGCGGTGTGGCCAGCCATGAGCGCGAGGCGATGCTCTGCGCACCGGACAGCGCGCTGGAAGCACTGAGCGTGGCGCTGTCAGTCTGCGCGGACGGCGGTGAGGAACTCAGCGATTCCTACGCGCAGGCATACGCCGCGCTGAATCAGAGCGGGAAGGGCAGGGAAAAGCTGCTTGCCGTCACGCGCCAGCTGGGCAGCGGCGCGCAGAAACGGCTGGACGGCGCACAGGCGCGCGCGCTGTACGGCCGGCCGGTGATGAGCGTGTCCCGGCTGGAGACGTTCGCGCAGTGCCCGTACCGGCATTTCATCCGCTACGGGCTTTCGCCAAAGGAAGCGCTCAGGCCAGGCGTGGACCGCGCGGAGCTGGGCACGCTGTACCACGAGGCGACGGAGCGTTTCACGCGCGCCGTGACGGCCATGCAGCAGTTCCCGGACGTGGACGAGGCGACGTGCGACGCGCTGATGGAGAAGACCGTGCAGCCGCTCCTGGAGGAATGGCGCAAATCGCCGCTGGGCGAGAGCGCGCGCGGCGCGGCG
>JAGBDL010000107.1 GCA_017937505.1 Clostridia bacterium | reverse complement strand
TTCTTTATCTCGCAGCATGGTGTTCAGCTCCTTTGATCTTTGCTTGTATATTATATTCGACATCCTCACCCCATTTTCCTTTTGGTTTTGCAACTGAAAAATAAACTCCCGCTTCTCGCGAGAGTTTGTTGACGGTCTGAGTTGCTCATTTACAGAGCAACTCCTTTTTAGGCCGAGCAGAACGAGTTATCCAGCAACTTCGGCGAGAGGCCAGCCACCTTTGCCGTAAGCACAGTAGTACAGCCGTGCCTTAGTCTGGGGGCCAACCTTACCATCCACGTCACAGCCCATGAATGCCTGAGCGTTCTTTACAGCCGTTTCAGTATTGGAACCGAAAATGCCATCAACGTCAACCTTCATCAGTGGACGCGTGCTATCAGTAGAAAAGTACTTACTGTACAAGGTGTTCAGCGCTGTCTGAATGTTATGGATTTCGCCGGAATCTGCACGCAGATCAGAGTTACCCCTGACATAGAGATCGTTACCGAACGCTTCCAGCGTTTGGATCATATAGTACTTGTTCGAAGTGCGATCAGTGACAGAGATGTAATTGTTCATCATGTAACCGACCTTCTGATAACCATACGCAGTCCTGCGCCAAGTGTTACCAGAACTATCGGAGACCGTAGAAGTCCCCACCTCGATCTCGCTGCCATTAGTAACACGCATCAGAACCGTTCCATTCGTCGATGCGGCATCACGAATTGCCACCTGAGCGGCCGTAGTCTTCGCTTTGTAGCCAGCTGCCATAATTTAATTTCCTTCTTTCTTTTTGTTTTTTTTGCATCAGGTTTTCGGCGGCCACCATTTCCTTTTGCTGGTTATATCTTAACGCCCAATTTCGTTATTAAAAAGTGACAAGTTGGTGCCATATTCATGAAAGTTTACGGTCAAAACGGTGACAAACAAAAGACAATATCCCTAGGTACACCATCACAATTCTCTTTTATGTTGTAACCATGCACTCAGGTGAACCCACGAGGCTACAATGCCACAAAGCTCTAGGGGGGTAAAAAAGAACGGGCGCAGGATAGCCTCTCAGCTTCCCGCACCCGTTCGCATGTCTGTAATGAAGGTTTCCACAAAAATGATTTGGCGAAACGAGCGGAAAAACCTTTGAACCCAAACGCTTTTGTATCACAGGGGGGTAAAAAGAAACATCCGACAGGATTGTATCAAATCCTATCGGATGTTATGATCACTTTAGGCTGAATCCAGGAATGATACAATTTAGCGAATTTCCCTTGTAATTTCTGACTTTTCGTGATACTCTGGCACTGAGCAGAAAAGTGTATATGTAGGCTAAATTTACCGCTTTTTCATAATTGAGCTGGTTCGGGGGGTGCAGCGCCGTGGAGAAAAAGGTGACAAGGATTCCACCAAAGAGTGAGCTTTCCATGGATCCCTTCAAGCATGTGGGAATCTACTGCCGGGTCAGTTCCTCATCCAAGAAACAGCTCCACAGCCTAGCTGCGCAGGCATCCGGGTTGGCCCGGCGGGTGGCTACCCAGCATCTCTGGAAGCTGGAGGACATTTACCTGGATGTTGCCTCCGGAAGTGACAGCCAGCGGGTGGAATACCGCAGGATGCTGGAGGACGCCGTGAAGGGTAAAATCGACCTTGTCGTAGTCAAGAGTTCCAGCCGCCTGGGACGGGATACTGTGGAGGTGATCCAGGCCTGCCGGGATTTGGCTGCCCATCACTGTGATGTGTATTTCGATAATGCGGATGAGTATTATTCGAGGCTTGGTCCGCTGGTTGTAGAGATAACGGCCGCTGTAGACCAGGCGGAAAATGAGAGCCGCAGCGAGAATATCAGCTGGGGCATCCGCCGGCAGATGGAATCTGGGAGTTCCAAAATCTATGACCGGGTATGCTTTGGGTATGATCACGATGCGGACGGGCATCTGGTCATACGAGAGGACCAGGCCATTGTTGTCAGAAAAATCTTCATGCTCTATCTAGTCGGCAACAGTGTGCTGAAAATCAAACGGGCGCTGGAGAATGAAGAAATCCCGGCGCCGCGCGGCGGAACGACCTGGCCGAAGAGAACAATTGAAGCGATACTGACAAACGCGAAGTACGCGGGCACATCCTATGCCCGTACCTACTGTATTGCTGATGCCGACAGCGGGCGCGGGATCGTCGCAACGGGCGATAAGGGAGAACAGTATATTCTGTTCGGCGCCATAGATAATAATCCTCCAATCATCCCCCCGAAGACATTTGATAAAGTTCAGCAGATGCGGATGGATCGCAGCAATATCGAATACGACCCGGATGGTACGAAAAAGAGAAAGAGCACGCACTATTCCTCGAAGCAGAAACCTGCCGGAGATGTTTGACATACTAATCCAACGGACTAATTGACATCAAACAGCTGATAGCCGTTTTTTTCGGCATTCTTTCCTTTTTCGCCAGCCTGTACCAGCTGCCCGCTCTTTTTCTCATACCAGTAGAAGCCCGTCCAAGCCCAGGAGAATGCCGTGAGAACAAAGCTGATCTTCACACAATCGTAAGGCTTGCCGTTTACCTCGATCGTCTCCTCGCCGACTTTTTCCGCGGAGAATTCGCCGAGACCCATAGCGCCGCGGTTATTCCCTGTTCCAATCGAATAGAATACGATCTGCTTTTCTTCCGAAGCGATAAAGGCCGGCATGGACATATCCATCATCTGGTACCAGAGGCCGTCGCCGATTTTGAAGGTTTTGTTCTGGCTTTTGCCTTTGAAGGTCCCAGACAGCTTGATGGTTCCGCCGTCTTTTTGCGCAATGAGGTCCGTCTGGTCGGACGGCCTTTTGTACTGCCAGCGCGCACATGACAGATTACGCTCTACCTGAAATGTTTCCTCAGACCACGTGGCGCCGTCCCGCAGCAGGCTTTGAGTGATCTCGCCTTTTTCTGCATAGCCCGACACATCTACGTGTCGGGTTTCTGTATCACCGGATTTCCGGTATTCCAACATAGAAACGCCTTCAGGGTAAGTATAATCCGGAATGTCATAGGAGGAAATCGCCTTCTGGGAGAATACAAGGCAGCCCTTTCGGAACACCTTGTCGATGAACTGAATGTTGGAAATGTCTTCTGCAGGATCCTTTTCCAGCAGGATCAGGTCGGCCTCCATGCCTTCCTTCACGAGCCCTTTACGCTCCGCGATCCCCAGATGCTCGGCGCCGTTTTTGGTGGCAAGGACGATGGCCTGCATGGAGCTAAGTCCGGCTTCCACGTAATACGCGAGCTCTTTGTGCTCGATTTCGCCTGTCATGCTCTCCAGCATGCTGTCCGTGCCCATGGCGATCGGGATTCCCGCGTCGTACAGCACCTTAAGATTGTGCAGGCTGTGCGTCAGTCTTGCCGGATCCTTTTCGTAGGTCATGGCGTTTACGGTGGGAACGAAGCGCGCTCCCGACTCTTTCCACAGCGCGATGATTGGATCGCCCGGCTCGATGTCCCGGTCCAGGATGCCGTGCTCGATGCCGTAGATCCCGGCCTCGAGCAGTTCTTTTACGTCGTCGTAATAGAACACGTGCGCCGTCGCGTTCAGGCCGTTTTCCTTGCCCTCGCGGATGATCTGCCGCATCAGCTCCCGGTCGATCTTCCGGATCGTCCGCTTTTCATCGAAATACCAGTAGTCGCCGCCCTGATAGGTGAACTTCAGGAAGTCGACGCCCGCTTTTTTCAGCTCCCGGATTCCTTCGCTCACCTGCTCCGGCGTGGAGACCTCAATGGCCATTTCCGCCTTCGCCCAGGGACTGTTCGAACCGAGGGTGCTGGCGGGATGCCCGCCGGGAGCCGTGAAGTTGGGACCGACGATCAGCAGTTCGGGGCCTGTGAACTCTCCCGATTTCAGCTTATCGCGCAGCTTGTAGATAAAATGCTTCGGCGCATCCAGATCCTTGATCGTTGTGATGCCGTAGGGCAGCACTCCCTCGCTGAATATTTGAGGGATCTTCTCCCGAAGGAAACCGTCGCTCTCTTCCTCGTTATGGCAGCTGAATCCACCCTGTATATGAACATGAGAGTCAATCAGTCCGGGCATAAGGGTAAAACCGGTCCCGTCGATCACGGCCGCGGCGACGTCCTCGATCGCTTCGCCGCTGACCGTCCGGATCGCGCCGTTTTTTATGAGGACGTTCTGGTGAAACAGCTCGCTGCCGTCGCCTACGATGACATGGACGTCCCGGATCAGATACCCGTCCGTCTCCTTTTTCCTGGGACGGCGCAGAAATTTGATCAGGGCAAATAGAACGACGCCCGTTCCGACGATGATCTGGATCCAGGCAATAAGGGGCATCCCCAAAAAACTCGGCATAATTGTTACCTCCTGTTCCGTCGCTTATCCGAAAAGCTTTTTGAAATAATCGTCAAAGGAATCCTTCGGGGGGATTGCCATACCCTGTTTTTCATCGGCCAGGATCAACAGATGATCTCCTGGCTTAATATCAAATACTTCGCGCGCTTCTTTAGGGATGACGATTTGTCCCTTTGTTCCGACCGTTACGGTCCATGCGTATTTTCCTTCCGGCTTTCCCATGTGAATCCAGCTCCTTTCTTATTGACATACAAATCATACATTTCATACTATTGTTTGTCAATATCCTTCTCCATTTCTGCTAGAAAAAAACCGCGCAATTAGCCTATTTAAAATCAAGATTCTGCCAAAGAAATAGAGGCTAAAAGAATTAAGCCCATTCCAAGGTGTCTAGGATGCCATAATAAACCTTTTGGCGTATCTTGAGAAACGCCAAAAGGTTTATGGGGTGGGTGCAATCTTTGAGGCTCCAAAACAAAGCGAAAACCTTGAAAAAAGCGAAAAAGCGAGACAACTTGATGCAAGGTTGCACCCACCTGTCTCGCTTTTCCCTTGTATCAAGGGGTTTCTAAGAGGGATACGCAAAAAAGTACCCAAGCTATTGTATCATAGCTTGGGTACTAACGTGCTTTCATTAGGCTGTTTCCTGATGAGGAGATTCGAACCCTGTTTTTCCTTGTGTTTTCAATGGTTTCGGTATATAATTTTGTTGGAAATGAGATGGAGCAAGTTGGAGTTTTCAGTAGGCTATTTATGCAGGGAGGAGTGTCGCAATGCAAAAACGGAACATTACGAAGATACTGCCCCAGCGATTAGCCTTTGATCTGCACCGCGTGGTTATATATTGCAGAACCAGCACACATACGCAGGAACAACTGAACAGCATGACGAATCAGGTATCAAAACTCACTCAGCTGGTAGCTGAAAATCCTGCGTGGACGCTGTGCGATATCTACTTGGATTTCCGCAGCGGATCAACTATCGCTGGACGCACAGAATTCATGCGCCTTCTGGATGATGCCGCCTGCGGGAAATTTGATATTGTTCTCTGTAAAAGCATCAGCCGTTTCGGGCGGAATGTGACCGAGGCACTGCAAACGATCAGAGAATTACATAAAGCTGGTGTTCATGTAATATTTGAGCAGGAGAACCTAAACAGTAACAATCCTGAACACACTTTTGTTATTTCGATCATGAGTAGTATGGCAGAGGCTGAAAATGAGGAACGGCGCAAAAACGTCAATTGGGGGATGCAAAGGCGTTTGGAGAATGGTACTTCACGCCTATATTCCCGTCCATGCTTCGGCTATGAAAATGATGCTGCCGGCGAATTGGTTATTAATGAGCAGCAGGCAGAAGTTGTACGTTTGATCTTCTCACTATATTTATCAGGAAAAAGTGTGCTGGGTATTATTTCTGCATTGCGAGAAATGAGCATACCGTCACCCACGGGAAAGGAATCATGGTCAAAGCGCAGTATCGAGGTAATGCTTGGCAACAAAAAATACACTGGCGATGTTATTATATTGAAAAAATATGCAGATACGGCGCTGTCACCATCCGAAGGGCAGCACATTTCATATATAGCGACAGCATCGCACCCAGCCATCATATCTTCCGAGGTGTTCACGCAGGTACAAATGGAACGTGCCCGGCGGAGTAATGTGGTGATTGATGAAAATGGTAGCCGCAGAAAAAGCAGCAAATATAGTTCGAAAAAAGTAAAGCAAGCAGGTGATGAGTCTTGTGAAGAAGTCGTATTTTCTCAGCCGCAAGGACTACAAATTTAGGCCGTATTTGGACGTCGGGTTAAGCGGTAATAAGCAACTTGCTATTCCGAAGAAAAGCAATGGTGCTTCGTATGTTATCAAAGGTGGCAATAGAGAATGTGCCTGTAACGAGTTTGTTGGACTGCGCCTAGCAAAGATGCTGGGGGTTTGTGTGCCAAATGCATATTTGGTTGAACCTAAGCAGTATACCTATGAGGTGGCAATAGAATATCTTGCTCCAATGCCGAAGCCAGATCTTGATCGGGTGCGAAATGAGGAATCTCTGCTGCGCGCATATGTTTACGGAGTGATTGCTCATTGCCTATTCGAAGATCGAGACGTAATGGATTTCCTGTTTGCTGACAATAAGCTTTATACATTTGATTTTGCTGACGGCTTTCGAACAGACGATATCATCATAAGCGTAATGGAAAACGCTTCAAAGCTTACTGCTACTGTCCCTGCAGAATTTGTGGCAAAGTTTATTACACCTGACGTTGATTATCATCCCAATACATTGTTCGCATATGAAATGCTAGTTGATGAACAGCAGGTGTGTGATAAGGCATATTTTGACGCTGCTTTGGATGATATTTGTGCCCGATTTTTATCAATTCCCGATGAGGAAATCAACGGCATGCTCAATGCGCTGGGAACACAATATCCGGCCGCCCTCGTTGCTCATTTCAAACACTACATCGATGAAATAAGGAAATTCTGCCAACAATAAGCCTTTTGCACCCAATAACAAAACGAAAGCCCTATTGTCAAAACGAAAGCCCTATTGTCAAAACGAAAGCCTGAGCAATCGTTTTGTTATGCACCCACCGAGGGAAGTGGGTGCATTTTATCTATGCGGTTTTTCAGCGGGAATTCGTACCGGGGATGGTGGCGAAGGAAACGTGCCAGAATCATTCATATTCCCGGGTGCATTTGCCGTTTTGCATTAGGATTCTGCAAGAACAAAAAGAAAAAGACTGAAACCTTGTATCAAAGTTTCAGTCCTTTTATGGTGCCGGTGGTGGGACTCGAACCCACACGGGTCGCCCCAACGGATTTTGAATCCGTCACGTCTGCCATTCCATCACACCGGCGAAAGGTCTTACGACCTTTCCAGTATATCGGAATTGCGCGCCAAAGTCAAGAAAAAGTCTGACCCGGACGGCAATTCAGCCGAGCACGTCGAGATAACGGTCGCTCGTGGGGCGGCGGGGATGCTCGACATGTTCATAGCGGGTGACTTCCCGCTCCTGCTCGGCAACGCCGGCCCAGTACCAGGCAATCTCAAACGTGAACAGCGCGGAAAAAAACACGGCGCAGATCAACAGCGGCACAGCAAAGATCTCCTTTGATGATGGTATTCTTCACGAACGAGAACCGATTATAGCATGGCAATGTGAAGATGCAAAGCGAAGGATTATTACATTTTCGTCACATTTCCAGGTGCCGCGTGCGGAGCAAAAGAATCTTAACGCGCACTTGACGGGCGGATATGGTATAATATCCATCAAATCGGAGGGAATTGCGCAGATGAAGGATGTTCTTCGTTATCTTCGGGACGCGCTGATTCCGCGCAGACAGAGCAGAGGGGAAATTGTCCGCGATCTGGGCATCACGCTCGCCCTGCTGGCGGCGGCGGCGCTCTTGTGTGCGGGGCTCAATGTGGTCGGCGAAAGCGACAGTGCGGTGCCGCTTGTCTTTGTGCTGGCCGTGCTGCTGACCGCGCGCTTCACGGACGGATACTTTTACGGCCTGTTTGCCACCATCGCGTCGGTGTTTGGCGTCAATTACGCGTTCACCTATCCGTATTTTGAGTTCAATTTTTCGCTGACCGGCTATCCGCTGACGACGGTGACGATGTTCGCGGTGTCGCTGGTCGTGGGCATGCTGACCGAGCAGGTCAAGCGCCAGAGCCGCATTCAGGCCGAGGCGGAGCGGGAAAAGATGAAGGCCAATCTGCTGCGCAGTGTGTCGCACGATCTGCGCACGCCGCTGACGGCGATCATCGGCTCCTCCACCGTCGTGCTGGAGCACTATGACGCGCTCAGTGATGAGGAGAAGAAGGAGCTGGTCTGGCAGGTACGCGACGACGCGCAGGGGCTGGTGCGCCTGGTGGAAAACATCCTCTCCATCACGCGCATCAACGACGGCGCTGTGCAGCTCAAAAAGTCCCCGGAGGCCGCGGAGGAGATCGCCGCCGAGGCGGTGAACAAATTCCGCAAGAACCACACGATGCCCGTGCGCGTGTGCGTGCCGGACGAGCTGCTGATGGTGCCGATGGACGCGATGCTGATCGAGCAGGTGCTGGGCAATCTGATGGAAAACGTGGTCATCCACGCCAGGGACGCGACGGCGATCGAGCTGAGCATCTCGTGCACGCGGGACGGGCAGGTGCGCTTCTGCGTGGAGGACGACGGAAGAGGCATCGACGCGGAGATTCTGCCCAGGCTGTTTGAGGAGCTGTTTCCGCACGCCCAGGAGGCCAATGCGGACGGCCGGCGCAGCATGGGCATCGGGCTTTCGGCCTGCATGAGCATCGTGAAGGCGCATGGAGGCCATATGTACGCAGAAAACAGGCAGCAGGGCGGCGCACGCGTCTGCTTCGAGCTGCCCCTGGAGGAGGTTAACGATGGCGGTGAAGGGCAAGGTGCTGATCGTCGAGGATGACCGTGCGATCAGCAATTTTATCCGGCGTGTGCTGGAGGCCAATGGCTATGAGGCGCTGATGGTCAATACGGGCCGCGAGGCGAACAGCATGCTCTCGTCCCATTGCCCGGATCTGGTGATTCTGGACCTGGGCCTGCCGGACATGGACGGCATGGAGGTGCTCAGAAGCCTGCGGCGCTGGTCGCTGATGCCGGTGGTCGTGGTCTCCGCCCGCACGGATGAGCGCGAGAAGGTGTCCGCGCTGGACGCCGGCGCGGACGACTACATCACCAAGCCGTTCGGCACCTCCGAGCTGCTGGCGCGCATCCGCACGGCGATCCGCCATACGCGCACGACCGGCGGCAGCGAGACCATCGCCCGCAGCAGCCGCTTTACGGCCCGTGGCCTTGTGATCGACTACGACAAGTACCGCGTGTACATCGACGGCCGGGACGCCAACCTGACGCAGAACGAGTTCAAGCTCGTGGCGCTGCTGGGGCGCTACGCCGGCCGCGTGCTGACGTATGACTACCTGATCCGCGAGATCTGGGGCCCGAACAAGGCGTATGACAACCAGATCCTGCGCGTGAACATGGCCAACATCCGCCGAAAGATCGAGAAAAACCCCGGCGAGCCGGAGTACATCTTCACCGAGGTGGGCGTCGGATACCGGATGATCGAAGCGGACTGAACGGACCAAGCGCAAGGGACGAAAGCCCTGAGATGCATATTTCCCCCTCAAAGCATGCGAAAGAGAGGCCAATTCAGGCCTCTCTTTTCAATTTTTGAAGGGATATCTAGAAAACTTGCCCATTTACAGCGCGGGCGGCAAGGCGTATAATGAATTTCATATTGTACTTGAAATCAAATCATGCTTTCAGGGGAGAGGACTGTCATGTTTACCATTGTCAAAAAGGAACGCCTGAACCCGACGGTGACCAAAATGGTCATCGAGGCGCCGTACGTCGCGCGCAAAGCGGAGCCGGGTCAGTTTATCATCTTCCGCACCCATGAGGACAGCGAGCGCGTGCCGCTGACCATCGCGGACACGGATCGCCAGGCCGGTACCGTCACGATCATCTATCAGATCGTCGGCGGCTCCACGATGGAGCTGGACGCCATGCAGGAGGGCGAGGCCATCTGCGATTTCGTCGGCCCGCTGGGCATGGCCACGCATACCGAGGGCCTCAAAAAGGTCGCCGTCGTGGGCGGCGGCGTGGGCTGCGCCATCGCCTATCCGGTGACCAAGAAGCTGCACGAGCAGGGCGCAACGGTGCACGCGGTCGTGGGCTTCCGCAATAAGGAGCTGGTGATTCTCGAGGACGAGTTCCGGGCGGCCAGCGACAGGCTGGTCATGATGACCGACGACGGCAGCTATGGCGAGAAGGGCCTGGTCACCGCCGCGCTGGAAAAGCTCATCCAGGAGGGCAACGCATACGACGAGGTCATCGCCATCGGCCCGCTGGTCATGATGAAGTTCGTCTGCGCCGTCACGAAGAAGTATGGCATCAAGACCGTCGTCTCCATGAACCCGATCATGATCGACGGCACCGGCATGTGCGGCGGCTGCCGCCTGACCGTGGGCGGCGAGACGAAGTTCGCCTGCGTGGACGGCCCGGACTTCGACGGCCACCTCGTCGACTTCGACGAGGCGATGAAGCGCGGCACCATGTACCGCGAATTCGAGCAGCACGCCCGTGAGGCGAGCTGCAACCTGCTCAAAAAGGAGGCAAACTGAGATGGCTACGCGCAATATGGACCCGAAGCGCTGCCCGATGCCCGCTCAGGATCCGAACGTCCGCAACAAGAACTTTGACGAGGTCGCCACCGGCTATACCTATGAGATGGCCGTCAGCGAGGCGCGCCGCTGCCTGAACTGCCCCAAGAAGCCGTGCGTGTCCGCCTGCCCGGTGCAGATCGACATCCCGGCGTTCATCGCCTGCGTGGCCAGCGAGGATCTGGAGGGCGCGTACAGCGTGCTGTCCGCCTCCTCCGCGCTGCCGGCCGTCTGCGGCCGCGTCTGCCCGCAGGAGAACCAGTGCGAGGGCAAGTGCGTGCGCGGCGTGAAGGGCGAGAGCGTGGCCATCGGCCGGCTGGAGCGCTTCGTCGCCGACTGGCACCGCGAGCACTGCGACGAGCAGCCGACCGTGCCGCAGCAAAACGGCCACAGGGTCGCCGTCATTGGCGCGGGCCCGTCCGGCCTGACCGCCGCGGGCGATCTGGCCAAGCTGGGCTATCAGGTCACCGTCTACGAGGCGCTGCACCTGGCCGGCGGCGTGCTGGTGTACGGCATCCCGGAGTTCCGTCTGCCCAAGGAGATCGTGCGCAAGGAGATCGACGGTCTCAAGGCCATGGGCGTGGAGATCCTGACCAACATGGTCATCGGCAAGGTGCTCACCATCGACGAGCTGTTTGAGATGGGCTTTGAGGCGGTGTACATCGCCTCCGGCGCGGGCCTGCCGCGCTTCATGGGCATCCCGGGCGAAAGCCTCAAGGGCGTGTACTCCGCCAACGAGTACCTCACCCGCATCAACCTGATGAAGGCCTACCAGCCGGGCAGCAAGACCCCGATTCAGAAGAGCCGCCGGGTCGCCGTCGTGGGCGGCGGCAACGTCGCCATGGACGCGGCGCGCAGCGCCAAGCGCCTGGGCGCGGAGGAGGTCTACATCGTCTACCGCCGCGGCATGCAGGAGCTTCCGGCCCGCAAGGAGGAAGTGGAGCACGCGCAGGAGGAGGGCATCATCTTCAGGACCCTGACCAACCCGGTCGAGGTGCTGGGCGACGAGAACGGCTTCGTCTGCGGCATGAAGTGCGTGGAGATGGAGCTGGGCGAGCCGGACGCCTCCGGCCGCCGCCGTCCGGTGGTGAAGGAGGGCAGCGAGTTCACGCTCGACGTGGACACGATGATCATGTCCATCGGCACCAGCCCGAACCCGCTCATCCGCAGCACCACGCCGGGGCTGGAGACCAACCGCCACGGCTGCATCGTCACCAACGGCGACGACGGCCTGACCAGCCGCGAGGGCGTATACGCCGGCGGCGACGCGGTCACCGGCGCGGCGACGGTCATCCTCGCCATGGGCGCGGGCAAGCAGGCCGCCAGGGCGATTGACGCGTACATCCGGGGAAAGAACGCGTAACGCGCCGTCACAGAGGAACCCAGCCCGCTTCCGGGGGGAAAGTGGGAGAAATACGGGAGAGAAGAGAAAGGAAGAAACGCATGGCAACCATCAAAGACATCATCAACAGCCCGCTGCTGCTGGCGCTGGTCGTCGGCGGTCTGGTCTACATCACGGCGTTCTCCGTGGCGTACCTGCTGCGGGCGCGCAAGCGCGCGCTGGAAATGGGCATCAGCCGCGAGGAGATCAACAGCATCATCAAGTCCTCGCTGATCTTCTCCATCGTGCCCAGCCTCTCCATCGTCATCGGCCTGGTGGCGCTGGCCGCGTCCCTGGGCACTGTCTGGGCCTGGTGGCGCCTGTCCGTCATCGGCTCGCTGTCCTATGAGACGCAGATCGCCGGCACGCTGGCCTCCGCGCTGCGCTACGCCTCCACCGCGGACATGATGGCTTCCGCCTCCGCGCGCGATTTTGGCGTGGTCATGATCCTCATGAGCGTGGGCATGCTCTCCGGCTTCCTGATTCTCATCCCGTTCGGCAAAAAGCTGATGGGCAGCGTGGACAGGAGCAAGGGCGGCAACGGCTGGAGCAACGTCCTGAGCGGCTGCTTCATGCTGACGCTGCTGGCCGTCTATGTGCCCATCCTGCTCATCGGCGACACCTATCAGGCGCTGGTCATGATCACTGGCCTGATCGTCGCGCTCGCCATGGGCGCGCTGGCCAAAAAGCCGGGCATGGGCTGGGTGAACAACTTCGTGATGGCTGGCTCCATGATCGTGGGCATGGCGTCCTCCCTGCTGTGGACCAGCATTTTCTGAGGAAGGGGCGGTAAGACAATGAGCGAAAAGAAAAGCATGGATTCCTTTCAGGCGTGGTGCCACCGCTGGGGCCGTGTCGGCACGGTGATCGCGCTGGCGTACATGATCGCGCTGCCGTTCGTGGTGCTGGGCTATTATGACAGCATTCCGTCCCTGGGCGAGGTGTTCAACGTCGCGACGCTGGGCATCCTGGCGATCTACATCCCGGTCGGCTTCTCCGAGGCGCTGGGCTACACCCCGATCATGGGCTGCTCCGCGTACCTGGGCTTCATCACCGGCAACATCATGAACCTCAAGCTGCCCTGCGCGGTCAACGCGCTCAAGCTGGCGGGCAAGGAGGCGAACACGCCGGAGGGCGACGTGGTCGCGGCCATCGGCGTGGCGGCCAGCTCGATCATGACGGTGGCCATCCTGGCGGTCGCTGCGCTGCTGGCGTCGTGGATCAGCCCGGTGTTTGAGCTGCCGGCGGTCAAGACGATGTCCTCCTACCTGCTGCCGGCGCTGTTTGGCTCCATGACGCTGGGCCTGTTCGCCAGCACCAGCGCCGGAAACAAGGTGGTCAAGGGCGGCGTCAAGGGCGTGCTTCCGGTCATTGTGATCGTGTCGCTGGTCTCCCTGGCGGCGCGCATCTTCAAAATGGGCTCCGCGCTGCTGGGCATGGTGGGCTTCCTGATCCTGCTGATGCTGCCGGTGGCGATCATCACCTCGCGCATCCTCTGGAAGAAGGGCGTCATCAAGGTCGTGGACAAGGCGTAAGCGGACCTAAAGCACTCCCTCCACCATCCTGCGGATGGTCCCCCTCCCTCAGGAGGGAGGCTTGGGGAACCGTTCAGGCTCCCTCATGAGGAAGCTGTCTGCCGAAGGCAGACTGAGGGAGCATCCGGAAAACGAAAAAAGGAGCTGTCCCCGGGCGGAAAACCCGCCGGAAGAGACAGCTCCTTTTTCTGTATTCGCCGGAAAAAAACGCTTAATGTTACAGAACTTCACAGTTTTCAAAATATTTTTGCGCAAAAGCGCCGGAAACGCTTGACAGACCTTTAAAAAAGGAATACAATACTATATTGCATCAGTATGCACAATAGAGAGGCTATGTCCGGCGGATATGGCTTCCCGACAACATTGTACAACGCTTTGGGCTGTTTGGCAATGGGCAGTTCACTGCGAAGTGCGCATTGCTGCATATATCCTATGCAAGGCTTTAGACAAGTTAGGGGTGATGGCATTCATGGTTACCGTCCGCGACGCGCGCGAGGAAGCTGAGATCATGAAGTACGTCGGGGTTCATGACGTGCAGCTTGGAAAGGGCAGGGTTCGCAAGAGCTTTGCCAGCATCGAAGAAGTTGTGGAGATGCCCGATCTGATCGAGGTTCAGAAGAATTCTTACGAGCGTTTTCTGAAGGAGGACCTCCGCGAGGTCCTGAGCGATGTTTCGCCGATTTACGATTTCAATGGCAACTTGAAGCTGGAGTTTATCGATTACTCGCTGGACAAGACGCCCAAGTATTCGCTTGAAGAGTGCCGCGAACGCGACATGACCTACGCCACCGCGCTGAAGGTGCTCGTCCGCCTGACCAACAACGAGACCGGCGAGGTCAAGGAGAGCGAGGTCTTCATGGGCGACTTCCCGCTGATGACCGAGAAC
>JAGBDL010000106.1 GCA_017937505.1 Clostridia bacterium | reverse complement strand
GTCGCTGCTGTAAAACGGATACACGTCCACCGCATAGGCCGTGCCCATCTTCTCCGCCGCCGCGATCAGGCCGTTCGTCGTCTCATAGTGGAACGGGCCGCTCCTGTCCTTGGCGCAGATGGAGACCCTGTGCTCGTCGCACTCAAGCCCCTCGCCCACGCAGCCCATGTCCACCGCGATCGCCTCCGTCACGCCCTGCGGCACGCTCGCGCTGCCGCCGTGGCCGACCTCCTCAAAGGAGGTGATGTGCAGATGCACCGCGCGCCTGGGCGTGATGTGCTCGTCGTGCAGGTACTTGGCGTAGCCCAGCAGGATGCCCACGCTCAGCTTGTCGTCGAGGAACCGGCTCTTGATGTAGCCGCTTTTCGTGATGCGCACGCGCGGGTCAAAGCAGACGTAATCGCCCACGCGCACGCCCAGCTTCTTCACGTCCTCGGCGGTCTTCACGTCCTCGTCGAGCACGATCTCGATCGTGTCAAACGTGCGCTTTTCGTCGTTGTAATGGTCGTTGACGTGGATGGACGCGTTGCACAGCTGCGCCGTGCCCTCGATCACCGCGCCGGAACGGGTGACCACGCGGCAGTTTTCCGTCTCTACGTTGTTCGCGTTCAGGCCGCCGATATTCGTGATTTTGAGGCGGCCGCTCGGCTTGATTTGGCAGACCATGCCGCCCAGCGTGTCCATGTGCGCCTCCAGCAGCAGACCGTTGTCTCTGTCCTCGCCGCCCAGGTGCACGATCACGCCGTCCTTGCGCGTGCGCTCGCAGGCAAAGCCCAGCGCCTCAAACCGCGCGATCACATGATCCGCCGCGGCCTGCGTCATGCCGCTGGGGCTGTCGATGGCCAGCAGCGCCGCCGTCTCCTCGAGAATAAACTGTCCGTACTGTTCAAAGTCCATGGATATTCCTCCCATACCTTACTCCGTCTTGAGCTCCTGCACCCGGCTGATGATGATGGACATGGTGCCGTCGTCGTTGTTCACCACCGCAAAGCTGTTCTCGTCGTCCGCGAGCGTGCGCGGCAGCGAGATGGAGATGCCGTTGTCCGTTTTGATCTTCAGCTTGGCCAGCTGCGTCATCACGCGCTTGTTTTCCACCGGGATCACCGGCTCCATGGCCTCCTCCTGCATCTGACGGGAGACCTCTTCTATGATCGCCTCGCGCTCGGGATCGCTGCGGAAGACCTCCTCGGCCACGTCCTGCACGTCGATGACGCCCTTCTCCTCGATGGATTTGGCCATCGCGCGCTTGACCGCGGGCCGCAGCTCCTGCTCAGGCATGTCCGGCGGCGCGGCCTGCGCGATCATCTCGCTGACCCTCTGCACGGACTCCTTCGTCGTGCGCGTCTGCGCCATGGCAAAGAGCGCCTCGGAAAAGAGCATCCGGTTGCCCACGTTGGTCAGCACCGCGCTGTCCCGCAGACGGATGTCGCCGGTGGAGAGGTTCACCACAAAGCCGGAGAACGCCTTCGACCCGGAGAGCGGCAGCACATAGCCGTGCTCCTGAATCTGCGTGTTCATCGTCTCTCCCTCCGGATCGATCTGGTGCACCATCGCCCGGCGATAGGGCAGCTGCGCTACGCACAGGTGCGGGTCGTTGTCCCGGTCAAAGGAGAAGATGACCATGTCAAAGCCTGCGCGCGGGATTTCGAGCGCCTGCATGCTCTCGTCCATGCCGCGCATCAGCGCGTCCGCCGCCTCGCCGAAGGGCGTATAGCCAAAGCGCCGCAGCAGCTCCTCCTGGGCGCTGCCGGGCTCCACGCACGTCGTGCGGCTCGCGTCCGAATTTTCAAGCTTGTCCGCGATGGCGGACAGATACGCGCCGGCCTCGTCCGTCGGCTTTCCCGGCTTCGCGGGAAAGATGGGCGACGCCGCGCTGCCGTCATAGATGTAAACTGCCGCCCGGGCAATGATGTTCATATGTATTCCACCTTATATTCGAATCAGAATCATATAGACCGCCGTACCCCCGGCGATGCTCAGCAGCGTATTGCGCCTGGCCAAATGCAGCGCCACGACGACCGCGGCGGCGGTAAGCTGCTTTGCGCCGTCCGAAAACGCGCCGAAGGGGACGCCCTTCAGGCAATACACCACCAGCGCCGCCATAATCGCCGGCGGCAGCATGCTGCCCAGCGACGCGACCCAGCCGGGCACGCCCTCTTTTCCGCCAAAGCACATAAACGGCAGCGCGCGCAGCAAAAGCGTCACGCCCGCACAGACCAGCACCATGCAAAGCGCGTGTGTGTTCATGCCGCCTTCCTCCTTCCGACCGTGTCCATGGCCACCAACAGCACGGCTGTCGCAGCCAACGCGGGCGCGAGAAACCGGTCCGGGCCCAGCAGCAGCAGGCAGAGCGCCGCGCACGCGCCGCCGATCGCCATCGGCAGGCGATCCGCCCGATTCATGGCGCGTTCCACGCAGATGACGATGAACAGCGCGGTCATCGAATAATCGATGCCCGTCAGGTCAAAGGGCAGCTGCTGCGCCAGCACCGCGCCGGCGAGGGAGCCCGCGATCCAGTACAGCTGATCGTACAGCGCCACGCGCAGCATGACGCCGTCGCTCTCCTCGCCCGGCAGGCCGCAGAACACGGAGTACGTCTCGTCCGTCAGCGAGAAGATCATGTACGGGCGCAGCCTGCCCATGCGCCGGAAGCGCTCGATATAGCTGACGCCGTAGAACAGATGGCGCGCGTTGACCATCAGCGCCGTCAGCGCGACGGTACCCAGCGCCGCGCCGGACGCCATCAGCGGCACCATCACGAACTGCATGCTGCCCGCGTACACCAGGCCGCTCATCATCAGCGCCCATGCCGGGCCAAAGCCCGCCTGTGCCAGCGTCGCGCCGAATGCCGTGCCCAAAAACAGATAGCCGCACATGACAGGCAGCGTCAGCTTCGCCGCCCGCATGCGCTCGTGCTGTGCGTCAGGCATGCGCGCCCTCCTCTACCCGCTCAAAGCGATACGTCTGCGCCGCGTCGGGATACTTCTCCCGATCCACGCGGGACATGAACATCGCCTTCGGGCGCACCCAGACGCCGCGCTCGCCGTAGAGCGCGCGGTAGACAACCACGTCCTCCCGCGTCTCGCTGTCGCGGGCAAAGTACAGCACCTGGTACAGGTTTCCTTTAAAATGCCGGACGGTGTCGCCCGGCTTGATCCGCTCGTTCATACAAACTCCTCTTTTGGGGCTCTGCCCCAAACCCCGCAAGGGACATTGTCCCTTGCCCCTTCTTCGCTTCGCGGCGGCTTCAAGACGCGTTCAGCCGCGCCCCTCCTCCTCGAGGATCCGGGAGAGGTTCATCATCAGGCTGAGCATCGGCGCGAACATCGCGTCGTCCTCCATGTCCATCAGCTTCTGGATCTTGGTCAGGCGATAGCGCACGGTGTTGGGATGCTGGAACAGCGCTTTGGCCGTCGCCGCGATCTCCATCTTCTCCTGCACATACACGCGCGCCGTCTGCTCCAGGCTCGTGCGGTTCTGGCTGTCGTATTCGCGGATGCGCTGCAATTGGCGCCTGCACTGGCTGCACACGAACGCGTTCTCGCTCATCGGGAACAGATACGCATACAGCCCCAGCTCCTGCGCGCAGAGGATCCGCTTGCCCGTCAGCCTCGCCGCGCGCGCGCCGTAGACCGCCTCGCCCAGCGCCTCGCCAAACGCGGTTTGCTCCGTCCGGCGCAGGCTCACGCCGACGAACAGCTCCGCCTGATCCACGCCCGCGCGTTCAAGCAGCGCCTCCACCGTCCCGCGCCCGTCCGTTTCCCCGTCATCCTCGTGCAGCAGCACGATCAGCATCCGCCGCCACGCCATGCAGATGCACCGCTGCGCCAGCGTCTCGTCGCCCGAAAGCAGCACATACAGCTTCTCCTCCAGCGCCGTCATCCGCCCCCTGGGATACAGTGCGCAGAGGCGGTACGCGCCCGCGCCGGTCGGGTCGATGCGCTGCACGCGCTCCTTCGTCTGCTCCGCCGTCAGCGCGCCGCGCATCAGCGCGTCCAGCTCCGGCTCATAGCCGGCGAAGTGCCGCTTGCCGCGAATCAGCTCCGTCACCTCGAGGATGACCTCCTCGATGTACGTCTCGTCGAACAGGAACAGCGGCGTGCCCAGCCTGTTCGCCATGTTCACCACGCTCTGCGGCAGCTCGCTGAAGTACGCCGTCTTGACCAGCAGGCCCGCAATGCCCTGATTCATCAGCGCCAGCAGCGAGTTGGCCACCAGCTGGCTGTCCCCGCGGGCATAGGCGAGCGTCGTCACCACCAGGTCACCGCGATAGAAATCCGGCAGCTGCATGCGGGAGGAGTCGTACTCCAGCAGCACCGCCGCCGTCACCGTGCGTTCCAGGCCCTCCTGGCCCGCAATCAGACGCAGCCTCTTCAGGTTCTGGAGCCGGAACAGTTCCTTGATGCGGATCACAACGCTCACCTCTTCGCTTTCAATGCCTTATTCTATCACCGGATTGTGCATTTTGCAAGACACAGACCGCATCGCTTGTACAAAACAAAAAGCGGGCTGAGCCCGCTCACATGTATCAACAGAATATGCATCAGTCTCCGGGGATGCATGAAGGGGCCGCAGCCCCTTCATATGAAATCCGCAGCGGCGACATGCGCGGCGCGAGGGGCCGAAGCCTGCCGCCGCCAGTGGCGGAAACAGGCAGGCGAAGCGCCGGAAATCGCAAGTCGCACTTGAAGTGTGACTATGCGAGTTTCCCGGAAGGCTGCAAGCCGCTTCCTTGATCATTTTCTGGCCGTGCGCGCAGCGCACAAGAAAATGATGTTTTACCCGCTGCAAGGATGCCTTGGCAGACTTGCAGCTTCATCAAAGCGCGTACAGCAGAATCGCCAGCAGGTGCAGCACGCTGCCCGCAATCACGAACAGATGGAACACGCTGTGCATGTATTTCTGCGTGCGGCCCAGGCCATAGAGCACCGCGCCCACCGTGTAGCACACGCCGCCCATCAGGATCAGCCAGAAGCCGCCCCAGCCGACCGCCTGAATCAGCAGCCCGATTTTGATGACGATGCACCAGCCGATGCCCAGGTAGCAGATCATCGAAAAGACCGCGTACTTCTTCAGGTCGATCGCCGTCAGCGTGATGCCCAGCGCCGCCAGCGCCCACACCATGCCGAACAGGATCCAGCTTGTCCGGGGATCGATCGGCCGCATGGCGCTCAGCAGAATCGGCGTATAGGTGCCGGCGATGAGCAAATAGATCGTGCAGTGATCCAGCACCTGCATCACCCGCTTGGCCATGCCGCCCGGCAGGCCGTGGTAGATGCTGGACATCGTGTAGAGCACGATCATCGACAGGCCGTAGACGATTGAGCCCGCCACGCCGTAGCCGTTGTGGTGGATCGCGGAGACGACAACGCACAGCACCAGCGCCGCTACGCCGATGGCGCCGCCCACGATGTGGGAAATCATGTTGAATCGCTCTTCTCCCCTGGTGTACACCGGCATCTGCCGATCCTTGAGCTTCGTTCTCTTGCGCCTTAGCATCGTCATTCCTCCTCATCGGTTTTTCAAAAACCGATCAAAGCATATCACAAATCCTCATTGCTGTCAACCTCATTTTTGATGCAGTCGGTCAAATCTGCGCTGCATCGCCTTCACCAGCTCCATGATCGGGATGATGAGCACCGCCAGGCCGAGCGCGACCGCGTACTCCGCGAGGCTGATGGGCGTAAAGGCAAACGCATTCGCGAGGAAGGGCACCTCGATGACCAGCGTGGTCAGCACGAGGGAGACAATCATCGCGCCGTAAAGGAATGGATTGTGCGTCCTGAGGGCAAAGATCGAGCCGCGGCGGCTGCGCATGTTCAGCGCGTGGAAGATCTCCACCATGGACAGCGTGAGGAACGCCATCGTCATGCCGTCCGGGCTGTTCACAAACGCCCACGTGCCGCTCTCCATGAAGTGGCCGACGGCGTAGGAAAGCATCACCAGCGCCGTGACGATCGCGCCCTGGAAGAACACGTCAAACGCCATGCCGCCGGCAAAGACGCCCTCCTTCGGATCGCGCGGCGGCTTCTTCATGCTGTCCGCCTCGCTCTTCTCCATGCCCAGGGCCAGCGCAGGGAAGCAGTCGGTGATCAGGTTGATCCACAGCAGGTGCACCGGCTCCAGAATCGTAAAGCCGATCAGCGTCGCGAAGAAGATGGACAGCACCTCCGCCAGGTTGCTCGCCAGCAGGTACTGGATCGCCTTGCGAATGTTCGCGTAGATGCGGCGGCCCTCCTCCACAGCGGAGACGATCGTCGCGAAGTTGTCGTCGGCCAGCACCATGTCCGCGACGTTCTTGGTCACGTCCGTGCCGGTCACGCCCATGCCCACGCCGATGTCCGCGCACTTGATGGACGGCGCGTCGTTGACGCCGTCGCCGGTCATCGCGGTGATCTTTCCCCGGGCCTTCCAGGCGTTCACGATGCGGACCTTGTGCTCCGGCTGGACGCGGGCGTAGACGGCGTAGCGCTCGATGTTCTCCGCCAGCGTCTTGTCGTCCATCTCATCCAGCTGCGCGCCGGTGATCGCCTGCTCGCTGTTATCGATGATGCCCAGCTCCATGCCGATGGCCACGGCGGTGTCCTTATGGTCGCCGGTGATCATGATCGGCCGAATGCCCGCCTCGCGGCACTCGGCGATGGCCGCCTTCACCTCCGGGCGCACTGGGTCGATCATGCCGCACAGGCCGACGTACGTCAGCTCCTGCTCCAGCTTCTCCGGCTCCACGCTGTCCGGCAGCGCCTTCCAGTCCCGCCTGGCCGCGCAGAGCACGCGCAGCGCCTTGTCGGCCATTCGCTTGTTCTCCGCCAGGATCTCCTCGCGGACGGCGTCGGTCATGGGGACGGCCTGTCCGCCGATCAGCGCATGGCTGCACCGGCTCAGCACCACGTCCGGCGCGCCCTTGGTGAACTGCACGATGCCGTCCTTCGTCCGGTGCAGCGTGGTCATCATCTTGCGCATGGAGTCAAACGGCGCCTCGCCCACGCGCGGATACGCGCCGTACAGCGCGTCGCCCACGAGGCCCGCCTGGGCCGCGTCGTTCACCAGCGCGCACTCCGTCGGCTCGCCGACGGCCTCGCCCGCCGCCTCGTCATACTTCGCGTCGCAGCACAGCGCCATCGCCGTGCGCAGCAGCGTCTCGTCGTCGCCGGCGTGCTCCACGACAGTCATTTTGTTCTGGGTCAGCGTGCCGGTCTTGTCCGAGCAGATGATCTGCGTGCAGCCCAGCGTCTCCACCGCCGTCAGCTTGCGGATGATCGCGTTCCTCTTGGACATGTTCGTCACGCCGATGGAGAGCACCACCGTGACCACGGCCGCAAGGCCCTCCGGGATCGCCGCTACGGCCAGCGACACCGCGACCATGAACGTATCCAGCAGCATCGCGCCGGTGACGCCGGCGCTGCCCGCGCGCAGCACGCCCACGCCAAAGATCACCGCGCAGATGCCCAGCACCAGCACAGTCAGGATGCGGCTGAGCTGGCTCAGCTTGCGCTGCAGCGGGGTTTCCTCGTCCGCCGTCTGCGCCAGCGCCCCGGCAATCTTGCCCATCTCGGTGTTCATGCCCGTGACGGTGACGACCGCCGTGCCGCGGCCATAGACGACCGTAGAGCCCATGTACATCATGTTCCTGCGGTCGCCCAGCGGCACGTCCTTCGCGTCCTCCAGATTCAGGATGTCGATGAACTTGTTCACCGGCACGGATTCGCCCGTCAGCGCCGCTTCCTCGATCTTCAGGCTCGCGCTGGTCAGAATGCGTCCGTCCGCCGGCACCGCGTCGCCCGCCTCCAGCACCACGATGTCGCCCGGCACGAGCTCCTCGCTGCGCAGGACGGTCATTTTGCCGTCGCGCATGACCTTGCTGGTGGCCGCCGCCATCTCCTGCAGCGCCGCGATGGCCGCCTCGGCCTTGCTCTCCTGCACCACGCCCAGCACCGCGTTGACGATCACCACCGCCATGATGATGATCACGTCGGCAAAGGACTCGCCGGAATAGAAGGCCGTCACGCCGGAGATGATCGCCGCGGCGATGAGGATGATCGTCATGGGATCGGCCAGCTGCGCGAGGAACCGCGCTGCCAAGGACTTCTTTTTGCCCTCCTGCAATTTGTTGGGGCCAAGCTCCGCCAGGCGGCGCCCGGCTTCGGCCGTCGTCAGGCCCTCGGGCGAGGTGTTCTGCGCCTTCAGCACAGCCTCGCAGCTTTCCAGATATGCTTTCATGATACTACCTCCCGCTATTACATGTATATGAAATCAAAAACGAGACTTGCCTGCCGATTTCCCGCTTTGGGAAACAACAGGTAAGTCTCGTCATTTCAAATGAAACCAGGAACTTGCGTCCAGAGATGTTGGCTCAATTGCGCAGCGCGCTGACTACTCCCTTACAAGACGATAGTTTAGCACAGTCTCGGCGAAAGGTCAATTCTGCCGGCGCGCATTTCATTCGCCGGTCAGTCGAGCGGCGAGCGCTCCCTCAGTCTGCCTGCGGCAGACAGCTCCCTCAAGAGGGAGCCTGAAGGCGCGGACAAGCCTCCCTCCTGAGGGAGGGCGGGCCGTGCCCGCTCCCACTTCCGAACAGCTTTGCAAAATCAAGACACTCCGTGCCCGCTGTACGGTTTTGGGGCAGAATTTCCTGTAAGGAAAAAGCAGCCCTGCCAAACGGCAGAGCTGCTGCAATTCTTCTTTCGGGAAAGAATTACTTGATCTCGACGGTCGCGCCCGCCTCGGTCAGCTTCTTCTTCATGGCCTCGGCGTCCTCCTTGGAAGCGCCCTCCTTCAGGGTCTTCGGAGCGCCCTCGACGATGTCCTTGGCTTCCTTCAGGCCCAGGCCCGGCACGACCTCGCGGACGGCCTTGATGATGGCAACCTTCTTCGCAGCGTCGAAGCCGGTGAGCACGACGTCGAACTCGGTCTTCTCCTCAGCGGCAGCGGCCGGAGCGGCAGCGCCGGCACCAGCGGCGACCGGGGCAGCGGCGACAACGCCGAACTTCTCTTCGAGGGCCTTCACGAGCTCGGAGCACTGGATCAGGGTCAGGCTCTCAATAGCGGATACGATCTCATTGATTTCCATGGTATTTACCTCCATTTAGAATATTTCTTGTTGAGTAGCGCGGTTTACGCGCATGCTGAGAAGCCTTTTTCGATTACTCGGCAGCGGCTTCGCTCTGCTTGTCGACGTACGCCTTGAGGACATACGCCAGGGCGGTGACCTGAGAATTCAGGCAGCCCATGATCTTGGCGATGAGCTGATCCTTCGGCAGGATGTCGGCCAGGGCCTTGACCTCCTCCACGCTCTGCACAGCGCCGTCCATCACGCCGGCCTTGATGGTCAGCGGGGACACCTTCTTGTCCTTCTCGCAGCCCGCGATGAACTCCTTAATCATCTTGGGGCCGGAGATCGGATCGTTGTTGCTGAAGACAAAGGCGTTCGGGCCCTCCATGACCTTCTCGTCGAGGGTGATGCCCTTGTTCGCCAGCGCGCGCTTCATCAGCGTGTTCTTGAGCACGCAGTAATCAACGCCCGCCGCGCGGCACTTCGCACGCAGGGCAGTCACCTGCTCCACGGTCAGCGCCTTGTACTCGACGATCACGATGGACTGAGCCTTCTCGATCTTCTCCTCAATCTCGGAGACGACAACCTTCTTCGCTTCAATGTTCTTGGACATGGTAAATTCCTCCTTCCCGAAAGGTTCCGGAAAAGAAAAGCCCCTGCGCTGGGCGCAAGGGCAGAAACCACGATTGTGGTGTATTTCGACCGCTCACACCTCGGCCGGCGGGCAAACCCATTATAACGCTTTCGCGTCACCAGCTGTCTCAGGCACAGAACTTTTCAATTCACGACTTGCAGTATACCACACGCCGCCGCGCGTGTCAACGATTGTTTTCTGAAAATAGCAATATTTCCGGCAGACAAATCTGCAAAAAAGCGGGCCGTGCCCGCTCCCACTTCCGAACTGCTTTGCAAAGTGAAGCTGCTCGCTGCTCGCTGCTCAATTTTTCACGCAATTTCCTATATGGCAAAAAAGTCCTCGCGTCATTGACGCGCGGCCCGAAATGATGTAGAATGTAGTCAAGAGGAGCCTACCTCGCACAGCTGACCCGCAATCTGCGGATTCAACACATGCAAAGCCGGCCGCCAATGTAGCTGACACTACACGGCGGCTTTGCTTTTACCTACGCATACCAAAGTATACCGTAAAAAGCAAGGATGCCATGGAAAGCAAAATGCAGAGAAGCTCTGTATTGCTCATGTGCATCACCTCTCTTTCGTATCGCAGAAAGCGAGGCGCAGCCGTGCAAGTCCCCTTGACTACGGCAGCATCATATCACAGACCGCACAGGCTGCGCAAGTCCTGTGCGGTCTTTTCCTCTTTCAGCTGTACGCAAAACGAGCCTCCCGAAAAGCTTCAGGAGGCTCGATTCGTCCTATGAAATTAGAACTTGAGCGGGTTCACCTTGACGCCCGGGCCCATCGTGGAAGACAGGACGACGGACTTCATGTAGACGCCCTTCGCGGCGGCCGGCTTCGCACGGTTGATCGCACCGATCAGGGTCGCGAGGTTCTCGGTCAGCTGCTCGGCGGTGAAGGACTTCTTGCCGATCGGGCAGTGGATGATCGCCTGCTTGTCCAGACGGTACTCAACCTTACCAGCCTTGATCTCGGCGATGGCCTTCGCCACGTCCATGGTGACGGTGCCGCTCTTCGGGTTCGGCATGAGGCCCTTCGGACCGAGGACGCGGCCCAGACGGCCGACGACGCCCATCATGTTCGGGGTCGCAACGACGACGTCGAACTCGAACCAGTTCTCGCCCTGGATCTTCGCGACCAGCTCCTCAGCACCGACGTAATCCGCGCCGGCCTCCTCGGCGGCCTTGGCCTGCTCGCCCTTGGCGAACACGAGCACGCGGACCTTCTTGCCGGTGCCGTGCGGCAGCACGACCGCGCCGCGGACCTGCTGGTCGGCCTGACGCGGGTCAACGCCCAGACGGACGGAAACCTCGAGGGTCTCGTCGAACTTGGTCTTCGCGGTCTCCAGCGCCAGCTTCACAGCCTCGTCCGGATCATACAGCCTGTTGCGCTCGATGAGCTTCACGCTCTCCAGATACTTCTTGCCATGCTTCATAGTTTTGTTCCTCCTTGTGGTACAAGCGGCGCAATGTCCTCCCACATCTACCAGCCTTGTTCAGGCTGCTTCGCGCAGGCATGCTGCGCTGCAACTCACAGTGTCAATCAGGCGTCGGCAACGGTCACGCCCATGGAGCGGGCGGTACCCTTGACCATGCTCATCGCCGCCTCGATGCTGGCCGCGTTCAGGTCGGGCATCTTCTTCTCGGCGATCTCGCGAACCTGAGCCTGGGTCAGCTGGCCGACCTTGGTCTTGTTCGGCTTGCCGGAGCCGCTCTCCAGACCCAGCGCCTTCTTGATGAGAACCGGAACCGGCGGGGTCTTGGTGATGAAGGTGAAGGAGCGGTCGGAGTAGACGGTGATGACGACCGGGATGACCAGGCCGATATCGTTCTTCGTGCGCTCGTTGAACTCCTTGCAGAAGCCCGGGATGTTGACGCCGTGCTGGCCGAGGGCCGGGCCGATCGGCGGGGCAGGATTGGCCTTGCCGGCCTGCACCTGCAGCTTAATCATGCCAGTAACTTTCTTCGCCATGGTATTAAACCTCCTAAATCTGTGGTCACGCGGAACAGTTCGTTCCTCCCACGCCCGGCCATATCACTGACCGGGCTGCCGCCTGCGCGCACGCAGGCATTTTCAACAACCGGGAGTGCTCCCGGGGGTTGTCTGCTTCATGATTTCCCGGGGACGCGCTTACAGGCGCTCCACCTCGGAAATATCATATTCCACGGTGGTCTTGCGGGACAGGATCTCGATGGAGACCTTGACCTTGTGCTCCTCCGCGTTGATCTCTTCAACCGTGCCGATGGCATTCTCCACGCTGCCGGTCTTGATGCGCACGGAATCACCGGGCTCAAGGTCGACGCGAATGGTGCCCTGGCAGCTGGTCATCCGCTCAAACTCCTCGTCCGTCAGCGGAATCGGTTCGCTTCCCGGGCCGACAAAGCCGGTCACGCCGCGCGTGTTGCGCACGATGTACCAGGTCTCGGTCGTCTTGATCATCTTGACCAGAACGTAGCCGGGGAACAGCTTGTGCTGAATGGTATGAGGCTTGCCATTGCGGATCTCGACGATTTCCTCGATCGGCACCGTGACGTCCTGAATCAGGTCGCCCATGCCGTTGTTTTCCACCGTCTTGACGAGATCGTTGGCGACTTTGTTTTCGTAGCCCGAGTAGGTATGAACAACATACCACAGAGCCTTCTCGTCCGTCATGTCAAACCCTCCTCGTCACGCCCGGCCTTACAGCTCGATGAGCTGCTTGACCACAACAGAGGAAGCGGTATCCAGCAAACCGACGATCAGCGCCAGTCCGACGACGAAGCCGATGACGACGACCGAGTAGTTGATGAGATCCTTCTTGGACGGCCACGCGACCTTCTTCAGCTCAGCCACCATGTTCTTGAACGCGCCGGAAATCCGGCCGGGCAGAGCGACGATCCAGTTCTTCGCGCGGGTGAAGAAGCCGGGCTTCTCCGTCTTCTTGACTTCCTTTTCAGACATCTCTTTCACATCCTTGTTGGTCATGATGAAAGAATCAGCGGGTTTCCTTGTGGGTCGTATGCTTCTTGCAGAAACGGCAGTACTTGCTCATTTCGATACGGTCCGGGTTGTTGCGCTTGTTCTTCATCGTGTTGTAATTGCGTTGCTTGCACTCCGTGCAGGCCAGCGTGATCTTCACGCGCACACCAGCAGCAGCCATACAAGACACCTCCTTTTCAGAAATGCAGGCAAAATAGACGCCTGCCAAACATGCTTGCTTATTGTACACGATTGGGCCGCAGTTGTCAACCCGTTTTTTTGAGTTTTTTTCGTTTATCGGAGACGAACTCTTGTTTTCTCCTGTTTTCTCGCGTTTTTGAGGTTTTGCTCATCAAAAATCTAAAAATAATTCAAAAAGCGGGCACGCGTATCCGTTTCTGCTCAGCAAAAAGCGGGCTGTGCCCGCTCCCACTTCCGAACAGCTTTACAAAATCAAGTCATTCGGTGCCCGCTGTACGGTTTTGGGCGCAATTTCCTATGAGGCAAAAAAGAGCGTCCCGATCGCTCGGAACGCTCTTTGCATGATTGCTTTGCGTGCGCAGGATATTCGATTACTCGAAGATCTTGGTGACGACGCCGGAGCCGACCGTACGGCCGCCCTCACGGATAGCGAAGCGCAGCTTCTCTTCCATGGCGATCGGGGTGATCAGGGTGCACTCCATGTCGACGTTGTCGCCCGGCATGACCATCT
>JAGBDL010000105.1 GCA_017937505.1 Clostridia bacterium | reverse complement strand
CTGGCTCTGCGGCGCCCGGGCGGCCTGCATCTCCTGCTGGGGCTTCACCGGCTTGGCGGCGCTCTTCCTGCGCGGCGCTCTCGGCGCGGCGGAACGGGCGGCGTTCTCCTGTCCGGCCTCCGGCGCGTTCTGTGCGGCCTTCGCCGGCCTTGTCTGCGTCTTTCTGGGCTTTTCCGCCTTGCTGTCCTTCGCTTCAGCGGCCTTCTTCACCGCCGGGCGGCGGCGCACAGGCGCGCGTTTTTCATTCTTAACCTCGCTGGATTCGGGGGTCTTGCTGTTTTCGTTGTCAGTCACGATAATTTCCTTTCTCTGATTGGGGCACGATCTATGTCAGCATGTTGCTTATTCTCCGCCGCCGGAGGTCAGCCCGGCGCCGGTCGATTTCAGCCGCAGGGAGTGGGATAAGCCTGTGCAAAAATCCATAACGTTTTTATTATACACAAAAACGTTTGCGCCTGCAATCCATTTTCTTTTCGAATCTGACGAAAAGCACATATCCTAGGCAATTTGCTTGATTTTGCCTGCCGAATATGATATGTTTATTCCATCGCTGATGATGCAGGCTTTGCCTGCCGCTCTCGCATTCTGCCCCGGGAGGAGACCGTCTATGAACCGCTATCGCGCATATTTTGAAAAAGCGAAGACTTTTTTGAGGCAGCACCGTCTGGCGCGCATCGCCTGCATCGTGCTGGCCGTTTTTCTGGCCCTGTCCATCCTGCTGCACCCGCACGGCAGAAAGACCTTTCTGGTCATCGGCATGGACAACTATGGCTCCCTCAATGAGATCGGGCGCAGCGACGTGACCATGCTCATTCAGGTGGACTTCACCCGCACGAGGATCTCCGCCGTCACGTTTGCGCGCGACATGTTCGTGGAGAACGAGACCGGCTATCTGACCAAGATCAACACGATCGTGCGCGGCAAGGACGAGCAGGCGCTGTGCGAGGCGATCGAGCGCAACTTTGGCGTGTCCATCGACGGCTGGTTCCGCGTGAACTTCACCACCGTCATCGAGCTGGTGGACGCCATCGGCGGCGCGCAGGTGGAGCTGACGCGCGCCGAGGTGAATTACCTGAACAAGACCGTGGGCCTGTATCCGGACAATCCGCTCGAGGAGGGCGTCTGCCGCCTGAACGGCGCGCAGGCGCTGGCCTATGCCCGCTGCCGCAAGCTGGACAACGACCTGGGCCGCGGCGAGCGTCAGGGCAAGCTGATCGCCGCCATGGTTAGGCAGACCGGCCGCATGACCGCTGCAAACGTCGCCAGCGTCTTCTCCTCGCTCAAGCACGCGTGGCACTCGTCCTATTCCGCGGGTGAGCAGGTCTCTCTGCTGCTGAAGGCGCTGTGGCTACGCGGCGCTCGTGTCGAGCGTATTGCGGTGCCGTTTGAGGGACACTGGCGTTACGGCAATGCGGGCAGCGTAAACGGCGTCGTCGCCGATCTGGAAGCCAACAGGCTGCTGCTTCTTGACGCGCTGGGGCTGCCCGCGCCCAAGGCGACCGCCGCGCCCGCGCAATAACGCGATGGGAAATCGTGCATTGGGATGGGAAGGGAATCATTCATGAAAGCAAAACAGGTGCTCAAAAAACTCGACTACCTGCCCCGCTGGGCATGGTATATGCTCTCGTTCTTCGTCGCGGGGCCGTTCGGCCCGGTGGGCGTGTATCTGGTGTTCCATGTGCTGGGGAAGATGGCGCAGGATCAGGCAGAGGAAGAGCGCGAGAGCGTTTACACGCGCCGCGCCAACGCATACGGCAGCGCGGACGCGTATGAGGATGAGGAGTGCGTCGTCTCCTCCGACGAGGAGATCAACCGCCAGTGGGCGAAGACAAAGGCCTCCGCCGCACACGCGCAGACCCAGCAGCAAAAGCCGGTGCAGCCGATGGACGAGAACGCCGATGTGGACGAGGTCATCCGCAGCGGCCGCGACGCCATGCGCCGCATCCGCCAGGCCAACGACATCATCGCCGACGAGACGCTCTCCGCGCAGATCGACTCGATCGAGAGCAGCTGCGGCCAGATTCTCTCGATCCTCGAGCAGCGGCCCCAGCTGCTGCCGCAGCTGCGCACGTTCCTGCGCTATTACCTGCCCACGACGCTCAAGCTGCTGGACGCGCGCGCCCGGCTGGAAAACACGGCGAACACCCGCAAGGCCCGCGAGGTGCGCACACGCATCTCCGAGGCCGTCGGCGTGATCGACAAGGCATTCCAGCGGCAGGTGGAGGCGCTGGACGAGTACCGCTTCATCGACCTGGAGAGCGAGATGGACGTGCTGCGCGACATGCTCAAGTCCGACGGCCTGATCGACGAGACGCAGGACGACGACCCGTTCGCGCAGGTGCTGGGCGGGCACTGACAGAAAGACATCAAGGCGCTGTCTCAACATGGCTAAAGCAAGCCATGAGAGACAGCGCCTTTTGTCGTATGATTGTGGGATCGTTGCTCAGGACTGACTCTGCGAATCAAACCCGTCTCAATCGTAGGATGCTGCGCATCCTGCTCTGAGACTGCGTTTTTTCTCATAGGATGGGATACGTTGGGCTGCCGCCCAAACCTGCCTGAGGGACATTGTCCCTCAGACTCCCTTCTTCGCTTCGCGCGCTCAGAAGATGCTTGGCGGGCGTCCTTACAGCTCGATATTGAACGAGAACGCCATATCCGTTTCGGCGCTGAGGTGATACGCCTCCTCGACGTCCGCGCCCCAGCTGTTGATGCCACCCACGCCGCGCACGGCGCCGTAGACGCACAGCACGGTGCGCCTAGCCGGCGGCAGCTCCTCGTGATGGGTCGCGTTTTCCAGCTCCTCGGCCGTATACGGCAGGCAGGAGAACGCGAACGGCTTGCCGTCCATGGTGATTTTCAAGCTGCTCTCGGGGGGATTGGCGGTGTTCGCCAGCTGCGTATCGCGGCGGATCTCCACCCACTTCGTCTCCATGTGCATGCCGCAGTCCTGCGGCACCATGTACGGGGTCACCGGCAGGCCCTTCACCTCGTACACGCCCGGCACGCCGCCGGCCATGCGGTCGGGATACGTCTCGCCGGAGAGGCCCTCGTAGGTGAAGCCGGTCGCCATCGTCGGCATCACCATGCGCAGGCCGAAGACCGGCATCTGCGGCAGGCCCTTCTGGCCGAAGTATTGGCAGGCCACGTTGATGCGCCCGTCCGCCGTCACGGTGTAGGTCACGGTGACCTTCGCCGCCGGGACGGTCAGCGTCTCAAACGCGAAGGCAATCGCCACGCTGTCCGCCCTCTCGTCCGGGGTGTAGCGGTTGTTTTCCGGCGCAACCGGCAGCGCGATCGCCTGCCCGTTCACCGCAACCTGCGCGCCGGTCACCCGGATGAAGGTATCCGCCGCCAGCCAGCAGCCGGACTTGAGGTGGAACTGGCTGCCGCGGTCGTTGTCCGTCAGCGCGCGCCAGAAGGCCGGCTGCGGCGCGCGGTACATCCACTCGCGGCTACCGGTCACCAGGGACTCGATGCCACCGCGCATGTAGTTGAAGATGACCTGCCAGGTATCGCCCTTCACGCCCAGCGTCAGGTCGCCAAAGACGAGTTTCAGCTTATTTGTGCAGTCCATAGTAATACTTGACCTCCTGAATCGCAGGCTTTTCGGTTCTGTCCGCAAAGACGATGCCGTTGCCGGAGAACTCGTAGTCGGACGGGCGGTCGTCAAAGTCGCCGCCGTAGCGCAGCACCTCGCGGCCGGTCACCTCGTCCGTCACCATGATCGCCTGGTCGATGTAGTCCCAGATGAAGCCGCCCTGCATCATCGGGAATTCGTCCACCAGGTCGTGGTAGGACTTCATGCCGCCCAGCGAGTTGCCCATGTCGTGCATGTACTCGCACAGGATGAACGGCTTGGGCGGATTCTGCTCCAGATACTCCCTGACCTTGTCCGGCGCGGTGTACATGTGGCTCTCCATGTCGGAGATGCGGTCCTTGTACGCCGGGCAGTTGAACACGCCCTCGTAGTGCACCAGGCGGCTCGGATCCTTCTCCTTGAAGTAGCAGTTCATCTTCGCCAGCGCGTCGCCCGCGTAGGACTCGTTGCCCAGCGACCAGAACAGCACGGAGACGTGATTCTTGAAGGTTTCAAAGTTGTTCCTGGCGCGGTCGAGCACGGCGGCCTCCCAGGCCTCGTTGCTGCCCGGCACGTTCCAGCTCGGCTCGATGGCGCCGGCCTTCTGCCAGGAGCCGTGGCTCTCCAGGTTCGTCTCGCTCATCATGTAGATGCCGGCCTCGTCGCAGCGGCGGTAGAAGGACAGGCGATCCGGATAATGGCAGGTGCGCACGGCGTTGATGTTGTTGCGCTGCATGCACGCGATATCCCAGATCTCGTCCGCGTCGGTGATGCAGCGTCCGCTGCGGCAGTTCCACTCGTGGCGGTTCACGCCGTTGATGATGAGGCGCTCGCCGTTGAGCCACATGATTTTGTTCTTCAGCTCGATCGTCCTGAAGCCGATGGGCTGCGGCACGACCTCCACGACCTCGCCGTTCTGGTCAAGCAGCAGAATCTCGAGGGTGTACAGGTTCGGATGATGGTTGTGCCAGAGCTTCACCTGCCCCGGCATGTCGAGGGTCAGGGTGAGCCTGTCGTCCGCGTCGGTCTCGGCGCTCGCCAGCACGCTTTCGCCCTCCAGCACGCGGGCCTGCACCTTCACGGCGTTGCCGCTGAGCTTCAGGCTGACATTCACCCTGCCCGCGAGGGTCGTGAGGTTCACCTGGGGTCTGGCCCACAGATCCTCCACGTGCGCATCAGGCCTGGCCAGCAGGCTGACGCTGCGGAAGATGCCGAAGAAGCGGAAGAAGTCCTGATCCTCCAGGTACGCGGCGGTGGAGCGCTTGTGCACCTCCACGCACAGGGTGTTGCCCGTCTCGCGGATGGCGTCGGTCAGGTCAAACTCGGACGGGGTAAACGTGTCCTCCGCATAGCCCAGGAACACACCGTTGAGCCAGACGTACATCGCCTGCTCCACGCCCTCAAAGCGCACCGCCACGCGCTTGCCGCGCAGCGCCTCGTTCAGGTCGAATTTGCACACATAGGAGCCGACCGGGTTGTAATCCGCCTCGGAGAACTGGCCCTCCATGCGCTCGCCCGGCATGCCGGTCAGCGCCGGCCGGCGGTACTCATGGCCCTCCCACGGGTACAGGGTATTGATGTAGTGAATCTTGTCGTAGCCGGCCATCTCGATGTGGCCCGGCACCGTGATGTCGTCGAAGGAAGAGACGTCGTAGCCTTCCTCATAGAAGTTCGCCGGACGGGTTTTGGCGTTCACGGAGTATGCGAACTTCCACACGCCGTCGAGGGACTGCCGCAGCGTCTGTCTGTCCGCCCGGGCGTCCGCCTCGGTTGCATAGTAGAGATGATCGCTGTGCGCATCGATCAGGCCGACGCGGAACACGCGCGGATCGTCGAGCCACTTGATATTGGGCTGCATGCCAGGGTACCTCCTCGTTCTGTACAGATTGCATGATGCAAGCTTGCCATCATGTTTCATTATACCGAATCCGTCTTTGCCTGTAAAGGGATTGCACACTTTATCCCGCGCCAAACAGCACCCCCGCGGCCAGCGAGAGCGCGCCGCACAGCAGCATGACGGCAATCGGACTCATTTTGCGCCTGCGCAGCAGGAAAAGCGCCAGGAGAAACAGCCCCGCGCCCAGCCCGTCGAGATTCGCCATGGTGATGCGCTGCCCGTCAAAGAGCACCAGCAGCAGCACACTCAGCCCCGCCGAGGCGATCAGCGCGACGACCGCCGGCCGCAGGAACCCCAGCACGCCCTGGATCAGCGAAAGGCTCTTATACCGCCGGTACAGGTACGCCAGCAGGGACACCAGCACAAGCGACGGCGTCACCACGCCCAGCGACGCGCACAGCGCGCCGGGAAAGCCCGCCACGCGCATGCCCGCGAACGTCGCCGCGTTGAGCTGGATCGGCCCGGGCGTCATCTCCGCGATGGTCAGCAGGTCGGCGAACTCGCTCATCGTCATCCAGCCGTGCGCCTGCACGACCTGGCTGCGGATCAGCGGCATCGCCGCATACCCGCCGCCGATGGAGAACAGCGCGATCTCAAAGAAGGCTCCGAAGAGCTCAAGCAGAATCATGCGCCCGCCTCCTTCCGCGTGATCATCTGGAGCAGCGCGCCCAGCAGGGCTGCGCCCGCGATGACCCACGCCACGCTGACGCCCGCGACGGCTACCGCCAGAAACGCCGCGACCATGACGGCATTCTTGATCGCCGAGCGCTGCGAGAGCACGCCCCGCCCCATGCTCAGCACCACGTCGCACAGCACCGCCGCCACGCCCGCCTGCATGCCGGACAGCAGCATCGCCACATGGGGATTGCCGGCAAACGCGCTGTAAAACATCGTGATCACCGTAAGGATGCCCAGCGGCGGCAGCACCGTGCCCAGCACTGCGGCAAGCATGCCCGCCGCGCCGCCCACGCGCCAGCCCACCAGAATCGCCGCGTTGACCGCGATCGCGCCCGGGCAGGACTGCGCAAGCGCCGTGTAATCGAGCATCTCCGATTCGCTCAGCCAGCCGTATTCATCCACGAATTTCTTCTTCATCAGCGACACAATCACAAACCCGCCGCCAAACGTGCATGCGCTGATGACGAGCATCGAGCCAAAGAGCCGCAGCAGCTGCGCGCTCCTGTGCATTCTTTTTTCCATCCTTCACGCCTCCCGAGCGACAGCATAGCATGTTTGGCAGAGGAAGTAAACCTCTTTTCTCCGGTCAGTGAATTTGGCGGTTTTTTGATTGACAGCATCTTCCTTCGCGCCTATAATAAAAACATAAAAACAAAATCGTTTTTACGTTTTTACCCGGCACTTCCCGCACTTCCAAGGAGGCATTCCCGTGGGCTATATCACATTTGAAAACGTCTGCAAGCATTATCAGACCGGCGACACCGTCGTCAAGGCGGTCGACAACGTCAGCTTTTCCATCGAGAAGGGCGAGTTCTGCGTGGTGCTCGGCCCCTCCGGCGCGGGCAAGACGACGATCCTCAACCTGCTGGGCGGCATGGACAAGGCCACCAGCGGCCGCATCACCGCGGACGGCAAGGAGATCACCGGCATGCGCGGCCCGCAGCTGACCGAGTACCGCCGCCACGACGTGGGCTTCGTCTTCCAGTTCTACAACCTGATGCCCAACCTCACGGCGCTGGAGAACGTGGAGCTGGCGCAGCAGGTCTGCCGGGGCCGCGCGCTGGACCCGAAGACCGTCATGGAGCAGGTGGGCCTGGGCGAGCGCCTTGCCAATTTCCCGGCGCAGCTCTCCGGCGGCGAGCAGCAGCGCGTGTCCATCGCCCGCGCGCTGTGCAAGAATCCCGCGCTGCTTTTGTGCGACGAGCCGACCGGCGCGCTGGACTCCAAGACCGGCGTGCAGGTGCTCGCCCTGCTCAAGGACGTGTGCAAGACCTACGGCGCCACGGTCGTCATCATCACGCACAACGCGATGATCGCCCCGCTGGGCAGCCGCGTCATCCGCGTCAAGAACGGCGGCATCGAATCGATCGAAACCAGCGAGCATCCCGCGGACGTCAGCGACATCGCGTGGTAAGCGGGGCGCCCCGCCGGAGGAATCAGCATGACAAAAAACAAGAACACCCTGAGAAAAAAGCTCTACCGCGACATGCGCCGCGCCGGGATGCAGTTCCTGTCCATCATCCTTTTGTGCGCGCTGGGCACGTTCGCGTTCGCGGCGCTGGACGGCATGGCGCGCATGACGCGCACCACGTTTGACACCTATTTTGAGGAAAACAACCTGGCTGACTTCTGGGTCACGCTGCCCGCGGGCGTTGACCGTGCGGCGCTTGACAAGCTCGAGGCCGTAGACGGCGTCGATCAGGTAATCGCCCGCTCCGTCACGGATCTGGAAACCACGCTGGGCACCGACGTGAACGTCAACGTGAACGTCACCGCCTACGACGGCGAGATGACCATCAACACGCCGCTGCTGCGCGAGGGCGAACTGCTCGATCCGTCGGATCTGCGCGGCTGCCTGATCCAGGAGCGCTTCGCCAGGGCGCAGGCGCTCACCGTGGGCGACCGCATCACCGTGAAGCTCGGCGATCAGGAGCACACCTTTGTGATCCGCGGCGTGGTGGTCAGCCCGGAGTACGTCGCCCTCTCCCGCGGCGTTTCCGCCAAGCCGGAGGAATACGGCTTCATCCTCATCAACGCGCGCGCCCTGCCGCAGCTTGCGCTGACGCAGGCCATCGTCACCGTGGCAGACGGCGCGGACGAGGACGCCGTGCAGGCCGCCATCGAGGACGCCCTGCCCGACGCGCTCGTGCTCAACCGCGGCGCGCACACCAGCACCGCGCGCTGCGACAACGACGCGCAGATGTTTGAAAACCTGACCTACGTCTTCCCGCTGCTCGCCTACGCCGTCGCCGCGCTGATCGTCATGACGACGCTCTCGCGCATGATCGACAACCAGCGCCTGCAGATGGGCACGCTCAAGGCGCTGGGCTTTTCGGGCCGGCAGATCCGAAACCACTACCTCTCCTATGCGGTCGTGCCCTCGCTCATCGGCGCGCTGATGGGCACGCTGATCGGCCACTACACGCTGCCCTATGTCCTCTGGGACGCGCTGCTGGGCCAAAGTGAGATGCCCTACCGGCTGGAGCCGCCGGTGTCCGTCCCGGCCTGGTGCATGGTTTTCCTCACCATGGTGATGAGCGTGGCCATCTGCTACTTCACCTACCGCAAGTCCGCGCGGGAGACCACGGCTGCGCTGCTGCGGCCCAAGCCGCCCAAGGACGGCAAGCGCATCCTCTTTGAGCGCATCACGCCGCTGTGGTCGCGCATGACCTTCAACACGAAGATGATCGTGCGCAACCTGATGCGCAACAAGATGCGCACGTTCATGTCGTTCGTCGGCCTCCTGTGCTGCACGATGCTCATCATCACCTCGCTGGGCCTGCAGGACTCCGTCACGAGCCTGGCCAACAACTACTACACCGGCACGCTGCGCTACGACGTGCGCGCCAACCTGACGGGCGAAACCGGCACGGCGGAGAGCTATGAGCGCCGCCTTGACGCCCAGCAGGTCGAGTGTCTGATGGAGCAGTCCGTCTCCCTGCGCGCCGCCGGCGGCTCGCGCACCACGACGCTCACCGTGCTGGGCGACGATCAGCAGATGCAGTACCTGGGCAAGGACGAGACGTTTGTGGCGCTTGACACCGGCTTCATCGCCGTGACGTACAAGCTGAGCCGGACGCTCGACATCCACGTCGGGGACACGGTTCGATTGCTGCTGCCCGGCGACGACGAAGCGATCTCCATGGTTGTAGGCCAGATCGTGCACAACAACACCGTGCAGGGCGTGTACATGAACCGCACCACCTGGGAGGCGCAGCGCAAGGGCGACTTCGTGCCCATGGCCATCCAGCTGCGCGGCGCGGACGAGGACTGCATCGCCCGGCTTCTGGATATGGACGAGGTCGACACGCTGGACTATCCGACCAAGCAGATCGGCGACATGCTGGATATGCTCGACGCGCTCTCCTCCGTCTTCTCCATGATCACCTTCATCGCGCTGGCGCTGGCCTTCGTCATCTGCTACAACATGGGCCTGATGAACTTCGTGGAGCGCATCCGCGAATACGCGACGCTCAAGGTGCTGGGCTACCATCAGAAGGAGATCCGCAGCCTCATCATCAATGAGAATCTGATCATCTCCGTGCTGGGCGTGCTCTGCGGCATTGTGCCGGGCTATCTGCTCACCGACGTGGTCATGCACACCTGCGAGCCGGAGAGCGCGTTCTACCCCGGCGTGCCGACGGTGCAGTCCGTCGTCATCGCGTGCGTCATCACGTTCTGCTTCTCCGTGTTCATCCAGCTGCTGCTCACCCGCAAGGTGCGCTCGATCGACATGGTCGAGGCATTGAAATCTGTCGAATAACCGCGCGAAGCGAAAGAGGGGTCTGGGGATGAAATCCCCATGCGGGGTTTGGGGCCTGCGGCCCCAACGTTCTCCACATCATAAAGAAAAACGCAGTCTCAGAGCAGAAGGCGAAGCCTTCTACGATTGAGACGGATTTAATCCGCGAAGAAGTCTTCATATGGCGCTCCGCGCCGGAAGGGCCGTTAGGGCTGCCGCCCTAAAACCCGCCTGAGGGATTTCATCCCTCAGACTCCCTTCATCGCTTCGCGGATCAATACACAGTTTGATTTTACAAAGCATATCATCGACAAAAATCCGCACAGAAAGGAACATCCCCATGAAAACGAAGCTGTCCGTCTTCACCGCGCTCCTGCTGGCCCTGACGCTCGTGTGCGCCTGCGCGCTGGCCGCCACCGCGAACGCGACCATCGTCGCGCCCGACACCGTCAAGATCACCGCGCCGTTCGCCGGCACGCTCCTGCCGTTTGACCTCACGGCCACGCAGGAGGTCGCCGCAGGCGAGACCCTCTTTGAGCTGGACACCGTCCCGGTCTACGCCACGCAGAGCGGCACCGTCGCAGCGGTGTTCGCCGGTGTGGGCGACGACGCCTCCGGCGTGCAGAGCCGCTACGGCGCCATTGCCGTCATCGAGCCGACGCTCGCGCTGTACGTCGACGCGGACACCGCGCAGGCCTATGACGACGACGACAACCGCTATCTCCACGCCGGCGAGACGCTGTACCTCAAGTGCGGCAATGAGAAGGGCACCGGCCGGGTTGCCAGCGTCAGCGGCAAGGATTACATCGTCGAGATCCTCACCGGCTCCTTCGACGTGGACGACACCGTGCGCTGCTTCCGCGAAAGCTCCATGCCCAACGACAGCGAGACCGGCCGCGGCAAGGTCAAGCGCTATGATGACGTCAGCGTCGCCTCCGACGGCCGCGTGGCCAAGGTGCATGTGAAGCCGGGCGATACCGTGAAGGTCGGTGATCTGCTCTTTGAGATGATCGACGCCCAGAGCGCAAGGGACGCATCCCCGGTGATTTCTTCCCCGGTTTCCGGTGCGGTCACGGCGGTGTATGTCGCCTCCGGCGCGCAGGTCTACCGCGGCGCGCTGCTGTGTGAGATCGCGGACCTCACCACGCTGGAGCTCAGCGTGGAGGTTGACGAGCTGGACATCGACCGGGTGAAGATTGGCGATGTGCTCTCCTTCACGCTGGACGCATACGCCGGCCAGACCTTCTCCGGCGCCGTCACCGAGATCCGCCCGATCGGCTCCGCCCGCCAGAACGCGACCTACTTCGACGTGCGCGTCGCCGCGCCGCAGGGCGTCACGCTGCTGCCGGGCATGAACGCGACGGTCACCATCGGCGAATAAAAACGCTTCCGAGGAGGTGTTCTCATGGCGCTTCCCTTCACCGACCAGCAGCGCAGCGCCATCCGGCAAAAGCTGTTTGAGAGCGCGCAGCGCCACGCCCTCAGCGACGGCGTGCAGAAGACGTCGCTGGACACGCTGACCTCCGAGGCGGGTATCTCCAAATCCTCGTTCTACAAGTTCTTTGAGAGCAAGGAGCAGCTGTTCATCGAGGTCGCCCGGGCCTGGGAGTCCGACGTCATCGGCGTCGGCCTTCTCGCGCTCTCCCAGAGCAAGCAGAGCAGCGACAAGGAGCGCGCCGCCGCGTTCGTCTACCGCGCGTTCGAGCGCATTCATCAGCTGGGCATCACGCGCTTCCTCCGGGAGGACATGCCCTACCTCAACGCATTCATGCCCCAGGAGCTGGCGCGCACACACTGCCTCTCCTCCGCGCGCAGCATCTTCGACACCCTGCGTCAGGCGCAGGTGCACTTCACCGCGCCGGACGAGGTCGTGCTCTCCGTCATCCAGCTGATGTACCTGTCCATCCTCAACATCGGCGACATCGGCGAGAGCTTCTTTCCCGCGCTGCACACGCTCGTACAGAGCGCGTGCGACCGGCTGGTGGCGTAGCGGCCAGTGGCCGCTCCCACTTCCGAACAGCTTTACCAGATAAAGTCATTCGGTGCTCGTTGCATGGTTTTTTGCGCAATTTCCTATTATACAAAAAGCGGAGGCTGACAGAAGTCAGTCTCCTTCTTTTATTCAGGAACCGTTGGGGCCGCAGGCCCCAAACCCCGCTCGGGGACGCAGTCCCCGAACCCCTTCTTCGCTTCGCGCCGCACAAAGCCGCCTTACAGCCCCAGCATGACCGAGGCGATCATGAAGTAGAGCAGCAGCGACGCCGCGTCCACGATAGTGGTGATCATCGGGCTGGCCATGACAGCCGGGTCAAGGCCCAGGCGCTTGGCACCCATCGGCAGCAGGCAGCCCACGGACGCCGCCATCACGATGGCCAGCATCAGCGTCACCGAGACGATCAGGCTGATGACGACCGTGGTGCCGGAGAAGATCATCATGCGCAGGAAATTGACCGCGGCCAGCGCCGCGCCGCACACTACGCCGACGCGCGCCTCCTTCCACAGAACGCGCAGCCAGTCGCCAAGCTCCACCTCGCCCAGCGCCATGTTGCGGATGATCGTGACCGAGGTCTGGCTGCCGGAGTTGCCGGCGGAGCCGGTGAGCATCGGGATGAACGCGGTGAGCACCACGGCCCCCGCAAGCACGGATTCAAAGCTCGTGATGATCGTCGAGGACAGCGTCGCGGAGATCATCATGATCATCAGCCACGGCAGGCGGTGCGCCACCAGGTGCATGACGCCGGCGTCCATGTATTCCTCGTCGGAGGGGATGATGGCCGCCATCTTCTTGATGTCCTCGGTGTTCTCCTCGGTGATGACGTCGACGATATCGTCGATGGTGATGATGCCCACGAGCCGGTTTTCCTTGTCGGTGACGGCGATGGAGGTCAGGTCGTAGCGGCGGAAATCCTCCGCGACGACCTCCTGGTCGTCCGTCGTGGTCGCGGACACGGTGTTGGTGTCCATGATGTCGCGGATGTACGTGCTCTCCGGCGCGACGATCAGCTTGCGCAGGGAGACGTGGCCGACCAGCCTGCGCTGCTCGTCGATGACGTAGCAGGTGTAGACGGTCTCCTTGTCGATGCCCGTGCGGCGGATGTAGTCCATCGCCTTGCGCACGGTGAAGTAGTCGCGCAGGTCGACGTACTCGATGGTCATCAGCGAGCCCGCGCTGTTCTCCGGGTAGTTGAGGAACTGGTTGATCAGCTTGCGCGTGCTCTCGTCCGCGTTCTGCAGCACCTTCTTGACGACGTTGGCAGGCATCTCCTCCAGGAAGTCGACCGTGTCGTCCAGAAACATGTCGTCCACCAGCGCCTTGAGCTCGGCGTTGGAGGCGCTCTCGGCGATGAGCTGCTGCTGGTCGCTGTTCATGTAGGAGAACACGTCTGAGGAGATGTCCTTGGGCAGCATGCGGAAGAGCTTGATCACCCGCGCGTCCTCTTCAATCTCCTCCAGGCCCTCGGCGATATCCACCGGCAGGCAGTCCGCCGCCTTCTTCTTGAAATCGAGCAGTTTGCCCGCGTCCATCAGGGCCACCAGCTCTTCAAAATCCTTGCGGAATTCCTCGTCCATTGGGATTCCCTCCTATCATTTTCATTCCTGTGAAGGCCGAAAATGCCGGTCGTTTCCCCCAAAAATGGCGCAGCAGGCCGTGTCTGCCCTCCTTGCGTCAAACGGAGACAGACTACGCGCCTGCGTGCACGCTGCATATTCTGCGCGGATTTCCGCTTTTTGATTACAGACGGAAAGACGCAGACAGCGCGCACAGCGCCAACCGTTCTCGGGGTTTGCCCGCCACGCTACTGGGCGTATCGTCCACGTCTTTCACCTCGTTCTGTCCAAATTTCATGTTTACAATACGCCCATTTGGGGCGTTTGTCAACCCCGCCGCGCGCGGAAATTTCCCGTTATACGACATATCCCGCGCCCGCGCGCACGAGGTACAAAACGCGCTCCCGGACCTCCATGCCGGTGATGCGAAGGAGCGCCTGGGCGTACACGTTAAGCTGCAGCCTGTGCCTGTCCAGCACGGCCTGCACGTCGCGCGGGGAATCGGTCTTGTAATCGACGAGCACCCACTGCCCGTCCTCCTCAAAGCAGCAGTCGATCACGCCCTGCACCAGCTGCGCCTGCCCGTCCGGGGCCGTGCGCCGGAAGGTGAAGGCCCATTCGCGCTCCACGCGTTTGTTCGCCAGCACGCGCACGCCCAGCGGCGAGGCGAAGAAATCGACCAGCATCCGCGCAGGCACCGCGCCGCCCTCCGCCTGCGAAATCACGCCGTCCTCCAGCATCCGCCCGCGCTGCGATGAAAGCTCGGCCGCGATGTCCCGGCTTGCGCGCAGCGCGTCCAGGTCGAGCATGCGCATCATCCGGTGGAACGCCGTGCCGATCTGCGCGCCGGTCAGCTGTGCCTCCTGCATGAAGCGCGGCAGACGCATGAGCTCCGTCTCCCGCGGGGTCAGCGGGTCGTCCTCCTCCGCCTGCGCCTCGCGCTTCTCGTCGCGGATGACCGCGCTCACGCTCGTCTTGTGCACCGCCCTGCGCGCGTCCTGCGGCGTGAAATCCAGCAGCCGGACGAGCTCCGCGTCCGTCGCCGCCGTCCCCTCCAGCTTGGCCAGCAGCCGCATGACGGCCTCGTCGCTGCGCGGCTCCTTCTCCGTCGCCGCGCCGCCCCGGTGCGCAAACACGCGCCAGCGGCTCTCCCCCGCCATGACCTCCTCCTCGCGGAGCATGCACGACGCGCCCGCCTGCACAAGCGCCGGGCAGACCATGTCCAGCCCCGTGCGCATGGCCCTCAGGCTGCCCGCTTCATTGCCGCGCCTCCACAGGGCCGGCATCTGCTGGCAGCCCGTGTCGCCGATGAGGATCAGCCGCTCCCGGGCGCGCGTCATGGCGACATACAGGATGCGGATCTCCTCGGCGAGCTGCTCGCGCTGGATTCGGACGCGGATGGCGCGGCGTAGCAGCGTGTCGCGCTCGCTGTGCAGCTGCGTGTCCACGCACGTCAGGCCCGCGCCCAGCTGCGCGTGCAGCAGCAGCGGCGCCATTTGGCTGCGCGTGCTCATCTTCCTGCCCATGCCCAGCACGATCACCACCGGGAACTCGAGGCCCTTGCTCTTGTGCGTAGTCATGATGCGCACCACGTCCTCGCTCTCGCCGATGGCGCTGGCGCTCATGCTGTCGCCGCCCGCGCGCAGCCGCGCCGCATAGCGCAGAAACGCGTGCAGCGAGCCGCCCTGCGTCTGCATGAACACACGCGCGCGCGACACCAGCAGGTGCAGGTTTGCCTGCCGCGCCGCACCGCCCGGCAGCGCGCCCGCCTTGGCCAGAAAGCCCGTCTCCGCATAGATGCGCTCGATCAGCCGGTCCACGCCCTGATGGCGCGCGCACAGCCGCCAGCGCGCAAGCCGCGCCTCAAACCCGCGCAGCTTGTCCGCCAGCGCGTCCTCCTTCTTCTCGCGGTAGCGGCGCACGGCCTCGTGATACGGGCGCTTCGTGTCCGGCGTATGCATGCGGATGGCCGCCAGCTCGCTGTCCGTAAGCCCCAGCGCCGGGCCGCGCAGGCTGGAGAGCAGCGCCTCGTCCTGCGCGCCGCTCGCGATCGTCGTCAGCAGCGCCATCATCGCGCGGATCTCCGGGATGTCGAAGTACCCCTCGCCCGCGTCGCAGAAGACGGGCACGCCCTCCGCCTGCAGGATATCCGCCGCTAGCGTCGCCGCGCCGCGCGCCACGCGCAGCAGCACCGCCATGTCCCGGTAGCGCAGCGGCCACTCTCCGCCCGCCTTCGCATCGTAAAACGGCGTGCCCACCAGCGCGCGGATCCGCTGCGCAGCAATCAGCGCCTCGCGCTCCACACCGGCCAGCTCCCGCGCGCTGAGCTCGCCGTCGCCGCTCTCCTGCGCGCCGTCTCCATCGTCGTCAGGCTGAGCGTCCGCGTCCTGCGCCTCGTCCTCGCCGCGCCAGATCAGGTGCAGCTCCAGCGGCGGATCGTCGTCCCGCGCCTCCAGGCCCGGGATCAGCGCCTCGCGCGCGTCGTACTCGATCTCCGTCACGTCCCCGCGCATGATGCGCGCAAACACCGCGTTCACACCAGCCAGCACGTTTGCGCGCGAGCGGAAGTTGCGCTGCAGATCGATGCGCCGCGCCTTCTGTTCCTCCGGGCGGTCATAGCGCGCCGCGCGCGCAAGAAACAGCGACGGCTCCGCCTGGCGGAAGCGGTAGATGCTCTGCTTCACATCGCCCACCAGGAACAGCCCGTCCTCGCGCGCGAAGCTGCCCACGATCGCCTCCTGAATGGCGCTGGAATCCTGATACTCGTCGATGAACACATAGCGGTACTGCGCGCAAAGCGCCTCGCGCACCTCGTCGTGGGCAAGCGCCTTGAGCGCCCCGTGCTCCAGATCGTCAAAGTCCATCAGCGCGCGCCGGCGCTTGGCCGCCGCGTAGAGGGCGTCGTAGGTGCGCACCAGCTCGCAAAGGCCGCGCAGCGGCGCCTGCGTCATCAGAAGGTCGGCCGCCGCGTCCTCCAGGCTCACGGAAAGCAGCTCTCCCAGCGCCGCCACCGCCTTCTTCATGCCCTCGCGCCGCCGCTTCACCTGCTCGGCGATTTCCTCGTCAAAGACGTCGCTCTTCTTCTTTCTGCCCAGCGCGGTATAGGAGACGGACAATAGCGCCTCCCTCAGCGGCGCATAGCCCTGCGCCGCCGCATCCAGCAGCGCCTCCAGAGTCGCCGCGTCCTGCGCGCAGGCCGGGGCGTAGTGCACAGGGCCGCCCTCTCCCCGGCAGAGCGCAAGCGTCTCCCGCGCGTCAACCAGCAGCTGCTCCAGCTGCTCCGCCGCGTCGGAAACCAGCAGGCGCACCGCCGGGCTGTCCGCCAGCGCATCCGCGCCGCAGCCGCAGGAGGCCACCGCATCGTCCAGCCAGGCCCACGGGTCGGGCCGCGTCATGATGAAGCCGTGCAGCGTCTGCGCCAGCTCGGAGAGCTGCTCCTGCGCAAAGCAGGCGTCCGCCGCCATGAAGTCCGCGCTGCCCACGTCGTAGCAGGCGTAGAGCGCGTCCTCCATCGCCTGCTGGGCCAGCACGCCGCACTCCTGCTCGTCGCCGATGCGGAACGCCGGATCCACGCCCAGCGCCTGAAAGTGCTCCCGCAGCAGATTGCCGCAAAACCTGTGCAGCGTGGAGATGCTCGCCCGGGAGAGCGCCAGCACCTGCTCGCCCAGCTCCGGGCGCTCGCGCGCAGCCTGCTCCAGCGCGCTGCCGATGCGCAGGCGCATTTCGCCCGCCGCCGCGTTGGTAAACGTGACGATGAGCATCCGCTCGATCGGGCAGCCCTCCTTCACCAGCTGCACGATGCGCTCCACCAGCACCGCCGTCTTGCCCGATCCCGCCGCCGCGCAGACGATGAGGCTGTGGCCCCGGTCTGTGATGGCGTCCCGCTGCTGCTGCGTCCAGTTCGGCATGGCCGTTCCCTCCTGTGTCTTGCTGTGTCTATTATACCATACGCCGCCGCGCGCGGGAAACCTCTTTTGTTCGCGTGCACTAACCGATAATTCCCTGATTTTTATTAGGAATTATTGACACTCCCTTCACAAAGTCGTATAATGTACTCATCATCAGAACATTCAAGGAGGATTTGTTTTATGATGCAGTCCCGTCGTGATTTCCTCAAGAACGTCGGCAAGGTTGCCGTCGCCGCGTCCGTCGCTTCCGCGCTCCCGCTGGGCGCCATGGCCGAGCAGACCGCTGAGCATCCTTACCCCTATGTGCGGCTCGACCCGGAGAAGGTCGCCGACCGCGCCTATGTCCGCTTCTCCGAGCTGGGCGGCTGCGCTGCGGGCGTCGTCGCCGGCGTGGTGGAGAGCCTGGCTGAGGAAGTCGGCGCGCCGTACACCACCTTCCCGGTCAAGATGTTCCAGAACGGCGCTGCCGGCTATGGCCAGAATTCCCTGTGCGGCTGCCTGGGCGGCGCCGCCGCGGCGATCGGCCTGGTCTGCGAGGCCGCCGATTCCAGGGCCTGCCTCAAGGAGGTCATGGACTGGTACAAGACCAGCACCCTGCCGACCTATGACCGCGGCTCCGCGCCGGCGGTTGCGCAGGTCGTCCCGGGCTCCACGGAGTGCCGTGATTCCCTGATGGAGTTCTTCAAGGCGGTTCCTGAAATCAACTACGACATGAAGCATCCGGATCGCATCAACCGCTGCGCCTGCCTGACCGCGGACGTCGCCCGCAAGACCGTCGAGGTGCTCAACGCCAAGTTCGGCGTGTAATCAGGCAAAAACCACATACAGCATCAGCCCGGCAAAGCGCTTTGCTCTGCCGGGCTGATGCTGTATGAAGAAGATCAGGCTTCCTTCGCCCTGAGGGCCTTGAGCCCGTCGAAGGTGATGATGAGCGCGAGGACGACCACAGGCACGATGATCACGCACTGCAGGCCCTCCTTGACCAGCACGCCGGTACCGGCCATGAGCTTCATCACGTTGCCGTAGAAGCTCAGCGCCAGCGAGCTCATGGTCGCCGCCAGCATGAAGAACATCGGGAAGAGGAACATCCTGTTGCTGCGGCCGATGTGCTTGAACCAGACCGCGCAGGCCAGGAACGCCGGCACCGCGACCAGCTGGTTCGCCGCGCCGAACAGCGGCCAGATGTTCTGATAGCCCGCGCCTGTGAGCGCCGCGGACAGGCCGATGGTGATCGCGGTGGCAACGTACTTGTTGCCCAGGGCCTTGCTCACGCCCGGGGCAAAGCCCTCGAACATCTCCTGGAAGATCATGCGGCCCAGGCGGGTCGCGGTGTCCAGCGAGGTGAGGCAGAAGGCGGAGTAGGCCAGCGCGATGACCGTGGCGCTGGTCGCCTCGGGCAGGCCGATGACCGCCACGAAGGACGCGATGCCGTTGGCGAAGATCGCCGCGGGGCCGCTGCCCGCCCCGGCCAGCTCCTGGCCGCGCACGGAGCCGACCGCCACCAGCGCGATGACCGCCAGCGCGCACTCGATGAGCATGCCGCCGTAGCCGACCAGCTTGGCATCGCCCTCATTGCGCAGCTGCTTGGAGGTGGTGCCGGAGGCGATCAGGCTGTGGAAGCCGGAGATCGCGCCGCAGGCGATGGTGATGAAGAGCACCGGGAAGAGCGGCTGGCCCTTCACGACAAAGCCTTTGAACGCCGGGAGCGTCATATCCGGGCGCGCCGCGCCGATGCCCACGACGGACAGGATGATGATCGCGTAGAGCAGGAAGCTGTTGAGGTAGTCGCGCGGCTGGAGCAGAATCCACACCGGGGCGACGGACGCCACAAAGATGTACGCGAAGGTGACCACGAGCCAGACGTTCTTGCTCACGTTCATCAGCGGGAAGCGGATGCCCAGATAGATGGTGCCGCACAGCAGCGCCACGCCGACGATGGTGTTGACCACCAGGTTGTTGTTCTTGCGCTGGAGCACGCCGAAGAACACCGCCAGCGGGATGAAGCACATGGACGCCATGGCGACCGAGCCCGCAGAGCGCGCGCTGGCGAGCGCCTGCTCCGTCTCCGCCTTGGGCACCGAGGCGAACGTGCCCGCCACGATGTCGGTGAACGCCGCCACCACCAGCAGCAGCACGAGGTAGACGAACACGTTGAAGATCATCTTGCACTTGTGGCCGATGTGCTGCTCGATGACCTCGCCGATGGTCTTGCCGTCGTGGCGGATGGACGCAAACAGCGCGGAGAAATCCTGCACGCCGCCAAAGAAGATGCCGCCGATGACGATCCACAGCAGCACCGGGATCCAGCCGAAGAAGGCCGCGTTGATCGGGCCGGTAATCGGGCCGGCGCCGGCGATGGAGGCAAAGTGGTGGCCGAGCACCACCGCCGTGCTGGTGGGCACATAATCGCCGCCGTCGTTCTTCTCCACGGCCGGGGTCTTTCTCGTGGGATCCACGCCCCACTTCTTGCACAGCCAGGCGCCGTAGGTCGCATACGCCACGACGAACAGCACAAGGCTGACCAACAGGATGACAAATCCGTTCATGATTTTCGCTCCTTTGTTCCTTTGTGTCCTATGATGAAGCGTACGGCGGATGAGCGCCGTGCGGATCAGCGTTCCTTATTGCGCCCGCATCAGGGCGAGCAGATGCTTTTCCAGATCCTTCGCGTCGCGGCTGGCATACACACAGCCGCCGCCCAGATCCGCCGCCGCCGCGCGGCCCGTCGCCCAGCCGCGCAGCGAGAACCGGTAGTTCTTGCTGAATCTCGCCCTGCGCACGGCCTTCGCCGCCTCCGGCTCCACGACGTCGGCAATCAGGATCAGCGTCAGCGTCGAGGCCATGTGCCCCTCGGGCGGGCAGCTCGCGCCGGGATGCACCAGCTCAGGCTCCGCCTCGCGCGTCAGGAAGGCGAACCAGTCCTCCGCCATCGCCGCCGTCAGCGTCTGCACCCGCAGGATCAGCGCATGATCGTACGCGTTGGCCTCCCAGAGCACATGCTTTTTGCTGAGCACATATTTGGAATTGAGCGCGCGAAGCTGCGCCAGGGCGTCCACCCTGCGCGAGACAATTTGTGCATCCCGCACCACGTCGTACGAGGCGGCCAGCGACGCCAGCAGCCGCTCAAAATATGCAGCCGATTCCATCTTTTGCTCCTGTTTTCGCGAATTTCAAGCGCATTATACCTCAAAAGTGAAAATCTGTACAGACATCATTGCATGTCGTTCACGCATTTCGTCAGATTCACGAACGGCCAGCGAGACATTTTGTCACCTTTTTACATGCTTTTCTGCGCTATGAAAAGACAGCGGCCCGAAGGCCGCTGTCAATATGGATTGTTTCAGATTGATGAAGAACAGCATTATACTAATTCGCAGTTAAAATGCCCAACAGAGCGCATCAGATTTCTCGCTCTGACGAAGCCAAGTGCAGTGAGGCGTACTGGAGGTACGTTGAACGGAACGAGGCAAAGTCAGGGCGGAAAAGATGGTGCGCGGATTGG
>JAGBDL010000104.1 GCA_017937505.1 Clostridia bacterium | reverse complement strand
GGGGACTGGAGCCTGCCGCCGCCTGTGGCGGAAACAGGCTGGCGGAATGTCCCGAGCGAAAAGGAGTGATCTCCGTCCACGACTATTTCGCGAGGTAATCGAAATCCCCCCTCATCCCTCTGGGCCCAGCGCAGCGCGCTTCCCCTGAAGATGGCTATCTTCAAAGCTTCTTAGTTAGCATAAGCTCCCTATCGACTGATTTTCAATGAGGAAAATGAGTATGAAGTATTCATCCTTTACGCGGACGATGCTCTCGATCGCCGTGCCGGTGACGCTGCAGAACCTTTTTTTCTCCTCGCTGACGTTCATCGACACGCTGATGATCGGCACGCTGGGCGATCTGCCGCTGGCAGCCGTGGGCATGGCGGGCAAGTGGACGTGGTTCCTGGGCATCGTGCTCTTCGGCTTCTCCAGCGGCGCGGCGGTGTTCATCGCGCAGTATTACGGCGCGGGCGATACGCGGGGCATCCACCGCACGCATGGCCTGTTGGGCGCATGCGCGCTCGGCGTTTCGCTGCTGTTCACGGCGCTGGCGCTGCTGATCCCGGAGCGGATCATTGGCCTGTTCACCCGCGATCCGGCGGCGATCGAGACGGCGTGCGTCTATCTGCGCATCGTGGCGCTGGCGTATCCCTTCCAGGCGCTGCGCCGCACAGCGGGCACGGTGCTGGAGAGCACGCAGCAGGTCGTGATCCCGTTTGCCTCGGCGGTGTGCTCCGTGGCGACCAACATCGTCTTCAACGCCCTGCTGATCTACGGCCTGTGCGGCTTTCCACGGCTGGGCGTGGCCGGTGCGGCCATCGCGACGGTGCTGGCCTCCGCGGTGGATGCCTGCGTCATCCACGCAGCCGGACTCAAAAAGAAGACCCTGCTGCGCGCGCCCCTGTCCCAGCTGACGGACATTCACAGGGATTTTGTGCTGCGCTATCTGCGCATCGGCGCGCCGGCGCTGTTCAACGAGACCACCTGGGCGCTGTCCAACCTGATTTACAGCGCGATCTACGGCCACATGAGCACGCAGGCCTATGCAGCCATCACGATCTGCAAGTCAATCGAGGATCTGACCTGCGTGGCGATCTTTGGCCTGGCCTCCTCCTGCGCGGTAATGCTGGGCAGCTACGTCGGCCAGGGCGACATGGAGAAAACCCGGGGCTGCGCGCGGTATCACCTGAAGCTCACCGTCCTCCTGTCGCTGATGACCGGCCTTCTCGTGGTGCTGCTGCGCGGCAGCATCCTCTCCGTCTTCGGCGTATCGGACGCGGTGCGTGCGGACGCGGCGGCGGTGCTGGTGATCTACGGTCTGGAGCTGGCGCTGCGCAACATCCCGTACATGCTGGTGGTGGGCATCTTCCGCGCCGGCGGCGACACGAAGTATGCGCTGGCTGTGGACTTTGCCAGCGCGTACCTGATCGGCATTCCGCTCACCGCGGCAGCAGGGCTTGCCCTGCACCTGAGCGTGCCGGCAACCTATCTGATCATGTACCTGTCGGAGGACGTGCTCAAGGTCTTCCTCTACGGAAGGCACTTTCTGTCTGAAAAGTGGATCAGGCCGGTGGTCTGACCGGTCTTCAAGGAGGGACTATGTCTCAAAGCTATTCGGCCTTTGAAGAAAAGGCCGCGCCGAAGAGCGGCGCCATCCGTGAATTTGCCTCCTATTACAAGCCGCACATGCGCCTGTTTTTGCTGGACATGGCCTGCGCGCTGCTCATCGCCCTGGTGGATATCCTCTTCCCGGTCATCACGCGCAAGGTGCTCTATGAGTACATTCCCGGCCAGATGATGCGCACGTTCGCGCTGGTGATGCTGGGCATGCTCGCGCTGTTCATCGTGCGCATGGCGGCGCAGTGGTTCGTCGCCTATCTCGGGCACATGATGGGCGTGCGCATCGAGGCGGACATGCGCGCGGCGATCTTCGCGCACATGCAGAAGCTGGGCTTCAGCTTCTACGACAAAAACCGCACCGGTCTGCTCATGTCCCGCGTGACGACCGACCTGTTTGACATCACGGAGCTGGCGCACCACGGCCCGGAGGATCTGTTCATCTCGTTTGTGACGCTGGCGGGCGCGTTCATCGTCCTGCTCAGCATCCAGCCCAAGCTCGCGCTGGTGCTGATGATCAGCGTGCCGCTGATCATCGTGTTCGTCGCGCTGCGCAGGCAGAACATGATGCGCGCCTCCCGCGCGGTCAAGCAGCGCACGGCGGGCATCAACACGGAGATCGAGAGCTCCATCTCCGGCATCCGCGTCTCCAAGGCCTTCGGCAACGAGGAAAAGGAGATCGAGAAGTTTGCCCGCTGCACGGACGCGTATGTGGACGCCCGCAGGGGCTACTACAAGGTCATGGCCGGGTTCTTCTCCGGCACGGACTTCATGATGAACCTGATGAGCCTGTCGGTCATCTGCGCGGGCAGCTACCTCATCATGAAAAATGAGATGGACATCGCCACGCTGGTCACGTTCAACATGTACGTCGCCAGCGTCCAGAGCCCCATCCGTAAGCTGACGCAGTTCACCGAGCAGTTCACGCAGGGCATGGCGGGCTTCCAGCGCTTCCGCGCGATCATGCACGAGAAGCCGGACATCGTGGACAGCCCGAATGCCAGGCCGCTTGGGCATGTGAAGGGCGAGATCGAGTTCAAAGACGTGACCTTCACCTACGACGAGAAGAAGAAGGCGGTGCTCGAGCACGTCAACCTGCACGTGCGCCCCGGCGAGATGCTGGCCCTGGTCGGCCCCAGCGGCGGCGGCAAGACGACGCTCTGCCAGCTGATTCCGCGCTTTTACGAGACCACCAGCGGCTGCATCACCCTGGACGGGCAGGACATCCGCGACATCCGGCTTGCCGATCTGCGCGGGAGCATCGGCATCGTGCAGCAGGACGTGTTCCTGTTCGCGGGCACGATTCTGGACAACATCCGCTACGGCAGGCCGGACGCGAGCATGGACGAGGTGATCGAGGCGGCCAGGCAGGCCGAGATCCACGAGGACATCCTGCGCATGCCCGACGGCTACAACACGGTCGTTGGCGAGCGCGGCATCATGCTCTCCGGCGGACAGAAGCAGCGCGTCTCCATCGCGCGCATCTTCCTCAAAAATCCGCGCATTCTGATTCTCGATGAGGCGACCAGCGCGCTGGACACCGCGACCGAGCGGCGGATTCAGGCGGCGTTTGACCGGCTGGCCAGGGGCCGCACGACGCTGGTGATTGCGCACAGGCTCTCGACCATCAAAAATGCCGACGAGATCATCGTCATCGGCGAGCAGGGGATTCTGGAGCGCGGCACGCACGCGGAGCTGGTGAAGCAGGGCGGCGTCTACGCGGCCCTGGCCGAGGGCGCGAGCCTCAGCGACTGATACAAGTGATACAATCTGCAAGCGGTTCGCCATCCGGCGGGCCGCTTTTCTGTACTTCCTTGAGAGGGAAGGCGCTTAAATCCTCCATCCGTTTGACACGATGCGGATGAAGAAGTATAATAGATTCTGATTCTTTATGTAGAAAGGCGGATTCGCGGATGGCGAAACGCAGACTGCCCGCGCGGGGGCTGGATTCCTTCCGGCGCACCCCGGCGCGGCGATATGACCTGCCGCCGCAGGAGGAGACGCGCGCAGAGCATGCGAGCCGGTTCCGCAAGCGGTATTTCGATGTGCCGGTCATCCGGCCGGGCGTGGATCGGACGCTTATGACGCTGCTGTGCGCGGCAATGCTGCTGACGTTGTGCAACGCCAGCGCGCCGATGGGCGACGTGCCGGACGTGCAGACGCGCTTTCAGGACTGGGCGCAGCTCCAGAACGAGAAGACCGTCAAGACCCTGCCCGGCCCGACCCCGGATCCCGGCAGCGAGCTGGGCCAGGCGCTGGCGGCCGACGCGCAGGATCAGCAGGAGATCATTCATCAGGCGATGGCCACGCCCGACCCGAGCGTCACGCCGGAGCCGGAAAGCCAGTTCAAATCGTACGCCCCGGGCGAGCTCTCCTACAAGACGGACAGGCTGAGCGTCTCCATCGAGCAGAAGAAAAAAAGCGGCATGACCTACTTCGTGTGCGATATTCAGCTCAGCGACGTGAGCCAGCTTCGCACGGCGTTCGCGGGAGACGATTTCCGCAGCGGCATCTACGAGGCGGTCAGCGATATCGCCGGGCGCTACAGTCCGGTGCTGGCCATCAACGCGGACTTCTGCCGCTATCACCGCGAGGGCGTCATCATCCGCAACGGCGAGGTGCTGCGCAGGCAGAACATCAAGAAGCATCATCTGCTCATCGTCGATGAGGACGGCAACCTCTCCGCGCAGACGGACCGCTCCGGCAAGCAGGGCCTGGTGGCCAACAAGCTCGAGCAGCAAAACACCTGGCAGACATTTGAGTTCGGCCCGGTGCTGGTGGAAAACGGCGAGGCGGTCACGCTGCCCACCTCCTTCTATGTGGCCTGCGGCGACGGCTATTACGAGCCGCGCACGGCCATCGGCCAGAAGGGCCCGCTGCACTACGTCGTCATCGTCGTCGACGGCCGCCGCGACGGCTATTCCACCGGCGCGAGCATCCCGCAGCTCCAGCAGCTGTTCCTTGACGAGGGCGTGGATTTCGCCTTCAATCTGGACGGCGGCGGCTCCACGACGCTGTACTTTCTGGGCGAGGTCGTGAACATGCCCTCCGGCGGCAAGGAGCGCTCCGTCAGCGATGTGATCATGTTCATGGCCAACCCCTCGTAAATCCGTCGTTACAGCAACATCTCGACATTTCATTTCTGAAAGGAAGTATTTGATGAACAAGCTTTGCAAGACGCTTGAACTGCTGTGCGCGCTCACACTGCTGTGCGCCGCAAGCGCGGGCGCGCTGGCCAAGACCGAGCCCAACAGCAAGACCATCGAGGAAACCAACACCTACGACTACGGCAGCCTGAAGATCACCATCGACCAGTGGTGCTACGCGTTCAACAAGACGAACCTGCGCTTCTTCGTGGCCAACGTCTATGTGGACGATCCCGCCCAGCTGAAGACGGCGTTCGCGGGCGAGAAGTACTCCAAGGACGCGGTGGAGGCGCCCAAGGACATCGCCGCGCGCCACGACGCGGTGCTGGCCACCAACGGCGACTACTACAACTACAAGGACAAATCCGGTCTGGTCATCCGCGGCGGCGAGCTCTACCGCGACCTGGCCACCTCCCGCCACCAGCTGCTGGTGTATGAGGACGGTACGATGCAGGCGCTGCTCCCGCGCGATTACAAGCAAGGCACGGGCGCGCAGTACGTCGAGGCGGGCGTGGTGCAGAGCTTCATGTTCGGCCCGCTGCTGGTGGACAATTACGAGATTACCGAGCTGCCGGAGAAGTACTTCATCTCCACCAAGGACACCATCCGCGAGCCGCGCACGGCGATCGGTCAGGTGGACGCGAACCACTACGTCGTCATCGTCGCCGACGGCCGCCGCGACGGCTGGAGCGACCTGGGCATGACGCTGCAGGAGCTTCAGCAGGTCTTCGTGGAGCAGGGCTGCCGCATCGCCTACAACCTGGACGGCGGCGGAAGCGCCACCATGGTGCTTGAGGGCGAGCGCGTGAACAGGGGCAGCACCTCCCGCGAACGCAGCGTGAGCGATATCATCTATTTCACCAGGTAACAAGCCTTTCCCGTTGGAGGATCCGAAGCGGGCCGGTGCAGGGAGGAATGTCGATGCGCAGATTTCTGATGATGCTGACGCTGCTTGCGTGCGTGCCCATGCTCGCCCTGGCGGCGGAGGGCGATCCGCTGCTGAGCGTGGACGATCTGCTTTCCCTGGAGGACAGCTACGACGCGTTTCTGGACGAGCTCGAGGAGTTGATTGTCGAGCGCGGCCTGCTCTCCCCGGAGGAGCGCGAGGCCTGGCGCGACGCCCAGATGGGCGACTTCTACCAGAACGGCGGCTACGGCTCCATCCTGGTCAACTACATGCCCGGCGTGCTCAGCTATATCCGCGAGGAGGAGACGCTCATGCAGCTTTCCGCCCAGCTTACAGACGGCAGCACGCTGTATGTGGACACCATGCGCCGCTACACCCCGCAGGACAGCTCGCTCTCCGGCCTGATGCTCACGCTGAGCATGACGGACAAAAGCGGCGTCCCGCTGGACGTGGGCTTTACCCTGAGCAGCGCGAGCGGCGTGTTTCTCAAGTGGGACGCGATGGAAAGCGCATATGTCAGCGTCGGCGCGTCGGCAAGAAGCGACGGCGAAACCGTCGTCTGGAGCGATCAGACGCCGGCGCAAGGCGCAAGAAATCCGGAGATTTCCATCACGGTCATCGATCCTGCAACGCAGGAAACGCTGGCAGGCGCCATGCTGACGCTGATCGTCGACGGCGACGGCTACCGCGTGGACGAGGGCGCGCTGCGTGCGCAGAATCCTGGCTGAAGAGGATTTTACAATCATCAGGCATCCGGGCTTTCCGGATGCTTTTTTGTTTTGCAAAGCCCCGGATGAAGTGGCAAAAAAATCTCTTTTTTTGAAAAAATGGTATTGACTTTCTTTGACTTTAGACTATAATATAGGCATCGTTCAGGGATGAACGAGGTGGCTGATGACCACATCGCGCACGACCTGCGGAAGGCCAATATGCGACCCTACATGACTGGCGAAGTACCAGCGGTGCAAGGCCAAATGAATGGAGGTTTGCATGATGAGCAACTATCTTCCTACTGTTTTCGGTGAAAATCTGATGGACGTTTTTGATGACTTCGACCGCAGCTTCTTCCGCGGCTTTGGCAACATCGATCATACGCTGTACGGCAAACACGCGCAGCACATGATGAAGACGGATGTCAAGGAAACGGACGACAGCTATGAAGTGGACGTTGATCTGCCCGGCTTCAAGAAGGACGAGATTCATCTGGAACTGAACAACGGTTATCTGACCATCTCGACGGAGAAAACGCTCGAGAAGGACAACGAGGGCAAGAAGGGCAAGATGCTCCGTCAGGAGCGCTATTCGGGCGTGATGCAGCGCAGCTTCTTTGTGGGTGAACACCTCACGGAGGAGGACATCAAGGCGTCGTATGACAGCGGCGTGCTGCATGTCATCATCCCGAAGAAGGAAGCGCCCAAGGCCCCTGAAAAGAAGACCATTCTGATTGAGGGCTGACATCCGCACCCCGCCGGCCGGGCCGGCGGGGTGTTCCTGTATGCAGCAGAGGCTGTTCCATCGGCGGAGCAGCCTCTATTTTACCTATTCGGGCAGAGCAGGCCCGCCTTTGCGCGGCCTCATCCGTTTCTTCGGCAAATTGCACGGGAACCGCCTTGAGAATTGGTTCATTCTGTGGTATAATGATCTGACAACTGACCACTTGGTTGAATCTGTGTGATGAACATGTCCGCTGCTGTTGACTTTGTATAACGCCGGATGGAAAGGATACGCCATGGAAACGGTAAAGAAGGCGCGCAAGTTGCCTGAGCAGATTGCCGACAAGCTCAGAGAGATGATCATTCAGGAGGAGATGAAGACCGGCAGCAAGCTGCCCGCCGAGGCAGAGCTGATGACCCGCTTCGGCGTGAGCCGCTCCACGGTGCGCGAGGCCGTCAAGATCCTGCAGACGGAGCACATCGTCGATATCCGGCAGGGGCAGGGCACGTTTCTGTGCGCCATGCTGGGCCTGGCCGATGATCCGCTCGGACTGCGCTTTACCGATCAGGAGGAGCTGATTGCGCAGCTGCTGGAGACCCGGCTGCTCATCGAGCCCAGCGTTGCGGCGCTGGCCGCGCAGCGCAGGCAGGACAGGCACCTGCTGGAAATGAAATCCCTGCTGGACAGGATGGACAACGCCTATCTGCACGGGGAAAACTACACGCCCTACGACGCGCAGTTCCATTCCGTCATCGCCGACTGCACCGGCAACGACGTGATGAAGCGCCTGCTGCCCACGATTCACGAATCCATCCGCGCGGGCTATCAGCACACCCGCCGCGTGGAGGGCAGCTATCAGCGCGCGAGCCAGTGCCATCTGGAAATGTACCGCGCCATCGCGGAGGGCGACAGCGACCGCGCGCGCCAGGCGGCCCAGCGCCACATGGTGCAGACCATGCACGACTCGGGCGTCGAGGTGCCGGGGGTTTTGACGCGATGAAGATCATTGCGCGCATAAGAAGCGACTTCAAGGAAAAGTTCGGCATCCCGCGCCAGAGCGGCCTCGTGCCGCAGACGCGCGCAAAAATCGTCTTCGAGCCGGCATACCGCAATCCGGACGCGCTGCGCGGCATCGACGGCTATTCGCATCTGTGGCTGATCTGGTCGTTCTCCAAGGCGGAGCGGGAGGGCTGGTCGCCCACGGTGCGCCCGCCGCGCCTGGGCGGCAACACGCGCATGGGCGTGTTTGCCACGCGCTCCCCATTCCGGCCCAACGCCATCGGCCTGTCCTGTGTGACGCTTGAGGAGATTCATCTGCACACGCCGGAGGGACCGGTGCTCATCGTCGGCGGTGCGGACCTGATGGACGGCACGCCGATTTACGACATCAAGCCCTATCTGCCGCACATCGACAGCCATCCCGAGGCGCGAGGCGGCTTCGCCGCAGAGCATGCGGACGATGCGCTTGAGGTGGATTTTCCGCAGCCGCTGCTTGACAAAATCGACGCGGACAAGCGCGAGGCCATATACGGCGTGCTCGCGGGCGATCCCCGGCCGTCGTATCAGAATGATCCCACGCGCGTGTACGGCGTGCGCTATGCGCACTATAATGTGAGGTTTACCGTGGCGGACGGCACGCTGACCGTCTGCGATGTGATCGACTTGAAAAGCAACGGGCTGTAAGCGCGAAGCGGAGAAGGGATACTCCCTCAGGAGGGAGCCAGAACACTGCATAAAGCCTCCCTCTTGAGGGAGGGGGACCATCCGCAGGATGGTGGAAGGAGTGATTCCCCTATGGGACTGCAGATTTACGCCGGCAAGGGCTTTGACACCCAGAAGGCCGAGCGCTTTTTCAAGGAGCGCCGCATTTCCTATCAGCGCGTAGACGTGCTCAAATACGGCATCGGCAGGCGTGAGCTGGAGAGCGTGGCCGCAGCCGTGGGGCTTGATGCGCTGTGCGACAAAAGCAGCAAGGCCTTTCGCGAGAGCGTCATCGCCTATACGCAGAGCCGGGAGACGATTCTCGCCGGCCTGATGGAAAAGCCGCAGCTGCTGCGCCTTCCCATCGTGCGCAACGGCAAAAAGGCCACCGTTGGGGTTTGTCCGGACGTGTGGGAGAAGTGGATCGAAGACGGAATCAAATAAAGCGGTTTTTCATTGGACTTGCTTGAAGCAACGGTACCGGAATCGCAATGGTCGCCTTCGGCTCCGCTGCGATTCTTGTGCAGAGCGCTTCGCGCATGGGGGATACGTTGGGCTGCCGCCCAAACCTGCTCGGGGACATTGTCCCCGAACCCCTTCTTCGCTTCGCGCGGCTGAAAGCAGGTTTCATTTTGATTGCAGGAGGCAGCATGGCAAAGAAAATCGCGCTCGTGACGGGCGCATCCGGCGGCATCGGCTCCGCATGCGCGCGGGAGCTGGCAAAGCAGGGATACACGGTGCTTGTGCACGGCCACCGAGGGCTTGAAGCCGCACGCGCGCTGGCGGACGAGCTCTGCCGCGCGGGCATGGACGCGCACGCGATGGGCTGCGACCTTTCGGACAGTCGCGCTGTGACGGCGATGTGCGAGGAGATTCTTCGGCTGTATCACCATGTGGACGCGCTGGTGCTGTGCGCGGGCGTATCCTACACGGGCCTTCTGACCGGCATGACGGACGAGGACTGGCATCGCGTGATGGACGTGAACGTCTCCGGCGCGTTCTACCTTATCCGCGCGCTCGCACCGGGCATGGTCTCCCGCGGAAGCGGCGCCATCGTGACGATCTCCAGCATGTGGGGCCGCAGCGGCGCATCGTGCGAGGCGGCGTACTCCGCGAGCAAGGCCGCCATCATCGGGCTCACGCAGGCGCTGGCCAAGGAGCTCGGCCCCAGCGGCGTGCGGGTCAACTGCATCGCCCCGGGCGTGATCGACACGCGCATGATGGACGAGCACAGCGAGGAGACCAAACGGCAGCTGGCGGAGGAAACCCCGCTGGGCCGCCTGGGCACGGGGGAGGACGTCGCCAAAGCGGCCGCGTTCCTGCTTTCAGGCGACGCGTCCTTCATCACGGGCCAGGTGCTCGGCGTGGACGGCGGATACCTGTAAAAAACTTTTCGCCAAGCTCTGCACGGTTTCATGCGAAAAATGAAGGAAACGCGTCGGGAAAGCGTATAGATTGTGTACAGTCATGCACAGTGACCACAGGATATTGTGGATAAACGTACAATTGTCGGCAGGAGACCTGTGGATAAACTGCATTTTCCGTAAAAAACGTTTCGCCGAAAAAGCCTTGAAAACAAGGCTTTTTTTTGATATCATAGGAGCGCTGTTAAAAAAGTTATCCACAGGAGCGGCATGATTTTCCACATCCTGTGGATACCAGTGTGGATATCCACAGGTTTTCCACATGGATATGTGGTTTACTTGTGCACAAGCATATGCCGTACCCTGTGAATACGGCCAACACAACATACGGAGGATGCCTTCATGGATCATGTCGAGATTTGGGACAAAGCAAAGGCGCTGCTGCGCGAGGAGCTGGCCAACGTCTCCTATACCACCTGGATCGACCAGCCGCTCAAGCCGGTGTACGTCGTGGACGACAAGCTGGCGCTGGAGGTCATCAGCGAATTTACGGAGAAGACCATCCGCGCGCGCTACCTGTCCATGATCACCGAGGCTGTCTCTCAGGTCGTCGGGCGCGAGATGTCCGTGGAGCTGATGAGCGTCAAGGAGCGCATCGCCTGGCAGGAGAGCCAGAAGAAGGAGGAACAGGCTCCTCTTCAGGGCGTGAACACGTTCAACCCGAAGTCGACGTTTGACACGTTCGTCGTCGGCTCGTCCAACCGCTTTGCGCACGCGGCCTCGCTGGCCGTCGCGGAGGCGCCGGGCATGGCCTACAACCCGCTGTTCCTCTACGGCGGCGTGGGCCTTGGAAAGACGCACCTGATGCACGCCATCGGCCACTTCATTCAGGATCACTTTCCGAACATGCGCATGCTCTACCTGCCCAGCGAGATGTTCACCAACGAGCTGGTCGCCGCCATCAAGAACAACAAGAACGTCGAATTCCGCAACCGCTTCCGCAACGTGGACGTGCTGATGCTCGACGATATCCAGTTCATCGCGGGCCGCGACTCCACGCAGGAGGAGTTCTTCCACACGTTCAACGCGCTGCACTCCGCCGGCAAGCAGATCATCATCAGCTCCGATAAGCCGCCGCGTGAGATCGCCCGCCTGGAGGAGCGCCTGCGCTCCCGCTTTGAGTGGGGCCTGATCGCCGATATCCAGAAGCCGGACTTTGACACCCGCATCGCCATCCTGCGCAAGAAGGCAGAGAACGAGGGCATCGAGATCAGCGACGACATGCTCGAGCTGATCGCCGGGCGCGTGGAGAGCAACATCCGTGAGCTGGAGGGCTCGCTCATCCGCGTGAACGCGTACGCCAAGCTCAACCGCTGCGAGATCAACGAGGAGGTTATCGCGCACGCGCTGCACGACATCGCCGTCGTCCGCGATCCCAAGCGCATCACGCCGGATCTGATCATCGACTGCGTGGCCGACTATTACAGCCTGAGCAGCGCCATGCTGCGCGGCAACTCCCGCAAGAAGGAGATCGCGCTGGCGCGCCATGTGGCGGTGTACCTCACCCGCGAAATGACCGGCCTCTCCCTGCCGCGCATCGGCGACGCCTTCGGTCGCGACCACTCCACCATCATCAACTCCTGCGACAAGGTGAGCAAGATGCTCGACGAGGGCGGCGATATGAAGGCAGCCATCGCAGATCTCAAGAAGATCATCACCGAGAAATAACGGAATTTTCCGAAGGAACCCTGCACGCGCGGGGTTCTTATTTTATATTCGAAATTCAGCTTTCAAATCCGTTCCAGTCGTAAGCTGCTGCGCAGCCTGCTCTGAAACGGTGTGTTTTTGAATTCATGAGGTACGTTAGGGCTGCCGCCCTAAAACCTGCCAAGGGACTTCGCCCCTTGACCCCATGTTCGCTTCGCGCAAGGATCGATTCTTTCATTTGCCTTTCCGCGTGTCAAAACGCGCCGTTTGGGTCACACTAGCGCTAATTGAAGGAAAGGATCGGATGCAGCATGTCGCAAACCAGGCAGGTTCGTCCCTTTGGAATCCGGGACAAGATCGGCTATCTCTTCGGTGATTTCGGCAACGACTTCACCTTTATTCTCTCCACGATGATCCTCATGAAATTCTATACGGACGTCATCGGCGTGTCCGCCGGCGTGGTCGGCACGATCATGATGGCCGCGCGCTTCGTGGACGCGTTCACCGACGTGACCATGGGCCGCATCTGCGACCTCAGCCGCCCCGTGCCGGGCGTGGGCAAGTTCCGGCCGTGGATCAGGCGGATGTGCATCCCGGTGGCCGTCGCTTCCTTTCTGATGTACCTGAGCGCCCCGGCCTCCTGGCCATATCCGGCGAAGGTGGTCTATCTGTTCATTACCTATATTCTGTGGGGCTCGGTCTTCTATACCTCCATCAACATCCCGTACGGCTCCATGGCCTCCGCCATCTCGGCGGACGCGGGCGACCGGCAGAGCCTGTCCACCTTCCGCTCCGTCGGCGCGACGCTGGCGGGCCTGTTCATCGGCGTGCTGCTGCCAGTGATCGCGTATCAGAAGATGGACGGCACGGAGGTGCTGGTGGGCCCGCGCGTCACGCTGGCGGCGGGCCTGTTTTCTCTGCTGGCCATCGCCTGCTATCTGGCCTGCTACTTCCTGACGGCGGAGCGCGTCGTTCCCGAGGCGGCGGAGGGGGAGCGCAAGTCCACCCTCGAGGTGCTCAAAAGCGCGCTGCACAACCGCGCGCTCATCTCCGTCATCGTCGCGTCCATCGTCATGCTGCTGGCGCAGCTGACCATGCAGAACATGAGCGGCTACGTCTACCCGGAGTATTACAGCAACTCGCGCGCGCAGTCCGTCTCCACGGTGCTCATGACGGCCGGCATGCTGGTCGCTGCGGCGCTGGCCAAGCCGCTCGCCGCGCGCTTTGGCAAGGCGGAGGTCAGCGCGGCGTCCAGCACGTTCGCGGGCGTGATGAGCGTGATCACCTATTTTCTCAGGCCACAGAACGTGTGGGTCTTCGTCGGCCTGCAGACGCTCGGCTGGTTCGGGCTGGGCATGTTCACCATGGTCTCCTGGGCGCTGATCACCGACGTCATCGACTACGCCGAGCTGCAAAACGGCGTGCGCGAGGACGGCTCCGTCTACGCGCTGTACTCCTTTGCGCGCAAGCTGGGGCAGGCGGCCTCCGCCGGACTGACCGGCTGGCTGCTGACGGCCATCGGCTACGTCTCCGGCTCCGCCGCCGGGCAGACGGCCGAGGTGCAAAGCGGCATCTTTGCCATCACCACGCTCGTGCCCGCGCTGGGCTTCTTCCTGCTGGCGCTAGTGCTGGGCGTGTGGTACCCGCTGCATAAGAAGCAGGTGGATGAAAACATCGCAAAGCTCAAGCAAAAGCACGCAGAGCAGAACTGACCGGGAAAAATGAAAAAAGGACACTGATTCCTTCCTATGCTAAAATGCTTTCAGGCGCGCGAAGCGAAGAAGGGGCTGGGGGACCGGAGCCTGCCGCCCGCTGTGCGGGAAACAGGCAGGCGGAGCGTCGGGAATCGCAAGGAGCGCTTGCGCGACTATGCGAGTTCCCCGGACTGAAATCCCCAGGCGGGTTTGGGCGGCAGCCCAACGTTTTCCAAAATAAGAGAAAAAGCAGTCTCAGAGCAGGATGCGCAGCATCCTACGATTGAGACGGGTTCATTCAGACGCAACTCCTTATCAACCAGGAAAGGATTGAAGCCCCATGAGACAGACCGTGAACCTCAACCGCAAGTGGGCGCTCGTCATGGCGCCGCAGGGCGTTCCGACCCAGCTGCCCACACCGGCATACTATGTGAATCTGCCGCATACCTATAACGCCATCGACGGACAGGACGGCGGCGGAGACTACTTCCGCGGAACCTGCGCATATGTGAAAAAGCTTTCCTTTGAGGAGCTGCCTGAGGGAGAAAAGCTGTTTCTGGAAATCCGCGGCGCGAACTCCTCCGCGGACGTGTACGTCGGCGGCAGGCACCTCGCGCACCACGACGGCGGCTACTCCGCCTGGCGCGTGGACGTGACCGACAGCGTCAGCCGCACAGGCGATACACTGATCGTCGTGATGGTGGACAACGCGCCCAGCGATTCGGTCTATCCCCAGATGGCGGACTTCACATTCTACGGCGGCCTCTACCGCGACGTGAATCTGATCGGCGTGCCTGCTTCCCACTTCGACCTGATGCACTTCGGCGGCCCGGGCATCGCGGTCACGCCGATTGTGCAGGGAAGGAACGCGCAGATCACGACGCAGGTCTATCTGACAGACGCAAAGGCGGGCCAGACGCTGTGCTGCATCCTCCGGGACGCGGATGGCCGCGTCTTGTCCGAGACCGAAGCCCCCGCCGACCAGACGGCATTTGAAGCCGTCATCAGGGACGTGCACCTCTGGCACGGCCGCAGGGATCCGTACCTGTACACCGCGACCGTCGAGCTGCTGGAGGAGGGCCGCGTGCTGGACAGCGTCTCCTCGCGCTTCGGCTGCCGGACGTTCGCCATCGATTCCAACGAGGGCTTCATCCTCAACGGCGAGCCCTATCCGCTGCGCGGCGTCTCCCGCCATCAGGACCGCTGGGGCATCGGCAACGCGCTGCTTCCGGAGCACCACAGGGAGGACATGGCGCTCATCGCCGAGATGGGCGCGAACACCATCCGCCTGGCGCACTATCAGCACGACGCGTATTTCTACGATCTGTGCGATGAGTACGGCATGGTCGTCTGGGCGGAGATTCCCTACATCTCCCAGCACATGCCGGGCGGACGCGAAAACACGATCTCCCAGATGAAGGAGCTGATCGTCCAGAACTACAACCATCCCTCCATCGTCGTCTGGGGCCTCTCCAACGAGATCACCATGAAGGGCGCGGAGGATCCCGACCTGATCGAGAACCACCGCATCCTGAACGATCTGTGCCACGAGATGGACAAGACCCGGCTGACGACCGTCGCGGTCGTCTCCATGTGCGACATGCACGCGGACTATCTGAAGATTCCGGACGTGGTCTCCTACAACCACTACTTCGGCTGGTACGGCGGCGACACGAGCATGAACGGCCCGTGGTTTGACAAATTCCATCAGGAGCTGCCGGACATCCCCATCGGCGTCTCCGAGTACGGCTGCGAGGCGCTGAACTGGCACACCTCAAGCCCCACGATGGGCGACTACACCGAGGAATACCAGGCGTACTACCACGAGGAGCTTATCCGCCAGCTCTTCACCCGCAGGTACCTTTGGGCGACGCACGTCTGGAACATGTTCGACTTCGGCGCGGACAACCGCGCGGAGGGCGGAGAGAACGGCCAGAACCACAAGGGCCTGGTGACGTTTGACCGCAAGTACAAAAAGGATGCGTTCTACGCCTACAAGGCCTGGCTGTCGGACGAACCGTTCGTGCACATCTGCGGCAAGCGCTATATCGACCGCGTGGAGGACGTAACGAGGGTGACCGTCTACTCCAACCTGCCGGAGGTCGATCTGTTTGCGAACGGCCATTCGCTGGGCAAAAAGGCGGCGGAGGATCACTTCTTCCGCTTTGACGTGCCCAACGCGGGCATCACGAAGCTCCGCGCCGTCGCGGGCGAGTGCGTCGACGAGAGTGAGATCCGCAAGGTGGACGTGTTCAACGAGGCATACCGCCTGCGGGAGAAGGGCGCGGTGCTCAACTGGTTCGACATCACCGAGGTTGAGGGGCACTACTCGCTCAACGACAGGCTGAGCGACATCCTCGCATCGAAGGAGGGCAGTGCGCTCTTCGGCGGCCTGATGCAGTCCATGATGCACCAGAAGGCGATGGGCTTTGAGATGACCCCGGAGATGATGAAGATGATGGGCGGCTTTACCGTGCTGCGCCTGACCAGCCTGATGAGCTCCATGGACGTCAAGTTCACGAAGGAGCAGCTGCTTGAGCTCAATGAAAAGCTGAATCAGATCAGGAAGGTTGATGTTGTTCATGAACAATAGGGAGGTATTGTTAACGAAGCAAAGAAGCATGTTAAGCAATAATTCGCAGCTTAGGAGAACGCGCTCCGCTGGGGCCAGAAGGGTCGGGGAGGGTTTCGATGCCCTCCCCAGACCCTCCTGGACCTCCCATTCCCCTCC
>JAGBDL010000103.1 GCA_017937505.1 Clostridia bacterium | reverse complement strand
CCCGGCGGCTTATCCGCGAGCCGCGGCGCATCCTCGCGTGCGCGAAGGCGGCGCTGCTCATGGCGCTGTGCTCGGCGTGGTTCCTCGTGCCGTTCCTCGATTTTTCGCGGGCGGGCATCAACACCAGCGTGGCGGTCATGGCGGGCGGGCATGTGCTGCGCCCGGGCGCGTTCTTCGTCGGCTTCCCCGGGCAGAATCCCGATCTGCCCTATGAGGCCACGGACTTTGCCTACACCGTCGGCGTGGTGCCGGGCCTGGCGCTCATGCTGGGCTGTGCGCTGCTGCTGGTGCGCCTGTATATGAACGGCAGACGGCAGCCCCTCGCGCAGGAGGAGCGGCTAGGCGGCGCACTGCTGGCGCTTTCCGCTTTGCTTCTGGCGGGCGCGACGGCGCTGTTCCCGTGGGAATGGGCCTGCAATCTGGCCCGCCCGTATTCCACGTTCTTCCAGCAGATTCAGTATCCCTGGCGGCTGGTCGGCGCAGCTTCCCCGATGATGGCCTTTGCCGCCGCGTGGGGCTATCTGCGCAGGGAAAAGCACCGCACGCAGACGCTTACGGCGGTCATGGCGCTGTGCATGGTTCTTTCGGGCTACAGCATGCAGGCGATCGTGCAGGATGTGCCGCTGCTTGAGAAGGAGGACTTCTGCGACACGCGCATCGAGCAGTACGAGTACACCTACGAGGGCACGGAGAAGGGCGTGCTCGTGCCGGGCGCGTTCATGGCGTACGACGCGCCCGGGTACGCAATCCGCGACTGCAAAAAGCAGGGCACCCGCCTGCGCTTCACGCTGGATGCGCCGCAGGGGCTTGCCAGCCTGGAGGTGCCGCTTTTGTACTACCCGGGCTACCGGGCGACGGCGAACGGGGCGGACTGCCGCGTTTCCAGGGGCGAAAACAACGTGGTTCGTCTCTACGGCGTGCCGGAGGGCGAAAACGTGCAGATCGTCGTCTGGTATGAATCGCCGCTCGCCTGGGATCTGGCCTGCGCGGCGTCCGTTCTTGGCGCGGCAGGACTCGCTGTGCTGCTGCGCCGCATGAGGAGGCGCGCATGAGCAAGCCGGTTGTGCGCATCAGCGTGCGCGCCGTGGTGGAGACGACGCTGCACGAGAGCGACCTGACCCCCGCGGCGAGCAGCGCGCAGCGGATGCAGGAGGGCGCGATCGCGCACCGCGCCCGGCAGAGCAGCGCGCAGGAACGCGAATACCGAAGGGAAGTGGCGCTTTCCTGCGACTACGAGGGCGAAGCGCTGACGCTGCATGTGACGGGCCGCGCGGATGGCATCTTCCTGCGGGAGGACGGCGTGACCGCGATCGAGGAGATCAAGCTGGGCGCGGAAAACCAGCCGCTGCTGCCGGCACACCGGGCGCAGGCGGCGGTGTACGGCCACATGCTGCTTGAAGGCGAAGACATGGACAGGGTTTGCCTGCGGGTGCTGTATGTGGACGCGCGCGGCGGCGCGCTGGCGATGTACGAGGAGGAGCAAAGCCGCGAGAGCCTGCGCGTGGAGTTTGAGACGCTCTGCGCGGCGGCCTGCGCCTGGGAGGAGAGGAAGCTTAAGCGGCGGCAGGCGCGGGACGGGACGCTTGAAGGCCTGCCGTTCCCCTTCGGGACGTACCGCGCGGGCCAGCGGAAATTCGCGGCAAACGTGTACATCGCCCTGCGGGACAGAAAGCGCCTCTTTGCGCAGGCACCCACGGGCATCGGCAAGACGATGGCGGCGCTGTATCCGGCGCTGCGGGCCATCGGCGAGGGCAGGTGCAGCCGCGCGGTGTTCCTGGCCGCGCGCACCACGGGACGGCGCAGCGCCATGGACGCGATGGATCTGCTGATGCAGTCCGGCGCGCGCGTCATGACGGCGGAAATCACGGCGAAGGACAAGATCTGTCCGCAAGCGGTGCGCGACTGCCGCCCGGAGCACTGCGCGCTGGCGGCGGGCTTTTACGACCGGCTGCCGGGCGCGCTTGCCGAGGCGCTGGGCATGCAGCGGCTGGGCCGCGGGGAGATCGCGGCGCTGGCGATGCGCCATCAGGTCTGCCCGTTCGAGCTGTCGCTGGAGATCGCGATGCTCGCCGACGTGGTCGTGTGCGATTACAACTACGTGTTTGACCCGCTGGTGGCGATGGACCGGCTGATGAGCGGCCCGGGCGGCGCGTGCCTGCTGGTGGATGAGGCGCACCAGCTTGCGCCCCGCGTGCGCGACGCGTACTCGGCGGCGGTGAGCCTGGATGAGCTTTTGCGGCTGCGCCGGGAGACGGGCCGCGCGCTGGGCCGAAAAAACGCGCTCTACCGCGCGCAGACCCGGGCGATTGCAGCGATGAAGGCGCTGGCACAGGAGGACTTTGAACGGATGACCGAGCCGCCCAAAGCCTTGCTGGCGGCCATGCAGCGCCTGCGCGAGGCGGCGGGCGAGCAGCTCGCGCTGGGCGTGGGCGCGTCCGCTGCGGACAGCTTCTCCCTGGCGGCGGGCTACTGCTTCGCGGCGGAACGGTTTGACGAGCGCTACGCGCTGCTGACCTCCGGCGGGGAAAAGCACGCGAAAATCGAGCTGGCGCTGCTGACCGCGGCGAAGGAGATTCTGGAGAGCACAAAGCGCGCGCATGGCACGGTGTATTTTTCCGCGACGCTTGCGCCGTTTGAGGCCACGCAAAAGATGCTGGGCAGCGAGGAGGGCGACGCGTGCCTGATGCTTCCCTCGCCGTTCGACGCCGCACAGCTGGAGGCGAGGATCGAGCCGATCGACATCCGCTACGCCAGCCGCGAGCAGACCGCGCCTCAGGTCGCCGGGGCCATCGCCGCGCACCTGAAGGGACACGGCGGCAACACGATCGTCTTTTTCCCGTCCTACGCGTACATGGCGCGTATCGGCGAAATCCTGATGGGCCAGGACGGTTTGGCAGACGAGACGTTTCTTAGAGAAAAGCGCGGCATGACGGAGGAAGAAAAAAACGCCCTGCTTTCGGCGTTTGAAAATCCGTGGGAGGACGGGCGCGCGGTGCTGCTGGCGGTGCTGGGCGGCGCGTTCTCCGAGGGCGTCGATCTGCCGGGCGAGCAGCTCAAGAACGTGATCGTCGTCTCGACGGGCCTGCCGCAGCCGGACGCGCGCGTGAAGGCCATGCAGGCGTATTACGACGGCGTCGGGGAGGACGGGTTTGACCTGTGCATGACGCTGCCGGGCATGGTGCGCGTCATCCAGGCGGCGGGAAGGCTCATCCGCACGGACAGCGACACGGGCTCGCTGCTGCTGATCGACAGCCGCTTCCGGTATGGCCGGATCCGGGCGCTGCTTGCCGGGACGCTGATCGGCGACGCGCTGGGCATATGAGTAGCAAGCGGCTTGAAACCGCGCGAAGCGAAGAAGGGACTGGAGCCTGCCGCGCCCTGTGGGCGAAGAAGGCAGGCGGAACGTCGGGAATCGCAAGGAGCGGCAGAATGCCGCGACTATGCGAGTTCCCCGGGGGGACAATGTCCCTCAGGCGGGTTTGGGCGGCAGCCCAACGTACCCCAAGATGAAAAAACGCAGTCTCAGAGCAGGCTGCGCAGCAGCCTACGATTGAGACGGGTCTGATTGTCAAGCGGCGCTTCCCAAACCGAATAGGCCGATCCTACGGCTTCAGCGCGCGATACGCGGCAATGTCCTGCGCCAGCGGATCGTCCTCCCGCGCGGGGCGCAGCGCCAGCAGCGCGTCGATCATGCGCCGCTGCCCGGCCTCGCCGTGGGGAATGTACAAAATGGCGCTGTCCTCGCGCTCGGCAATCAGCGCGCGCAGCAGACGGCGCAAAAGGACGCGGCTTTCGTGCATGGCAGTTCCCTCCCTCATGGACTGAATCAAGGATAACACGCCGCCGCGGGAATGGCAAGCGTCTTGAACAAAGCGGCCGCCTGTGTTAAAATGTTGAGGAATGACAAGAACAATCCGGAGGAAAGAGCATTGAAAAAGGGAATTTTGTTCGCTTTCCTGCTGATGACGACGCTGCTCGCGGGCACAGCCTGCGCGCAGATGAATTATGACCTGACCAATCCATATCTGACGTACGCGCCGCTTGATGAGGACGAGGCCATGCCCGTGCTCGTGGACGTGCTCGATCAGGCGACCGACCCTGACGACGCCTCCATCACCATCATCGGCGGCGCGGACGGCCCCACGGCCATCTTCCTGGCGGAGGAGCCTGCGGACGCGCAGCCCATCGAGGAGGAAGATGCCTGGCCCAGGACGTTTACCATCACGATGGCGGGCGACACGACGCTGGGCTCCACGGACGATCTGCGCAAGCGCGACGACTGCTTTGAGGCCGTGGCGCAGGAGAAGGGCTACGGCTGGTTCTTCTCGGGCCTTTCCGACCTGTTCGCCACGGACGACCTGACGCTCATCAACTTCGAGGGCACGCTGACCGAGGAGACGGAAAAGAAGGAGAAGAAGTTCAACTTCAAGGGCCCGGAGGAATACACCGATATCCTGACGCTGGGCAGCGTGGAGGCGGTCACCGTCGCCAACAACCACACGCTCGACTACGGCGCACAGGGGCGCGAGGACACGATCGCCAACCTGGAGGGCGCGGGCATCGTCGTCTCCGGCAACGGCAAGCTCGGCGTGTTTGAAAAGAACGGCGTGAAGGTCGGCATGACGGGCTACTGCTTCCCGTACACGGACGGCAAGAAGGACATCACCAAGGACGTGAAGGCGCTGCGCGAGATGGGCTGCCAGATCGTCATCGCGTCCTTCCACTGGGGCAGCGAGTACCGCGAGGACTTCACCGGCGAGCAGCGCAGCATCGGCCGCGCGGCGATCAAGGCCGGCGCGGATATCGTCGTGGGCCATCACCCGCACATCGTGCAGGGCATCGAAAGCTATGAGGATTCCTACATCCTCTACTCCGTGGGCAACCTCGTCTTCGGCGGCAACGTCGATCCGGACGACCGCGACGCCTACGCCGCGCGCGTGACGTTCACCGTGTACGAGGATCACGCCGACGCGCCGGAATTGACCATCGTGCCGCTGCGCCTGACCGCGCTGACAAAGGGCACGGACTACCGCCCAGTGCTCGCCGAGGGCGAGGAGGCGGACCGCATCGTCAGCCGCATCCTCAAGCGCTCCTCCAAGATGGAGGGCTTTGAAAACGGCGAGTGGTAAACCGCCGGCATTCAATCACAATCGCGAAGCGAAGAAGGGGTTCGGGGACGTTGACCCCGAGCGGGTTTCAGGGCAGCCGCCCTGACGTCCCCTTCCCGGAAAGGATAAAGATATGGCATCTCATTTTGCGCTGTTCGTCGATCTTGAAAACTGCGGCGGCAAGAAAAGCATGCTGATGGACGTGATCGAGCGCGTGAAGATCCGCGGCGACATCCTCATCGGCAAGGTCTACGGCTATACGGACAGCTACTCCGATCTCAAGGAGACGCTGCTTTCCAACACGTTCACCGTGGTGCCCAGCCTGCGCTATGGCCGCAACCAGAAGAACAACTCCGACATCCAGCTGGTCATCGACGCGCTGGACGTCGCCTACCGCAACGAGCTCATCGACAGCTTCTGCATCGTCTCCGGCGACAGCGACTATGTGCCGCTGGTGGGCAAGCTCAAGAGCATGGGCAAGTTCGTGCTGGGCATCTCCCGAAGCGAGGCCGCGAGCAACGTGTTCATGAGCGCATGCAGCGAGTTCCAGTTTCTGGAGAGCGTGGCCAGCGGCAAGGAGCGCTCCGTCAGCGAGGTGAGCGACGCGCTGACGCTCTCGGACGTCAACGACCTGATCGTCACCATCCTGCGTGAGAGCGAGGGCGGCGAGATGCTCGCCTCCGAGGTCAAGAGCGTCCTGCTGCGCCTGCGCCCCAATTTCTCGGAAAAGAGCGTCGGCTTCTCCACGTTCGGCAAGATGCTCGCCAAGCTCGCGGAGCAGTTTGGCTCCTTCTCGATGGAGAGCGAGGCGTATAACCTCATCCTGCGGCTCAATCAGGCGTACGCGGCGGTGGAGCAGCTCACGCGGGACAACTATGTCGGCGTGTTCGCGCGCATCCTGTCCGCCTACAAGGAGGACGGCTTTGACCGCGTGAATCCCTCGATCCTCAAGTCCGCCGTGCAGGCGTTGTACCCGGACTTCACCGAGCGGCAGATCGGCCTGCGCCGCTTCTCCGACGTGCTGCGCACGCTCGAGCGCGAGGGCCTGCTCAGGCTCAAGACGGACGAGGGCGGCAACATGCTCGTGCACATCCTGTAAGGGGAATATCATGAAACGCATTCTATCCTGGCTCATTTTGGCGCTGACGCTTGCGCCCTGCGCGGCCAGCGCGCAGACCATCGCCATGGAGGCCCAGGGCCTTGCATTTGACTATCCGGAGAGCTGGATCGTCGTCTCGCCCCAGCTGGCGATGGTGTACGCGCCGCTGCTGGAGGAAAACGGCATCGACGCGTCCGCCCTGTCGCAGGATATGGAAGCGCAGGGCGTGCTTTCCCGCGCGTACCGGCAGGATTTCGCGCAGCACATGAGCGTCATCGTGCGCACAGACGAGCTCTCCGGCGAGATCTTCGACATCGCGGAGATCACCGACGCCCAGCGCCGCGAGCTGCGCCGCATGGCGGAGAGCAACACGATCTGGGAGACGACCGGCAACCGCACGCAGGACGTGGAATGGCAGAAGGAAAACGGCGAGTACTGGATGTACATCCACTATATCCGGACGTTTTCCGACGAGATCATCGGCCGGGGCCTGCGCTATCTGACGGTGAAGAACGGCATGTACGTCATGCTCGACTGGCAGATCGATTCCGGCCGGTTCGGCAACCGGGACATCGCCAGCTTCCGCGCGCGCACGCACGACCTGACCATCGAGAAAATTGCCGAGCAGCCGGTGCGCACCGTGCGCCTGACGGCGGACATCCCGCAGGAGACGACGAACGCCAACCTCGTGATCACCGGCCAGACGACGGCGAATGCCGAGCTGGTCGCGCAGGCGCCCGACCAGACGGGCGAGATGCAGCTGCTCTCCGTCGGCCAGGCGGGCGCAAGCGGCAGCTTCTCGCTGCTGGTGCCGCTGGAGGAGGAGGGCACGTTCGACATTACGCTGACGGCGAGCGTGGAGGGTATGGCGGACGCGAGCGTGTCCGGCACGGTGACCTTCAGCGCGAAGACGCTGCCGGTGTCGCTGGGCGGCATTGAGGAGAGCGGCGTGCATACCGTGACGCAAAGCAAGACCGTCATTTCCGGCCAGACGCTGGCCGGTGCGCAGATGCAGATGGTGACGCCGTTCGGCGTATCCAAGAAGCGCGCGGGCAACGACGGCTCGTTCTCCTTCGAGCTGACGACGGAGCAGGCGGGCGAGTACCGCTACACGCTGATCCTGGACAAGGACGGCTTCAACCAGCGGCGCTATCCGTTCACGCTGGTGCGCGTGATGACGGACGACCAGGAGAAGGCAGCCGTGCGTGCCTCGGCGGAGAAGATCAGCTACAAGACCCTGCAGCGCGATCTCAGCGAAAACCGCGGCAAGGTGATGAGCCTTTACGGCCCGGTGACGGAGGTCAGCGCCAGCGGCAGCACGCAGTACATCCGCATGCAGTTCAACAAGGCCGCCAACGGCACCTGGTACAATCCGGTCGTCATCGTGGCCGGCGAGGACATGGGCGCGAAGGTGGGCGACATGATCACCGTCGTCGCAGAGGTGTCCGGCGTGTTCGAGGAGCAGGACGATCAGGGCGAGCCGGTGATGGTGCCCCGGTTTGATCTGCTGTTTGTGGACAAGGTGGAATAAAGCAAAAGAAGCTTCCGTTGCGGAGGCTTCTTTTTTGCTTGATAGGGGATTGCGCCCCAAAGCCGTACAGCGGGCCGGAACGACTTGATTCTGCAAAGCGGTTCGGAGGTGGGAGCGGGCACGGCCCGCTATGGGTTTACGCCCCGAGAATCTGCTCCAGCAGCGCCCGGCAGCCCGCGTCGATCTCGGCGTAGGCGATGTCAAACCGGTCGCTAAACCAGGGATCGGCAACATCGTCGGCGGAGCCCAGGTATTCCTTGAGCTTGTGCAGTTTGCCTTCGGGATCGCTGCCCAGTATGCGCAGCGCGTTGCGCACGTTCATGGAGTCCATGCAGATCAGCAGGTCGTAGTCCTCGTAGTCGCGCCGGGTCAGCTGGCGCGCGCCGCGGCGCTCGCAGGGAATGCCGTGACGCGCCAGCTCCGCGCGGGCAGGCGGGTAGACCGGATTGCCGATCTCCTCCCGGCTGGTTGCGCAGGAGGCGATGGTGAAGAGGTCTTCCATGTGCCGCTCGCGCACGAGCTGCTTCATGATCATCTCGCCCATCGGGCTGCGGCAGATATTGCCGTGGCAAACAAATAGTATTTTTATCATCGTCTTATATCTCCATATAAGTCTTGTATTTCTTCTCAAATGCCCAATATTGCAGGGTTTTTCGGCATTTTCATGTTTCTTTGTTTTCGGGATATCTTCTCAAATCTTCCCGTATTTTCTCATGCTTTTTCCTGCAATATTGGTAAATCCGTTGGTAAATTATCGTTCTGTACCAACGGAGGGTTTAGGCTTCCGCTACTCGGAGCAGCTCCGCCTGTGCGTCATCGAACTGCACATGGGTGTAGACATTCAGCGTCACGCTGATGTCCGAATGACCCATGATATACTGCAATGTCTTAGGGTTCATTCCGGATTTCGCCATATTGGAACAGAAGGTGTGTCTGCATACATGAGGGGTAACTTTGGGCATCTGGATGCGGTAGATCTTGTTGTACTTCTCGACAATGTGCTGCAGGTATTTCTCCCAGTGCAGTGCAACCATCGGTCTGTCATTCTTGTCCAGGAACAGGAATCCGGCATATCCATCCACCATCGGCTCCACTTTCGGTGCCACACGATTGGCGAGAATACGGCGGAAACACGCTACCACTTCCTCACTCATCGGCACATAGCGGATACCGCTTTCCGTCTTGGGGTCTTGGATCACATACTGCATCTGCGATGTTCTCTGCAGCTGGTGGTCAACCTTGATACGCTTCTGATCGAACTCGATATCAGAAAAGGTCAATCCACAAAATTCCGAGATACGCAGCCCCGTATTAAAGAGAATGAAGATCGCATCGTAGTATCGGCAGAAGTGCTTATCTTCTTTAATGAATTTCAGAAGTTCACGCTCCTGCTTTCGGGTAATTGCTTCTCTGGTGACAGAATCATTTACGATCACAGATGCCAGTTCAAACCCAAATGGATTCTTACGGATCAGGTCATCATCCACTGCCAGCTGAAAAGCCGGTCTTAGAACACCTCTGATGGAGTGAATGGAGCTGTACCCTCTGCCGTCCACCTGCTGAAGCTTGATCAGCCACGCCTTTGCATCGGACAAGCGTACCTTGTCAATGCGTAGCTTTCCAAACGCTTCTTTGTTCAGAATATTGATCACGGTCTTATATCCTGCACGGGTGTTGTGGCTCACTCCGGTTTTCAAAGACACATACTTTTCTACCAGTTCAACTACCGTATAATTACCGCCATTGGTAACGATGTG
>JAGBDL010000102.1 GCA_017937505.1 Clostridia bacterium | reverse complement strand
CTGGCCGTCGCGCCGGTCGCGGCCTTGGCGGAAAAATACTGCGCGCAGGTCGCGCTGGCAAAGCCGCACAGGCCGAGGCCCACGAGCAGCAGGCATTTTTTCAGGATATAGCCCGTGTCGCCCGCCGCGATGCCGACGTCGATGATATCTGCCATGATGAGTGGCACCAGCAGCTCAAACGCCGCCTCCAGCAGCTTGAACACGGGCGCGAGGATGGCCTGCAGCCGGTAGGGCCGCAGATAGACAAGCAGTTTCTTCATTCGTTTCTCTTCTCTCTTCGGATGCTATTCGATGGATTTGAGCGCCTGGGCCATGTCGATGGCGCGGATCTTCCGGCGCAGCGCCAGATTGACCAGCAGCCCGAACGCGAGCGTCAGCGCCGCGGAGAGCAGATAGCTGCCCGGCGCCACCCGCACGTCGAAGCACATGAGGTCGATGCGGATCTGCGACATGACGTAGGCGTGCAGCGCCTTGCCCATCGGCAGACCCACAAGCGCGCCGAGCACCGTCAGGATGATGTTCTCGCGGAACACATAGCGGTTCGTCTCGCTGTCGTAGAAGCCGAGGACCTTGATGGTGGCGATCTCCCGCTCGCGCTCGGTGATGTTGATGTTTGTGAGGTTATACAGCACGATGAACGCCAGCGCCGCCGCGCAGACCACCACGACCACCACGATGTACCGCAGGCTTTCCATCATCGTCGCCACGCGCGCGCGGAAATCGCTGCTGAGGCTCACGGAGGCGACGTTCTTCGCCCCCGCCAGCGCGGCCGAGGCCGCGTGGGCATCGGCGTCAGGCGGGAAGTTGACCCAGGCCTGCTCGTATGCCGGCGCTTCGCCGAAGCACTGCGCCCAGCTTTCCGCCGCCAGGTAGACGTAGTTGTAGACATAGTTTTCAAAGACCGCCGCGACCTGCAGCTGCGCTTCGCGCGTGCCGCTCTGCAGCGTGATGGTGTCGCCCGCCGACAGCTGCAGCGCCTCGGCCAGCCCGCGGCTGATGACGCACGCGCCGTTTTCGGGATAGGCGACCGGCGTTTTGTCCTTCTCATGCAGGTCGACAAAGCCGTCTACGCTGCCGGACGCCGGGCAGACGACGTTCGTCGTCTTGACCGTGCTGCCCGCGCTGGCGTCGGCGCTCTTTTCGGCCACGAAGAGATATTCTTCGGCTTCTTCCTCGCAGAGCGCGGCGAAGGCCGTGCGCTCCGTCTCGTTCAGCGCGTGCTGGAACGTGACCGACGCGTCGTAGCGGGTGATCTCGCTGTACTGATAGTCGACGACGTTGCTGATGGAATCCTGGATGCCATAGCCGGTGATGAGCAGGGCCGTGCAGCCGCCGATGCCGATGATCATCATGATCATCCGCTTTTTATACCGCAGGATGTTGCGGATGGAGACCTTATGCAAAAACGGGATCCGGTTCCAGAGGCCCGGCAGCCGCTCCAGCAAGATCCGCTTGCCCGCCTTCGGGGCCTTGGGGCGGATGAGCTCCGCCGCGGGCCGCTGCAGCTCCGCATGCGCGACGTACCACGTCGTGCCGAGCGCGCAGAGCAGATACGCCCCCGCGGACAACAGTGCCAGCGGCCAGTCGAACGCATACAGGATGTCCGTAAAGCCGTACATGATATTATACCCCTGCCAGATCATCTTCGGCAGGAAATACGAGCCCGCCGCGATGCCAACCACGCAGCCGAGCACCGAAGCGCTCCCGGCGTAGAGGAAATAGACCAGGAAGATCGCGCCGTTGGAATAGCCCATGGCCTTCAAAACGCCCGCCTGCGTACGCTGCTCATCGACCATGCGCGTCATCGTCGTGATGCACACGAGCGCCGCCACGGCGAAGAAAAACAGCGGGAACACACGCGAGACGCCCCGCACGATATCCGAATCGCTCTCAAAGCAGGCGTAGCCGATGTTGCTGCTGCGGTCCAGCACGAACACATCCGGGTTTTCGAGCTTTTCGAGCGCGTCCTGCCCGTCCTGATACTCCTGCTCCGCGTCGGCCAGCTTCTGTTCGCCGTCCGAGAGCTCCACTTCGGCGTCGGCGATGTCCTGCTTGCCATCCGTGAGCTGCTGCTTCGCGTCGGCAAGCTCGGCTTCCGCGTCGGCGATCTTCTGTTCGGCCTCGGCCTTGCCGCTGTAGTAATCGGCCCAGCCGTCCGCCAGCTCCTGCTTTGCGTCGGCAAGCTGCTGCTCACCATCGGCGAGCTCCTGCTTTGCGTCGGCCAGCTCCTGATTCTTTTCATCGAGCGTGGCCTTGGCCTCGTCGAGCTTTTTCTGGTTTTCGCTGATCTCGGCGTTGGCCTCCTCCAGCCCGTCGCCGAATTCCTCGCTGCCTGCGTTGAGCTCCGCCTGCGCCGCGTCGATCTGCTGCTGCGCCGCGTCAAGCTCCGGTCCGGCAGCTTCGATCTTCTGCAGTCCGGCCTCGACCTGCGCGAGCTGTGCCTGCAGCTGCGCCCGCTGCTCCTCGGGGAGCATTTCGCTGCCAAGCGCCGCCTCCAGCTGCGCCTTGCTTGCTTCGAGCTGGGCCTTCTGCGCGGCGAGCTCCGCGCGCTTCTGGTCGAGCTGCGCCTGATTCTTGTCGATCTCCGCCTGCCCGGCCTGCAGCTCGCCGACAGTCTCGTTAAACTGCTTGCGAAGCTCCTCTCTGGCCTCGGCCAGCTTGGCCGCGCCGTCGTCATATTCTGCCTGCGCGTCGGCGAGCTTCTGTTCGCCGTCCGCGAGCTCCTTGCGGGCGTCCGCAAGCTTCTGCTCGTTCTCCTCGATCTCCTTCTGGCCGTCGACGAGCTTCTGATAGGCGTCGGCCAGCTCGCGGTCGGCCTCCTCCTTCGCATCGGCGAGCTTCTGCTCGCCGTCCAGGACGTCCTGTTCGGCATCGGCCAGCGTCTGCCTGGCGTCTTCAAGCTTCTGCTTCGCGTCCGCCAGCTCCTGCTGCTTTTCGTCGAGCGTTTCGCGGGCATCAGCCAACGTCTCGGCCGCGTCGTCATGCAGCCGCGTGCCGCGGTCGTCCGCGCACTGCTCCGCAAGCGCGGTGACCCAGGGCTCGGCGTCGTCGATGTGCGCCTTGTATTCGTCCG
>JAGBDL010000101.1 GCA_017937505.1 Clostridia bacterium | reverse complement strand
CGGCGTGGGCGTCGGGGTCGGCGTCGGGCTCGGCGTGGGCGTGGGCTTCACGATCGCGTCCTCCGCGAACATCATTTCAATCGTCGCCGGGCCGACCTTGCCGTCGATCTTCTCCAGCTTGTGCGCGCGCTGGAAGCCGTACACCGCCGTGCGCGTGCCCAGGCCGAACACGCCGTCGAGCTTGCCCAGGTAATAGCCCAGCTGGTAGAGCCTGCGCTGCACGAGCTTCACGTCCTCGCCCTCCATGCCGCGCCAGAGAATGCGCTCGCCCAGGCCGGCGGCCTCCCTCTCCTCCTGCGTGATCGGCGCAAACGGGTCGTCCTCCTGCGCCGGCTCAGCCGTCGGCTCGAGCGTGGGTTCGGCCGTCGGCGCGGCCGTGTCCTTCACCTGCACGCCCAGCATCGCGCTCTCCGCAAGCGCGCAGGACGGCAGCATCAGCGCCAGCAGCAGGGCCGCTGCAAATCGTTTCAGCATACGCTTTCCTCCAAAGCTTTCTTTCTATCTATCTTATAGAAAGAAACGATCCATCATGCCGCTTTCATGCATGTGAAAGCCGTGCATGCCAAATTTCATCGCGCCCTCGACGTTGCCCAGCGTATCGTCGATGAACACCGCACGCGCCGGGTCGATCCCGTAGCGGCTGCACAGCAGCGCATAAATCTCCCGCTCCGGCTTGACCACATGCTCATAGCAGGAGATGATCCCGCCGTCGAACAGGTTGCCGAAGTAATCCGCGAATTTGACGCGCAGGCGCTCGTAGCCCTGCTGCGGGTAGTTGGAGAGCAGATACAGCTTCTTGCCCGCGCGCCTGCATCGCCGCGCCGCGCGCCAGCCCTCCTCGATCGGGGTCTTCAGCTCGATCCAGCCCTCCAGCGCGTGCAGATAGTCCGCTTCCTTTCCGCCGGCCTCCGCTGCAAGGCGGCGCGCCGCCTCGGCATAGGTCATCGTGCCGCGGTCAAAGCACGGCCAGTACGGCCCCTTGTAGACGTGACGAAGCATGTGCTGCTGCATCGCCTCGTCGCCGGGAAAGAGCTGCTGCAGAAAGTCGTCCGGGGCGAATTTGATGAGGATGTTGCCGATGTCAAACACCACCGCATCCACCTTGTGCCAGGGCATCGTCTCATACGCGAGGTCAAAGCGCGTTCCTTCGTTCATGGATATTCCTCCAGGCTGCTGTTGTTTCTGATCTGTATATCATTCTGTCCCTTTCGGGTTTTTCCTTCTTTTCCTATTCCTATCTGAACGCTGAGGCTGCTTCTATATGCGCGAAGCGAAGAAGGGGTTCGGGGACAATGTCCCCGAGCAGGTTCTAGGGCGGCAGCCCTAACGTTCCCCCTCACGCCGACACCGTCTGCATGTCGCCCACGATCCTGTGCAGCACATCCAGATACTCCTGGCCCAGCGGCGTGGGCCGGTAGTCCTTGTGGGTGATGACGCCGATGCGGATGATCTCGTCCACCTGAAGCGGGATGGAGATGATGTCCTCGCCGCGCAGATAGGACGGGCAGATGCCCGAGGAGATCGTGTAGCCGTCCGTGCCGACCATCAGGTCGATGATGGTGCCCTTGTCCGTCACCTTGATGCTGCGGTCGTGGTTGAGCGTGGAGAGGATTTCCTCCGAGAAGTAGAACGCGTTCTGATCGCCCTGGTCGTACGTCAGGCACGGCAGATTCACCAGATCGGCCATGGTGACGCTCGTCCTGCCCGCCAGCGGATTGTTCCGGCCCACGAAGATGTGCGGCCTGGCCGCGAAGAGCTCGGAAAAGGCCAGATTGGCCTCGCGCAGCGTTTTGCTGATGACGGCCTCGTTGAACGCGCTCATGTAGATCACGCCCATCTCGCTGCGCAGGTTCCTGACGTCCATGATCGTGTCGTAGGTCTTGCCCTCTCGCAGGATGAACTCGTACGCCTGGTCGCTGTGGGCGCGCACCAGCTCGATGAACGCGCTGGAGGTGAACGAGTAGTGCTGCGTGGAGACGGAGAAGCGCTGGCGCACCGCCTGGCGCGCGATGTACTTCTCCTCAATCAGCGCGGCCTGCTGCACCACCTGTCGCGCATAGCCCAGAAACTCCGCGCCCTCGGGCGTGAGCAGGATGCCGCGGGACTTGCGCACGAAGATCGTCGTGGCAATCTCCTCCTCCAGCTCCCGGATGGCCGCAGACAGGCTGGGCTGGGCGATGAACAGCGACTTGGCCGCCTCGGTGATCGATCCCTTCTCCGCCACCTCGATGACGTATTTGAGCTGCTGAAGCGTCATGCGCGTTCCCTCCCCGCTGTGATCGCTTCATTATAGCACAGCGCCCACCCCGAATTCAATCCTCATTATAGCTTTTCCCTATGCTACGCCATACTTTAATCATGTTTGCCTATGCATAGGAAATGCGCTATAATACCCCATGTCACGAAAGACAGCAGAACCTTTTGTGAACCATCCGAATTACATGAGAACCGGCTCCGGCCGTCGAAAGGAGACGCGCATCTTGGCGCTCATCGAACTCAGGCACCTGGCAAAGACGTTCAGGGGCAAGACCCAGACCGTGGACGCCCTCAAGGACATCAACCTTGAGATCAATCAGGGCGACATCTACGGCATCATCGGCATGTCCGGCGCGGGCAAATCGACGCTCGTGCGCTGCATCAATTTTCTGGAGAAGCCGACCAGCGGCAACGTCGTCATCGACGGCAAGGATCTGGCGAGCCTCTCGCCCAAGGCCCTGCGCCAGCTGCGGCAGGAAGTCTCCATGATCTTCCAGCACTTCAACCTCCTGCAGCAGCGCGACGTGCGCGGCAACATCGCCTTCGCGATGGAGATCGCCGGCATGAAGAAAGCCGACATCGACAAGCGCGTGGATGAGATGCTGGAGATCGTCGGCCTGACCGACCGCCAGCACAACTACCCCAGCCAATTGTCCGGCGGCCAGCAGCAGCGCGTCGCCATCGCCCGGGCGCTGTCCACGAACCCGAAGATCATCCTCTGCGATGAGGCGACCAGCGCCCTGGACCCGCAGACGACAACCTCGATCCTCAACCTGCTGCGCGACATCAACAAGAAGCTCGGCATCACGATCGTCATCATCACGCACGAGATGAGCGTCGTGGAGAGCGTGTGCACGCATGTGGCCATCATCGACAACGGCGATCTGGTGGAGAACGGCACGGTCGAGCAGGTCTTCTCCCAGCCCAAATCCGCCGCGGCGAAGAAGCTCATCTTCCGCAAGTCCGGCGCGGACGCGGGCGTGATGGGCGACCGGATGATCCGCATCGTCTTTGAGGGCAACGCCTCCAGCGAGCCCATCATCGCCAGCCTCGTGATGGAGTGCCACATCGCCGTGAACATCATGTACGCGGACACCCGCGACGTGAACGGCAAGGCCTTCGGCCAGATGATCCTGCAGCTGCCGGAGGACCAGCTGCAGCAGGACAAGGCCATCTATTACCTGCAGAGCAAGAACCTGCGCGTGGAGGAGGTGAACGGCGATGGCCATTGAGAAGATGGTCCCGTTGATGCTTGGCGGCATCCGCGACACGATGTACATGACCGTGGTCTCGACGCTCTTTGCGTATCTGCTGGGCCTGCCGCTGGCCATCGCGCTGGTGCTCACCTCGCCCAAGGGCCTCGCGCCCCGGCCGCTGATCTATCGCGTGATGGACGCGGTGGTCAACATCTTCCGCTCCATTCCGTTCCTGATCCTGATGATCCTGGTCATCCCGCTGACCCGCATGATCGCCGGCAAGGCCTACGGCTCCACGGCGACGATCGTGCCGCTGGTCATCGCGGCCGCGCCGTACGTCGCCCGCATGATCGAAAGCTCGCTGCTGGAGGTTGACCCCGGCGTCATCGAGGCGGCGCAGTCCATGGGCGCCTCGATCCCGGAGATCATCTTCAAGGTGATCATCCCCGAGGCGAAGACCTCCCTCATCGTCGGCGCGACGATCTCCTCCGGCACGATCCTCGGCTACAGCGCGATGTCCGGCGCCATCGGCGGCGGCGGCCTGGGCCAGATCGCCATCAGCTACGGCTACAACCGCTACCAGACCGACGTCCTGCTGGTCACCGTCATCCTGCTGATCCTCCTGATGCAGCTCATCCAGCTCATCGGTATGTACATCTCCCGCAGGACGGACAAGCGCGTCCGGGAGTGACGGGAGAACGGTGGGCTGCCGATCCGGGGAACTCGCATAGTCGCACCATGATGCTCCTTGCGATTCCCGACGCTCCGCCTGCCTGTTTCGTCCACTGGACGCGGCAGACTCCGGTCCCCCAAACCCCGCCTGGGGATTTCATCCCCAGACCCCTACTTCTGCTTCGCGGAGGAACACAAACTTTGTCACTAAGGCGATATGCCTTATGAAAACGACCTCATATTCCATCATAAAGAAGGAGAGAAAACCATGAAAAAGCTGATTACTGTCGCTCTTGCCCTCGTTCTCGTCGCCGCGGTGGCCACCGCCTGCGCCGCGACCAAGCTCGTCATCGGCGCGTCCTCCACCCCGCACGCGGAAATCCTCGAGGCCGCCAAGGATCTGCTGGCCGCCAAGGACATCGAGCTTGAAATCGTCATCTTCGACGACTATGTCCAGCCGAACCTCCAGCTCGACTCCGGCGATCTGGACGCCAACTACTTCCAGCACATCCCGTATCTCGAGAGCTTCTGCGCGGACAACGGCACCAAGCTCGTCTCCGCCGGCGCTGTGCACTATGAGCCGATGGGCATCTACACCAACCAGACGAAGAACTACACCATCGACACCATCCCGGACGGCGCGGTCATCGCTGTGCCGAACGACCCGACCAACGAAGCCCGCGCGCTCAACCTGCTCGCCGCGCAGGGCCTGATCACCCTCTCCAACGACGCCGGCACCAACGCCACCGTCCTGGACATCGCCGAGAATCCGAAGAACATCTCCGTGCAGGAGTTTGAGGCCGCCGCTGTGCCGCGCATGCTGGCCGACGTCGATCTGGCCGTGATCAACTCCAACTACGCGCTGCAGGCCGGCGTGGAGGTTGTGGGCACCGCCATCGCGGTGGAGTCCTCCGACATCGCCTATCCGAACGTCATCGCCATCCGCGAGGGCGACGACCGCGAGGAGCTCAAGACCCTGGTCGAAGTGCTCCAGAGCGACGAGATGGTTCAGTGGATCAAGGACACCTACGGCACCTCCGTGGTTCCGACCAAGTAAGCGAAAAAACGCATGAGCAAACCCGGCGCTTTCCGCAAGGAAGGCGTCGGGTTTTTATCTTGCTGTTTGAAGCCGCGCAGACGGAACCGCAATTGTCGTCTTCGGCTCCGTTGCGGTTCTTGCTGTTGGCGCTTCGCGCAAGGGAGACGTTAGGGCTGCCGCCCTAAAACCTGCTCGGGGACATTGTCCCCGAACCCCTTCTTCGCTTCGCGCGGTGAAAAGCGGCCTTGACTTCAATAGCCGTACTGTTTCTGCTTGCCCTTCATGAACGCCGCCGTCATCAGTGCCGCAGCCGCCTCCGCCGCGACGATCGACCACCACACGCCGTCGATGCCCAGCAGCAGCGGCAGCAGGAGGACGGCCGCCGTCTGAAACAGCAGCGTGCGCACAAACGAGATCAGTGCGGAGGTCAGCCCGTCATTCAGCGCGGTGAAGAAGGACGAGCCGTAGATCGCCGCGCCGGCAAACAGGAACGACAGCGCGTAGATCCTGAATGCGCGCACGGTCAGCGCCATCAGCGCCGCGTCATAGCTGACGAAGATCGCCGCCAGCGGCCTGGCCAGCAGCTCCGAAAACGCGAGCATGCCCAGCGAGAACAGGCCGATGATGACCAGGCTCTTCTTTCTCAGGCTCCTCAGCTCGTCGCTGTGCCCCGCGCCGTAGTGGAAGCTGACCACCGGCGCGGAGCCGTTCGCATAGCCGATGAACGCCGCCAGGAAGATGAAGTTGACGTACATCAGCACGCCATACGCCGCCACGCCGTTCTCGCCTGCGTAGCGCATCAGCTGCCCGTTGTACAGCATGCTGACCAGCGACATCGAGACGTTGCTCATCAGCTCGGACGAGCCGTTTGTGCAGGCCTTCACCAGCGCACGTGCGTCAAACACCGGCCGGGTCAGATGCAGCAGGCTGTCGTTCTTCCGCGCAAAATATACGAGCGGGGCCATGCCGCCGACCACCTGGCTCATCGCCGTCGCAGCCGCCGCGCCCGCAACGCCCCAGCCAAAGCCCGCGATGAACAGCGCGTCCAGCGCCATATTCGTCACGCCCGAGGCCACCGTCACCATCAGGCCCAGATTCGGCTTTTCCGCCGCGATCAGGAAGCTCTGGAATTCATATTGCAGCATCAGCGCGGGCAGCGCCAGCAGGTTCACCCGGCCGTAAAGTACGCACAATTCAAGCAGCTCGCCCTGCGCGCCCAGCAGCGCGGCTATCGGCCGGAGGAGCGCGATGCCCAGCGCGGCCAGCGCTGCGCCGCAGAAGAGGGTCACGGCGATGAGCAGGGAGAACGTCTGGTTCGCCTTCTCCCTCCTGCCCTCGCCCAGCAGCCGCGCAATCAGCGCGCAGCCGCCCGAGCCGAACATGAACCCCAGCGCGCCCAGAATCATCAGGAACGGCATGATCAGGTTGACGGCCGCAAACGGCGTTTTGCCCACGAAGTTGGAAACGAACAGGCCGTCCACCACGCCGTAGATGGACGTGAAGATCATCATCGCGATGCTCGGCAGCGTAAAGCGCAAAAGCCGCCGGTACCCGAAGTGATCGGAAAGCCGGATATTCATTTCATCACCTCCAAGCCCTTTTGAAGCGCGTCCAGGTAGCGCTGTGTCAGGCTGATGTAGCCGTCGCGCTCCTGCTGCGTCCACGTCTCGAAAATGCTGTTCTCCACGTCAATCAGTCGGCGCACGGTTCGCTCTGCGAGCGCTTTTCCCCTGTCCGTCAGGCAGACGCGCTTGCGCCTGCCTCTGTCCGCCTGAAGGACAATCGTTCCTTCCTCCTCCAGCCTGCGCAGCGCGGAATTGAGCGTCTGCTTGCTCATGCCGCACTGCCGGATGATCTCAGCGATCGGGCAGCTTCCGCCCTCCACGCACACCGTATAGAGCACCCGCATGGCGCTGTCTGACAGTCCGAAACGGAGCGCCGCCTCGTGATACAGAGCGTCGATCTCCCCGATGAGATGGTTGAAGCGCCGCAGATGCGCATGGGCTCCTGACATGGTCAAACCTCCATGGTACGAAATCATACCAAAGGAGTATAGTACGATTTCGTACATTTGTCAACGGCTTTCTACACAAAAAGCGGGAGACCTTTCGGCCACCCGCTGATCATATGCTGAGTCTGCTGCTTATCCTCTGGGGATGCATGAAGGGGCCGAAGCTCCTTCATGTGAAATCCGCAGCGGCGACATGCGCGGCGCAAGGAGCAGACGTAGTCTGCTTCCGATATCATTTTCTGCCCGTGCGCGCAGCGCACAAGAAAATGATGTTTTACCCGCTGCAAGAATGCCCTGGCAGACTTGCAGCGATTCAGTAATTGACATTCCACGTGGACACATACGCCACGCCGCCGCCCACATAGATCATGCAGGTGCTCGTGCCGTACTGGAGCATCATGGCCTGCGTGCCGTGGGCATAGGAGCCCTTGAGCTGCGTCAGCGCGGAGTCGTGATAGACGTTGATCATGCTGCCCGAGCTGCCCGCGGCAACCGCCAGGGTGACGGTGTCGCCCGCCTTCGGCGAGGACGGGACGCTCTGCGCGGGCGTCGGCGTGATGTACACCACCTGCGGCGTCGGCGTCACGGACGGATAGCTCGGATAGCTTGGGTAGCTCGGCTCGCTGGGATAGCTGGGATAGCTGGGATAGCTCGGGGTGGTCGGATAGCTCGGCGGGAGATAATTGCCGTCAAAGCTCAGGTAGCGGGTCATCATGTAGCCATGGCGCGTGCCGACGTAGACCTCGCACCAGGTGGAGCCCTTTTTGACGACCTTCACCTTCGTGCCGTTGCGGTACTGACCGATGGAGCGCGCGCTCTGGCTCGGCGTCTCGCGCAGGTTGAGCACCTGCGTGCTGATGGGGTTGTTGACCCAGGCGGTCAGCGAGGTGGTTCCGGTGTTGCTGCCGATCGTGGAACCCGTGCCGGAGAGATACTGCGTGGACATGAAGCCCTCCAGGCCGTTCGCCGAGATCATGTACCAGCCGTTGCCCTTGAGCAGCACCGTGACCTGCGTGCCGCTGGCCAGCTTGCCGACGCTCGCGTACGAGGAGCCCGGGCCGGAGCGCACGTTCACCTTGCCGCCGTTGCGCGTGGTGACCACCGAGGTCGTCGTGCCGGTATCCAGAAACGCCTCGGACATGTAGCCGTACACCGGCGTGCCGCCGGAATACACATAGCCGTAGCGCCAGCCGCCGTAGCTGCCCTGCATGTAGAACGTGGAGCCGGAGGTCACGCGCATGATGATGCCCGCATCCGTCGACGGGCCGGAGCGCAGGTTGACGTAGCCGCCGTTGGCATACCTGACCGTCGCGCCGCCGCCGTACTGGCCAAAGTCCAGATAGCCTGCGGACATGTAGCCGCGCTTGCCGTCCATGGTCTTCACCTGGCACCAGCCGCCGGACTCGCTTCCGGCCAGCACCCAGCTGCCCGTGTCGTACTTGCCCAGGCTGTAGCTGCTCGTGCTGGGATACTGGCGCAGGTTCAGCCTGCCGCCCTTCACCACGGCAAACCGGTCCGCCAGCGCAAGCGCAGGCATCAGCGCGAGCAGCAGCAGCACAGCCGCCGTCCTTGCGATGTTCTTCCTCATCTTCCTTCACCAACCCTCTTGTCCTATGCATAGTAGACGAACCTGCCGCAGGAATTCTTCCCCGGATTTTCCTGCTTTGGGCGTTTTAGTTCATTTTGTCCTTTTTCACCAGCGGCTTGTAGCTGCCGTCCGGCTGCTCCACGCGCACGGCCTGCAGCGTCGCCTCCATATTCGCGCGGAATTCCTTGAGATACTGCGCGCGCAGCCGCGCCTGCTCCAGCGCCTCCGCCTCGGTCAGGCCGACGGTCTTCTTCTTGCGCGCCAGCTCGTTGATGCGTTCAATCTGTTCGTGTTCCATTCAGGCAATCCCCTTCGCGTCTTCATGATGATTCATGATTATCATACCCCGTTTTCTGCGTGCCGTCAACACAAAAGCGGGATGAATTCATCCCGCTCTGTCCTGTGTCCATTTACGCGATCACGCCCGCGAAATTCCAGCTGCCGTCCATCAGCGCCAGCACGCCCGCCGCGCCCGGCTCGATGCGGCCAAAGCCCTTCGCGCCCACGCTGTCCGCGGGGGTGCTGGTGGCCATCGGGATGACCTCCTCCGGCGCGATGCCCGCCAGGGTGATCATGTTTTTGACCGCCTGGTGCATCAGCAGCGTGGAGCCGGCGAGCACACCGTTTGCCAGCCGCGCCGCGCCGTCCCTGACGAACACCGCCTGGCCGCCCAGGTCGTACTGGCCGTCCGGCAGGCCCGCGGCCTCCATGGAATCGGAGATCAGCGCCACACCCTGTGCACCCTTGCACTTGGCCGCAACGCGCAGCACGTCCGGATGCAGGTGGATGCCGTCCGCGATCATCTGCACGACGATGCGGTCGTCCGCCAGGCCCGCGCCCGGCACGCCCGGCTCGCGGTGATGCAGCGGGGTCTGCGCGTTGAACAGGTGGGTGATCTGCGTCAGGCCCACGTCCGCCGCCGCGTGAATATCCGCCGCCAGCGCCGCCGTGTGCGCCGCGCAGGTGACCACGCCGCGCTCCTTCAGCCCGGCGATGACCTCAAGCGCGCCCGGGAGCTCCGGCGCGAGGGTCATCATGCGCACGCAGGTCAGGCCCCTGACCATCCCGTCGTAGGCCTCCATGCTCGGCGCCTGCAGGCACTCGCCCAGCTGCGCGCCCTTGTATTTGAGCGCCAGGAACGGCGCCTCCATGTGCGCGCCCAGCACGGCGGCGCCGCGCGCCTCGGGCCTGTCCACGACCGCCTGGATGCCGGAAAGCGCGTCATAGGTCTGCTGCGGGTAGGCGCTCATCGTCGTCGGCACGAACACCGCCACGCCGGTCTTCAGCAGGCCCGTGCTCATGCGGCGCACATCCGCCTCGCCGCGCATGCAGTCCGCGCCGCCGAACGCGTGGATGTGGATATCGACAAAGCCCGGCAGCACATACAAGCCCTGCGCGTCGCGGATTTCCTCACCAGCCTTCGCCGAGAGCTGCCCGACCTCGGCAACCTTGCCGTTCTCGATGCGCACATCCGCCCGTTCAAACGCGCCGCGGACAAACGCCAAGCCATTCTTTACCAGCATATGCCTCTTCCTTTCGATCACAGATGAATGTGATGGTTTGATGTTATCCTGATTATATCACAGCTTTGCGCGCATGCCCATCATCCCATGCGCGGTTTGAGCGGAAATTATGCGCAAATCGACATTTCGGCGCTTTGGGCCATGTGCTCCAGCTGCGTGCCCAGCGTCGCGGCGATGCTCGCCGCCAGCCGCGCGGAAAAGCCGTTGCCCGGATCGGCCAGCGCGGAGACGATCGAGCGCTTGATCGCCTCCTCCTGGCGGTTCACGCCCGCCTTCACCGCGCCGTCCGTCACCACCCGTCGCAGGAGCACCGGCACCTTCACGCTGCGCATCAGCTTTTCCATCTCGCCCTTGCCCAGCAGCGCCAGCAGCACGCCCGCCGCCGCGCCGGCAATCATGCCCGCCGGGCCCGTGCCCACCAGCGCCACGCCGCCCCCGCCGCAGATGCTCGCGCCGACGGCGCCCAGCACCACGCCCAGCACGCCGGAGAGCACGTCCATGCCCATCGCGCTGGTCAGAGAGAGCCTGACGCCGCTCACGCCCGCGCTCAGCCGCATGCCGCTCAGGGACATCTTCTCCGGCGGCACGCCGCAGCGCATGCACAGATCTGTCATTTCGCCCTCCAGCTCGCGCATCAGGCTGTCCGTCCACACGCGCAGATCGTCCCGAATGCGCACAGCCACGGCGTCGCCGGCAAACGCACGCTCGATATTCTGCTCCAGCAGCGCGTCCAGCTCGCGAATCGTGTCCACGCCGCCGCGCCGCCACAGCGCCACCGTCTCGATCGCACTCTCGCGCGCCGCCTCAAACAGCGCCTGGGCAAGCGGCGCATACAGCTCGTGCACATGCGCGTTCACCGCCGCCTGGAGCTTTTCGCCCCGCGCGATGGAGGCGACCTCCTGCCGGAAGGTCTTCAGGCGCTCGTCCACGCGCCCGGCGTAGGCCAGGCCGCGCGCGATGGAGCACTCCGGCTCCGGGCAGAGCACGAGCAGGCTGCCCGCAAACGCCTCCCGGCACGCCTCCCGGAAGAAGGCCATGCGCGACGCGCCGCCGGTCAGGATCACCACCTGCG